>NZ_JBIAXP010000021.1:0-198378 GCF_042896795.1 Kitasatospora sp. NPDC001261
CTCCCGCTCCGCCCTCGCTCCCGCTCCGCCCTCGCTCCCGCTCCGCCCTCGCTCCCGCTCCGCCCTCGCTCCCGCTCCGCCCTCGCTCCCGCTCCTACTCCTCTTCACCACACCATGTGCATTACTTTTCAGATCGTCGTACCGATCGGATACGATCAGCTCCGTGATCACCCAGATGGACGCCGCCATAGCCTCTGACCAGGGGTTCTGTGGCGGCGCCCGAGGGTGCGAATGCTGACCATCCACCCGGTGTCAGCTGGCACCGGCATCGACTACCTGCTGAGCACCGTCGCCTCCGACGACCGCACCCTGGGCGTCAAGGAGAACAACGCTCACTGGGCCGAGGGAGTCGACACCCCGGGTGTCTGGATCGGCCTCGGGGCGGAGGTCCTGGGCCTGAACGGCGAGGTCACCCAGCAGCACGCCGACGCGCTGTTCAAGTACGGCGAGGACCCGTCCTCCGGCGAGACGCTGGGTCGCCGGTGGCGTCAGTACAAGACCGTCGAGCAGCGGTACGCAGCCCGGCTGCTGCTGGAGCCCAACGCCTCCCAAGCGCGCAAGGACCTGCTCCGGGCCCAGGTCGAGCAGGCCGGCGAGCGCGCCGCCCGGGCGGGCTGGGAGATGGTCGTCTCCCCCGTCAAGAGCTGGCAGGCGATGCTCGCCGTGGCCGACGACGAGGGCCGCGAGAAGCTGCTCGCCATCGAGGAGCGAGCCTTCCGGAAGATGTGGGATCGCATCGAGGCGGACGCCGCGTACGCCCGAATCGGAGCCAACGGCGTGGCCCAGGTCCGTACCGAGGGGCTGACCGGCGCGGTCTTCACGCACCAGTCGAGCCGGGCCGGGGACCCGGCCTTCCACCGCCACATCGCCATCAGCTCGAAGGTCCTGGTGGACGGCAAGTGGCTCGCGCTCGACGCCCGCCCGCTGCACCGCATGCGCGTGACGTTCGGCGAGCTCTACACCGCCGAGGTCGAGCGCGGCATGGCCGCTGACCTGGGCATCACCGCCACCGAACGCGAGGACAGCCTGTCGTTCGACAAGCGCCCGGTCCGCGAATTCCGGGGCGTCGAGAAGCCGGTGCTGCTCGACTTCTCCTCCCGCCGCCAGCAGACCGAGAAGCACCTGCGCACCCTGCTCAGCACCTTCCGCGCCCGCGAGGAGCGCGAGCCGAACCGGGCCGAGCTGTACCAGCTCGGCCAGGTCGCCGCCCTCACCGCCCGCCCCGAGAAGGAGCTGCGCAGCGAGGCCGACTCCCGCGAGGACTGGCGCAGCCGGGCCCGGGCGGCCGGGCTGGCGCAACCCGAGAACATCCTGGAGATCAGCCAGAGGGCATCGGCCAAGGCCGCCAAGGCCGCCAAGAAGGCGCCGCGCACCCCCGAGGAGATGGCCCTCGCGGCACGCCGCGACACCCGGCTGGAGGACATCCCGCGCTCGGTCGTGACCGTGCTGGAGCAGCAGCGCGAGACCTGGAGCAGGCCCAACGCCGAGGCCGAGGTGATCCGTCAGCTGACAACGACGGGCTGGCACATCAAGCTCGGCGACCAGTACGACTCGGTGGTTCAGCAGCTCACCTCGGCGGCGCTGTCGCCGACCTGGTGCGAGCTCGTAGACATGCCGGCGCTGCTGCCCGTGCCGTCCGCCTACATCCGCGAGGACGGGACCTCGCTGTTCTTGGACGCGGGGTGCACCCGCTACACCAGCCACAACATCAAGGCCGCCGAGCGCGCCGTGGTCGAAGCCGCGCTCGCCCCCTCGGCGGTGCGGACCCTGACCGTCGAGCAGATCGACGCCGCCCTCGAAGCCGGCCGCGCCGAGCGCGGCTTCGACCCCAGCGAGGAGCAGCTCGCCGCCGTGCGCGGAGTCTTCACCGGCGACCGCCAGGTGCAGGCCATCATCGGCCGCGCGGGCGCCGGCAAGACCACGATCATGGCCCTGCTGCGCGAGGTCGGCGACGTCTACGGCTTCCCGGTGATCGGCTTCTCCAACGGGCAGGTCCAGGCGGACATCCTCGGCGACGAGGCCAGGATCCGCACCGAGAACCTGCGCCGCTGGCTCACGATGAGCGAGTTCTTCGCCACCCAGGACCCGGAGTGGCAGCTGCCCGCTGAGGCGATCGTCATCATCGACGAGGCAGGCCAGGCCGCCTCGACCGACATGGCCTCCATGCTCCGCCAGGCCGCCGCGAAGGGCGGCCGGCTGGTGCCCGTCGGCGACCCGCTGCAGCTCGGTGCGCCCGGCCCCGGCGGACTGCTCGCGCAGATCGAGGCGGACGCCGGAGCCATCTACCTGCACGAGGTCCGCCGCTTCCGCGACCACGACGGGGCACTGCGGACCTGGGAGATCGAGGCGGCCAAGGCGCTGGCCCTGGGCGACGCCAAGGGCTCCTTCGACGCCTACCACTCCCGGGGCCGGATCGCGGCCGGCAGCGCCGACGCGATGGCCGAGAAGGCGTACGACGCCTGGCGGGCCGACACCCGCGACGGCCTGCGCTCCATCCTGATCGCCTCCGACAACGCCACCGCCGCGGCCCTGTCCGCCCGCGCCCAGGAAGACCTGATCCGCGACGGCATCGTCCAGGACCGGCGTACGACGCGCCTGAGCGACGGCAACCGCGCGGGCGCCGGCGACACCATCGTCACCCGCAAGATCGACCGGAAGATCAAGGTCCACGGCGGGCGCGGCTACGTCCGCAACGGCGACATGTGGACCGTCACCCGGGTCCGGCGCGACGGCAGCCTCGTCGTGCGCTCCACCGACTCCAAGGCGAACGCGGTGCTGCCCGCGCCCTACGTCGAGCACTCGGTCGAGCTCGGCTACGCCGTCACCAAGGACCGCGCGCAGGGCCTGACCACCGATACCGCCCACGCGCTGTTCGCCCAGGGCATGACCCGCAACGGCGCCTATCCGTCGGCAACCCGCGGCCGCTTCGCGAACTTCATCTACCTGGTCATCACCCCTGACCGGGTGCCGATCGTCGGCGAGCCCGACCCGGTGAGGACTGCCCGGCAGGCGTGGGCGCAGATCGTCGAGACGGACGGCACCACCCGCTCTGCCACCGTCGCCCAGCGCGAATCCCTGGACGCCTCCGAGGCGCTGCACACCCTGGTGCCGCAGCTGCGTTTCACCCTGGACGACCTCGCCGGGGATCGCCTGCTGGAGCTGCGCGAGCGGGTCCCGCTGGCCGAGCGGATCGTCACCGCCGAAGCGTGGCCGGCGCTGCGCGACGTCATGACCCGCATCGACGCCGGCGGCAGCGACTCCATCGAGGCCCTCCAGCGAGCCATCCCGACGCGCGGCTTCGGCGACGCCGAGGACGTGGCCGCCGTCCTCCACTGGCGCCTCCACCAGGACGAGCAGGTCCTCGCCGCGCTCGACGCCGCCGAGCAGCGCCCGCTCGCCCAGGCCACCGGGCAGCGCGTCCTGGACCAGCTCCACCTCGTCCTCCCCACCGCCGACGACAGCGAGAAGAACGCCTTCGCCCACGCCCTGGCCCGCGACATCGCGGCGCGCGCCGAGGCGCTGGCCGCCACCGCCGCCGAGGAGGCCACCCTCGCCACCGGCTGGGCAGCCGCGTTCGGCCCCTCGCCCGCCGACCCGCAGGAGGCCGCCGCCTGGCGGGCCAACCTGGCCTCTGCGGCGGCCTACCGCGACCTCGCCCAGTGGACCGACGCCACCCCGCTCGGCCCCGCCCCGGAACCCGGACCCGACCACCTGCGCCGCCTGTGGCGCGACGGTCAACCGCCCGTCGAGGAAGCCGTCGCCACCGCCCGCGTGCTGGCCGCCGTCGAGGCCGGTGCCCGCTGGCTGGACGCGCTGGGCCCCCTGCCCGAGGTCGAGGACCCGCGCCGGACGGCCTGGATGGACGCCGCCCGTGCCGTCGACAGCTACCGCCAGCGCTGGGACTACGGCCGCGAGGACGTGGCCGTCGGCCCGCGCCCGACCGAGCCGATCCAGGCCCTGGACCACGACGCCGCCCGCGCCACGATCACCACGTGGCACCAGCTGCAGCCCGCCCACCAGCCGGTCGCCGAAGCCGACCGCCAGCGACTGGTCGAGCAGGCCCGCCGCGGCGAGGAAGCCGGTGCCCGCGCGGCCCGCGCCGCCCAGGCGGCCGACGAAGCACACACCGCCCGCCTGGCTGCTACCGCCGCCGAGCAGGCCGCCGCCGACGCGGCCAACCGCGCCGAGACGATGCTCAAGGCCGCCCAGCAGCCGGGCCGCAGCACCGACATCCCCACCGCGCTGGCGCGCGCCGAGGAACTCGCCGAGGCAGCCGAGCACGCCGCCGAGGCCGCCCGGCAGGCCGAGCAGCACGCCCGGAATGTGGAGGTCGAGGTCACCGAGCTCGCCCCGCAGGCGATCGAGGACCGGGCAGCCGAGCGCTCCGGCTCCGACGCCGAAGTCGCCCTCGCCGCGCTCGGACCCGAGCCCACTGCCCAGTCCCCGGCCTGGCGCCAGCGACCCTTCGGCCGCCTGACCGACACCGCGCTCAAGGAGGCCCAGGCCAACGCGCTGGCCACCGCCCGACTGGCCGACCTGGAGGCGGACGAGGCCGAGCGGCGCGCCGCCGCGCTGGACGCGGACCTCGCCCCGGGCGGCCGGATCGACACCGAGACCGCCACCCTCGCCGAGCACGTCGAGGCGATCACGACGCTGCGCCAGGCGCAGACCGACCTCGGTCAGCTCGGCGAGCAGCAGCGTTCCGCCGTCGCAGACGCCGCCGAAGCGGCCACCCGACTGGCGGCGACCGGCCGCTTCGGCCGGCCGGTCCTGCGCGGTCCCGAGCGCGACGCCGTCCAGGAGCAGGCCGCCCGTGCCCAGGCCGCCGCGGCCGCCGCCGAGCAGCGCGCCGCCGAGATCCGGACCGAGATCCAGCGAATCACCCCGCTGGCCGGCGACCCGGCCGGGCACGAGCGCGCCCTGGCCCAGTGGCAGCAGCTGGGCGGCAGCATCGAGGCCATCACCGCGACCGAGCGCGAGGTCACCGCCGGAGACGCCACCCGTGCACGGCTCACCGCCGAGCAACTCCGACGCCGCGCCGCCGACCAGCGCGAGCGGGCCGGCGGACTGCGCAGCGAGGCCCGCACCCGCGCCGCGATGGACCCCCAACAGCGCCAGGCGGAGGACGCCGACCGCACCCGCGCCGCCGCCCAGGCCCAGCAGCAACGTGCCCAGAACGCGGCGCAGGACGCGACCCGCCAGCAGCTCGAGCAGGACCGCAACCGCAACAACGGCCGCCGCCGCTGACACCCGGGTACCCGCCAGACCAGGGCTGCCCGGTGGTCAGCCCGCCGCCCGCACCGCCTTCGCGCAGTCCGGGCAGATCCGTCCCGCCCAGCGTGGAGGCCACCAGCGCCCGCCCGGGCCGGACGGCGTCCAGTGCTCCACGATCAGCCCGCTGGTCTCCCGGCCGCAGGCCGTGGTCGATCCCGGATCACCCGGTACGTCCGGGTCCGAAGGCGCTGCGTGGACCTGCCGGACCGCCGACGACTCCACCGGCTCCCCGCTCGCCAGGACGACCCTGGCGTCGGCAGGTTCCATCAGCTCCAGCAGCACAATCAAGGCCATGGCTTCACGGTGCGCCCGCATCTGCCGCCGCGCACCCGCAGCGGAAAACCCCGCCGTGGGGCGCCGGACGAGGCCTGTTGCAGGCCGTGCAACAAGGATCAGAACGCGGACTCGTCGGCGTCCAGGAAGCCGAAGTCCCGGCCCATCCGCACCAGCGCCTGCCGGGCGACGGCCCGGCGGGTCTCCCCTTGCAGGACCGGCGGTGCCACGACGGTCACCGCCATCTCGGTGAACTCCCTGCCGGCGGGGGCACCGAAGGCGGAGAAGTCGATGAAGTCCGCGACCGGCCGCCGGGGCCCGGAATGATCGTGCGGGTACTCCGCCGTCAGCCGGATCTCCGCCGTCGGAACGCTGCTCCACCGCCGCTGAGACGCCCCTGTGCTCAACGACCCCGGCAGCTCCTCGGTGGCCATCTCCAACGCGGCCACGGTGAACTCGTACAGGTCCTCCAGAGTCAGTCGCTCCTTCGGCTCCGACCCCGGCTGCCCGTCTGCGCGGACGAGTTGATCCCAGGCGTCCCGCTCCCCCACCTTCACCTCGGCACAGGTCACCACCGAGGAGTCGGCGGAGTTCGGCAGGGCCAGGAAGACCTCGCCGGACAGCGCCGTCCGACCGTCCGCTCCGGTGAGAACGGCGGCGTAGCTGAACGAGTTCCGGCTGCCCGGCAGCTGCCCGGCGTCCCACTTCGGCATCCAGAAATCGGAGCCGTGGTGCATCGCGAGCACGCCCAAGTACTGCGACAGCTGGCTCGCCCCAAGCCCACCCAGCAGCTTCCTGCGCTCCACCTGCTCCACCTCGAAGGTGCGGGCGTCGGCCCACGGCAGGGTGGCGATCACGCGCAGGCGCAGCTGCGGGGCCGCCACCTGGGAGGTCCAGTTCCGGCCCGCGCGGGTCGACTCCGAGCTGAACTGCAGCTGCGGCTCCCACTGCCACGCCGCCCCGTCGCCGCGCCGCACCAGCCGGCCCGGCCCCCACGAACCGTTGATCAATCGAACCTCGCCGGCGGCGCCGTCCACCAGAGCCGGCGCAGCTCCCGCTTCCACCGCGCCGGGGTCCGGGAACCCGAGCGCGGCGAAGGAGTCGCCGCCAAGGGCACCGCTCCCCTCCAACCGCATGGCCTCCCACACGCCCTCCGGCACCGCGACCACCGGACGCCCCGACAGCTCGCACAACACCCAGCCGCGGCCCGTGCCGGTCCCGGCGAAGTGCTGGACCAGTCCCGGGCCCTCGGCGTAGATCCGGCCGTCCGCAGTACCGAGAACCTTCTCGCCGCCGAGAGCCTCGTACGCCGCGGCCCACCGCCGCTGAGCCGAAGGCATGCCCTCACCGGGCGCGATCGGCACGACGGCGGACGCCTTCTGCTGCACCGCCGCGGACGCGGCCTGCGCCGCGATCTCGGCGAGAACCTCATGACTGGGACCGCCTGTCGCCGTCCAGCCGGCCGCCAGCAGACGCTGGACCTCCGTCCTCGGCAGCCAGACCGTCCCGTCCCCCTCACGGACCGGGACCGCCACCGAGTCGGGGTGCCCCTGCGCCCCGCGGGTCGGTGCGGCCACGAGGTGCGGCAGCCGGCCCGGCAGCTGCGCGGGCACATGGATGAGCAGCACACCGCTCTCGTCGTCGACCGGGATCCAGTCCACCTCGACCCCGCGCGGCGGCGGCGTGATCCGCTCCCGGATCAGCTTCCGGTGGCGGTCCAGGTCGACCCGGCCACGCGGCACCGGCTTGAGATGGGCGAGGATCTCCTGCCCGTGCTCGACCTGGGTGCCGATCCCGACCACCAGCAGCCCGCCGGTCGCGGTGTTCGCGAACGCGGCGACATCCTTCACGAGCTCCTCGGCCTTGGCCGGGTTGTCCAGCTCGTAGATGCCGCCCTTCGCGTCCAGCCAGACGCTCTCCTCCAGGCCGAGCAGGTCGTCGAATCGTCCGTCGAGAAGGGCAGCCACTGCGCCCGCGAGGTCCATGTTCGCCACCGGCCCAGTATCGGGGTGCACCGGTGCAGCCAGTACGCGGGTCGGAAGACTGGCCGGGCCACACCCAGGGTCAGGCCGCGGTCCGGGCCTTCTGGACGGCCTGCGGGAGCTGCTTCTCGACCAAACCCGGCGCGCCGGTCAGCATGACCTCCACCGTGCCGACGCGGACCGCCGCCTGCTCGATGACGGTGGTCGAGGTGGAGGTCGCGATCGTCATCGTCTGCCGGTACTGCTCGTCTCCGAGCGGGGCCGGAGTCATCTTGGCGATGGTGATCTGGACCGGGGAGGAGCCCGCGGTCATCTGGAACGACGGGCACGAGGCGTACGCGTCGAAGAGCGCCTTCACACCCGAGGAGAGCTTCGCCGCGGTGTCGCTGTGCAGCTCCTCGCTGAGCACGGAGACGCCGTCCGGACCGGTGTAGGCGAACCCGGCGGTGGCCTTGGCGGTGAACGCGAGCGGCTTGCCGCCAGACGCGCCAGCCAGCTTCTCCAGCGCCGGGCAGCCCTGCATGCCGACGTCGCCGGTTCTGACCGTGCTGCTGGTCGATTGCACGTAGTCGGAGCCCAGCTCGGTGGTGGTCAGCAGCCGCTGCTGCAGCTGCTGGGCGGTCAACGGTGCAGGCTCGGCTGCCGCGGCGCCCGGGCCGGTGTGGCCGCTGCTGCTGGAGCACGCGGTGACGGTGAGCGCGAGCAGCGCGCCGGCCAGGGCGATCGTGGTTGTCCGGTGGTGCATGGTTCCCCCTGGTTGGTGTACGTCGGGAGACCATAACAAGGACGTCGGCCCGTGAGCAGGGCAGGTTCCGATGCGGTCGCGCAGCGGCGTCACCCGCCCCTCACTTCGGTCGAGAGCCGCTCTGAGCCGCACGCACGGGGGGTGGTTCGGCCGGCCACGGGCGGATCGCGCGGCCTACAGCGACACGGGCGCAGTTGGGGTTGGGGCCTCGCGGTCGTCGCTCCGGGAGGCCCCGCACGGCAGCGTACGCCGGGTAGCACAGGTGGTCGGCGCGACCTCTCGATCGGCCCCTCGGCGGGGCGCCGCCGAGTCGGCGGCGGACCCGGTACTGCGTCCTGTTGACCGATTTCGGTCACGTTCCGGCTGCTGGTGCACGATGATCAGGACGTGGCGACTCCCGAGAATCCGGACCGGTGGTGGGCGCGGCGGCGCGACGAGCGGCTGCTCGCCCTCGATCTGCAGATGTGCGCCTGGGAGGTGCCGGCACTCGGCGAAGTGCCGTTCCTCGACGAGGTTCTCGAGAAGGTGGAGCACACCCTGGCCTGGTGTGCGCAGGCCGGCGAGCAGCAGCAGGAATCCGGCCGTCTGCTGGGGCCGGCACTGGAGCACCTGAAGGCCGCCGAGCGCCTGGACGGCACCGCGCTGGCCCTGGTCAACTACCACCTGAGGCGCGCGGTCGACCGCGTCCAGAAGGCTGCGGTGCTGACGCCCGCCCCGGTCCGGCCCACGTTTTCGGGGCAGGAGCGCGGCCGGGGTGACCATGTCGGTCAACCGGCGGCGACTCCGCAGTAGCTGCTCCGCCGAGGTGCCCGCTAGGCGCGGGCGGCCTGCTTCTGGTGCGGCGTCGGCGCGGTGGCCCTGGCCAGGGCATTGTTCCAGCTCGGTTCCTGCCGGGCGGTGATCTGTCCCCGCAGCTCCCGGCGGACCGTGGTCTCGGCCGCGCGCTCCTCCGGTCCGAGCTCGGCGCGCCGCTCCAGTTCCCCGTCCAGGTCGTCGGCCTTCTCGCGCAGGCCCTCCGCCTGGTGCTGGAGTTCGCCCGAGAGCGTCTCCTTGCGTTCGACGTCCTCCTGCTCACTGTTGATCGCCCGCTGCACGAGCTCCGGGTCCGCGCCCTGGTCGCGCAGCATCGCTGCGAACGAGCCGCCGCCGGAGGCCTCGAAGTTCGCGCGCATCCACCCGGCCTCCTCACTCGCCTTCTGGGCCTCGGCCTCGGCGACCTCGGCCAGCCGGTGGCTCTTCGCCGCCTCCATCGTCAGGTCGTGGTCGGTGAGCATCGAGTGCGGCTGGTTGCCTGAGATCCGCTCCGCCGCCGCCTCGGCCTGGTCCAGGTACAGGGCCTGCACCCCGGCCGCGGGCCCGTTGGCCTGCACCTGCAGCGGGTTGGGCCGGTCCGCCGCCAGCTCGGTGGTCCAAGACAGAATGTTCATCCGGATCTCGGCGGCCTCGAAGGCGTCCACCTCGTAGCGAGCGAACGACTCGTCCGGGATCTCCGCGACCTGGCCCAGCTGCGAGCGGAAGACCACCGGGTCCACCGGCGAGCGGTTGTTGGCGGCCAGGTGGGCGTCGACGGTCTCCGGGCCCAGGACCGCGTTCATCTGGTTCAGGTCGATGAAGTCCTTGGCCTCGGTGCGCCACTCGATCGCCTCGGCCTTCAGCTGGACGCAGTCCTCCACGGCCAGGACCCGAAGGCCGTCCATCTCGGCCGGGTAGAAGTTGGTCTTCATCGGGACCATCTGGACCTGCACCGGCTCGGTGTCGGGCCGGCGCGGGTCGGCGACGCTCAGGTTCGCCGCCTGGTTGAGCGCCCAGACCTTCTCGACGGCGACCTCGTAGCCGGCTTCGGTCAGCGCCTGGACGACCTCGGCCCGGGCCGCGGCGCCGTCGGTGTCCACCGCGTTGAACAGGTCGATGTCGTCGATAGGCCGCTCGGCCAGGCCGTGGGCCCGCAAGGCCATGCTCCCGGCCAGGGCGTAGTCGTACTTCTCCCCCACGGCGTCCAGCGCGACCCGGGCGACCTCCCACTTCTGCTGCTCGTCCACGGATCAGCTCACCGTCCGGACGTCAGCTGCGGGAAGCGGTGCTCCCACACCCGCATGATCGGTTCCTCGGCCAGGCC
This sequence comes from Kitasatospora sp. NPDC001261, assembly GCF_042896795.1. Classification (NCBI taxonomy): domain Bacteria; kingdom Bacillati; phylum Actinomycetota; class Actinomycetes; order Kitasatosporales; family Streptomycetaceae; genus Kitasatospora; species Kitasatospora sp. NPDC001261. The sequence continues at coordinate 10,391 of NZ_JBIAXP010000021.1, forward strand.
CGGTGCCCACAGCGCCGACAGGAGCTGCGGACTCAGCAGCGCGGCCTGCTGCTCGGCGGTCCCGTCGGCGAGCACGACCCGGTACAGCTCCCGCAGCAGCCGGGCGTCGGCGACGTCGAACCGGGTCGGCAGCTCACCCGCGACGAGATCCGTCGGCACCTCGACGGTGCCGAAGGCCGGGCCGTGCAGCTGGGCGAAGTCGTCGACGACGCAGAAGCCCGCAGCCGCTCGCCACCGGCTCAGCCCGGGATCCTTCAGCGCCTCGCCGATGTCGGCGGGCAGCGTTCCCGCGGCGACGGCCCGCTCGATCCGGGCGGCGTGTGCGTCGGCCATCCGCTGGCCGCTCTCGCGCGGGCGGGGGGTGCTCATCGCGACTCCTTGTATATAGGGGACAGAGAACCGGTCGGCGCAGTCACCGCGGCCAGCCAGCAGGAGGCCGGCCGGTGGGCGCTGGTCAGGTCGCCCTCGGCGACGACCTGGCCTTCGGCGTACCGCCACAGCAGATCACGAAGGGACGCGGCCCCGGCGGCGGCGTCGGGTGAGGGGGTGCGGGCGGCGCCGACCATGACCTGGGCGAGCGCGGCGGCCGCCGCCGGCAGCTCGTCCAGTTCCAGGACGGCGTCGCGGCGCCCGCGCAGCGCGCTGCCGGTGCGGGTCAGCGTGACGGCGGCCAGGGTGCGCGAGACCGGTGCGTTGCGGGCCGGGTACGGCACCGACCAGTGCGCGGTCAGCCACGGCGCCACCCGCTCGGCGACCCGGATCGTCCAGCTGCCGCCCGGGCCGTCCTGGCGGGCGATCTCGCTGGACAGCGCCGAGCGCCGGGCCTGCTGCCAGACCTGGGCGTCGCCGCCGAACGCCTGCGTGCAGGGGTGACCGGCCAGGTGCGCGAACGCCGGCCACACCGCGGTGAGGTCGGTGACGCACAGCAGGCCGTCCGGTGCGGGCCAGCCGGGCTGTGCCCGTTCGGAGTCCGCCACCGGCCACCAGGCCATCGGCTGGTGCAGCAGGTGTCGGGCGAACGGCCAGGAGAGCACCTTCGTGAAGCGGCTGCCCGCGTTGTCGCGGCCCAGCAGCAGCGCCACCGAGGTGGCGTACGGCGGCAGCTCCAGATGGAACCCGAGCTGGCCGCGCAGCAACTGCCCGCCCGGGGCGGTGAAGTCGGCGATCGCCGCCCAGTGCGGCCACACTCGCCCGGCCGCCACGACGGTCGGGGCCGGCAGGGTCGTACGGGTCATGCCTCGACCCCCTGGCGCAGCATCTCGTGGACCGCCGGGTGGCTGGCCGGGCGGGTCATCGCGTCGCTGGTCTTGGTGTAGAGCAGGTACTCGTCCTCGCGCTCGGCGAACTGCCGCTCCTCCGGCTCGTGGTGGCGTGCCGCCGTGCACTCCTTGAGCTGGAGGCCGGCGACGATGCGGTCCATGATCAGAAACCAGTCCGCCTCCGCGGTGTCGCGCTTGTCGCCGGGGCTGTAGACGCGCACCCAGGCGACGAACAGCGCGGCGAGGCGATCACGCACGTCCTCGTGCCGGTACCAGCAGGGGGTGATCTCGGCGTGCTTGCGCTGGGTGCGCACCAGCCAGGTGACCCAGATCCGCAGCTCGTTCATCCGCTCGCGGCGGACGGCCGGCTCCATCGCGTCGAACACCCAGCCCGCGAGGTCCGCCTCGTCGATCTCCGCCTCGAAGTCGTCCTCGTCGAGGATCTCGCCGGTCCTCTCGTCGACGAGCTCGCCCTCGATCACCTCCTCTTCCTCCTCGCCGGGGGCGTCGTCGGCGGGGTCCAGGTCGTCAGGCATACGTCAGCTCCTTCGTGGATCGCCCCTGGGCCAGGGCGGTCAGGGCCACCAGGTCCTTGTCGCCCTCGGCGTTGCGCAGGCTCACCCGGATCGGCCGCTTGTTGTGGTACTGCACGACCGCGGTGAAGTCGTCGAGCTGCTGCAGGGCGTGGATCGGCGCGAGGTCGTGCTCGGAGGTGGAGGTGGTGCTCGACTGGGTGCCGTCGCTGCCGCGGGTCACCGTCGCCTTCTTCACCTCGGCCCGGCCCAGCATCGTGTTGAAGTAGCTCAAGGTCGCCTCGTCGGCGACGCCCGGCAGCAGCATCCGCATCGGGGAGGCGGAGAAGACCGTGTTGGCCTTGTCATCGCCCAGGCTGGTGCGCAGCTGGGACAGGTCGTGCCAGATCGTCAACAGTACGATCCCCATGCCGCGCCCGGTGGTCAGGATGTTCGGCAGCTCGGGGTAGCGCAGCAGATTTCCGGCCTCGTCGATCAGCAATCCCAGGGCCGGCGAGAGGGCCTTGCCGGTGCGGGCGTACTTGGCCTCGGCGGCGTGGATCACGGAGGCGATCAGCGCGGTGATCAGCGGCGCGAACCGCTTGCTGTCCGAGGTGGAGGCGACGATCGCCAGGGTGCCGCCCTGCTCCAGCATCTCGGCGACGTCGAAGTCGGAGCGGCTGCTGGTCTCGCGGACGGCCTTGTCCGTGTAGACCCGGGCGATCACGTTCAAGGTCAGCTGCACCGAGCCGACACCGTCGTCGTGCAGGCGCCGCCACGGGGAGGCGTACTCGTCGGCGACGTCCGGGAAGCCGCCGTCGGTGAGGATCCCCTCGACGGTGTCCGCCGCGTCCTTGCCCAGGCGCAGCCAGCGCCGGAACCCCTCGATGCCCTGGCCCGAGACGCGGGCGGCCAGCAGCAGGCCCTTGACGATCGGCTGCGCCTGCTCCAGCCAGGTCTGCGAGTCGGGGTTGTTGGCGGAGGCGGCGGCTTCGGCGAGCCACTTCGCCATCCGGTCCGCGTCTTCCTCCGTCTTGCAGTAGTCCACCGGTGACCAGTGCGCGGTGTCGCGCCCGGGGATGCCGCCGGGGGCCACGACATGGACGGGCTTGCCGTCGGCGGCCCGGCGGGCGTAGATCAGGTCGAGGTCGCTGGCCTTGGTCGTGGTGATGACCAGCGGGCCCGCCCACTCCAGGGCGTTGGGCAGCAGCAGGCCCATGGTCTTGCCGCTGCCCGGTACGCCGAACGCGATCCCGGACAGGCACGGCTGAGCGGCCACCAGCTTCTTGGACACCGTGCCGCGTCCGGCGATCAGCCGGTCCTGGCGCTCGGCGAGCTCCTGCGGTGCACGCAGCTGCTTCTCCACTGCCCGGCCGCCCCAGGTCGCGCCGTTGCCCTTGCGGTCCCACGGCTTGAGAACCAGCGCGGCCACCGGGGCGGTGATCCCCAACAGCGCCCAAGGGGCGTACTGCGCAGCTCCGGCGCCGCCGAACATCGAGGGAAGGTCGGTCATCGTGCGCTCCTGGAGCCGTGCGGGCTGGTGATCTTGCTCTTGGAGGCGGCCAGCGCGGCGCGCACCCGGCCCAGCCCGGCCCTGGTCGTCGCCGGGTCCGGCTGCGAGGTGCCCAGCTGCAGCGAGGCGAACGGTGGCGGAGTCGGCGTGGGGCGCGCCGCCGGGGCCGCGGAGGGTGCTCCGGGGCCGGGCCGGTCGGCCGGTGCAGCCGCGGCGCGGCGCGCGCGGTGCTCCTCGCGGCGCTCCGCGCAGCGAGGACAGGTTTCGCCGCTGTCGACGCGGACCCCGTCCTCGCACATGGGGTCCGGGCACTCGCCGTGGCGCACCAGCGCCACGGCGACACCCAGTGGGCTGGTCAGCGCGCCGGCCGCGGCCTTGCCCGCGTAGCCGTGCAGCTCCCACCGTCGCTGGATCCGCTCGACCAACTGCTCGGGAGTCCGCCCGGCCGCCAGCTCCCGGCGTGCCGCTTCCAGCACCGACGCGGGAAGGTGCTGCGGCAGCAGCCCGGCCAGCGGGCCGGGCAGCTGCGCCAGGACGGCGCGCACCGTGCGGGTGTCGGCAGGCTCCCCGTCCGGTGTGGTGGTGGACGCGGCCGAACGGCCGCCCGCACCGGTGGCCGCGCGCGCCCGGGTAGTGAACGGGGTGGTGCCGGCCGCAGGTTCTGACGGGGCGTCGGGCTCGACGGTCACGGACACGGCGTCCGGGTAGTGCTCGCGCAACGCGGCCAGCTCCTCACGGGTGGCCGGGGTCGCGAAGGCGTACAGGTCGGTGCCCCACCGGCCGCGGGTGTGGTGCTTGACCCTGGCCACATAGCCCGTCGCGATGAGGTCGCGGGTCGCGTCGACCAGTTGCTCGCGGCTGGGGCCGCGGTGGCGCGCGAGGACCTCCATCGTCAGCGACCGGCCGTGCCGTGCTGCTGCCAGCAGCACGTCCAGCAGCCCGAGCGCGGTGACGCTCAGCCGCTCGTCGTCGCGGGTCTCCTCCGCGAGGTCGGTGGCCCCGGCCCGGCCGGGGTGGATCCTCACGGGCACACCCCGGCGGGGTGCACCGCGTAGCCGTCCTCGATCGGCCGCAGGGCGCACGGCTGCCAGAACAGCGCGGACACCCGGCTGGTCAGCCGCTGCTCGTCGGCCTCGGCGGGCAGGTCGGGCAGCGGCTCGAACTGCTCCTGGAGGCAGCAGCGGCAGGTGTAGTACACCCACCAGCCCGGCACGGCGGCCTGGTGGCCGGCAGTAGTCCCGGACCACGGGCCGCGTTCGAGGACCAGCTGGCCGAGCAGCGCGGCCACCGGGGCGTGGCCGGACATCGGGGCGAGGGCGGACGCGGTCAAGGGAAACGTTTCCTCTCCGTGCGGGGCGGCTTACCAGCGCACCCGGTCGGCCGGGTAGACGGCGAAGCCGTCCGGGCAGGAGCGCAGGACGCACGGCTCCCCGAAGAAGGCGGTGGCACCGGCGGTCAGAGCGTCCCGGTCGGCGCGGACCGGCAGGTCCGGCAGCGCGTCGTGCTGCGGCTCCAGGCAGTCGGTGCAGACGTAGGACACCCACCAGCCGGTGGGCACGGCCTTGCCGCGCCCACCGGGCAGGCGGGGCCTGGCGCTCTCGAGCACCAGGCGGCCCAGCAGGACGGCGGCCGGCACGTGGACCGGGCGCGGCGGCTCGTCAGGCAGCATCGGCCAGCTCCCTGTCGAACGCGTCGGCGTCGTCGGGCGCCAGCTGCTCGGTCATCGCGTTGGAGGAGAAGCACAGCAGCTGCTCGGTGTCGGTCAGCAGGTGCTGGACTCCGGGGTAGACGGTCTCGCCGACCATCCACAGCGCGACGCCGCGGCGAAGGCGCGGGATGTGTCCGGCCGTCCAGGCCGGCAAGCCGAGCCGGGCGACCACCGCCTTGGCCTCGTCCGCCTTCATCGAGTAGATGACGATCGTGTCGGCCATCTTCAGCGCGGCCGCCGTCTCGGCGCTGTCGTCCACGTCACTGAGGTGGTGGACGATGAAGATGCAGCTCAGGCCGTAGCCGCGGGCGAACTTGAGGAACTTCTCCAGCAGCTTCGCCAGCTGCGGAGTGCCGAGGATGTGCCAGGCCTCCTCGAAGATCAGCAGCCGCTTGCGCTGGTTGTACTGGGCGCAGCCGGTGGCGGGGTTGCCGCCGCGGCGCCAGGCGCCGGAGGCCTCGTCGGTGGTGACCCGCTGGTGGGTGTCCGGCGCGGTGCCGCACTCGCACTCGCCGCGCAGCCACACCTCCTCCAGGAACACCGAGATGACGGCCATGAGGATGGTCATCGCCACGCCGCCGGAGGGCACCCGCGCGAGGTCGAAGACGATCATCAGGGCGTCGAGGTCGACGTTCAGCGACGTGGGCCCGTCCAGCATGCCGACCAGGTCGCCGCCGCCGTTGACGTCGTCCTTGGTGCCGCCGCACAGCCGGTCCAGGACGTAGGAGGTCTCCAGGCCGTCGGCCAGCAGCTCGTCCACGGTGCGCTTCTTCGCTGCGGCGTCCTGCTCGGAGGGGTGCCGCAGGGCGTACGCGACGTCGGGCAGGGTGGCGACCCGGCCCTCGGCCTCGCCGCGTTCGTTGGCCCGGCGCACCGCGATGCGCAGCGCCGAGCCGGCGAACTCGTCCAGGGCGCGGCCCAGGCCGAGCTCCACGATGGTGCGCACCAGCTCCACCTGGCGCCGGCCGGAGATCGCCGGGTCCAGCGGGTTGATGCAGGCCGATCCGGGGCCGCCGCCGGGGACGAACTTGATCGGGTCCTTGCCGGTGAGCGCGCGGCACACGGCCGCCCACTCGCCCTCGCCGGACTCCTTCTGCTCCTTGGTGTCGAGGACGGCGATCTGACGGCCCATCCGGGCCTGGCGCAGCGCGTACGTCTTGTTCAGGGACGACTTGCCGCGGCCGGTGTCGCCCATGACCAGCATGTTTCCGCCGGGCAGGCCGTCGCCGAAGATGCTGAACGGGCAGTAGACGAAGGCCTTCCCGCTGAACAGCTCGCGGCCGATGACCACGCCGGCGCTGCCCAGGGTGGGCGGGGCGATCGGCAGGTAGAGCGACTGGGAGGCGCGGGTGGTGGTGTGCAGGGGCCGCCGGACGGTGGTCGGCGAGGTCGCCAGGAGCAGGCTCATATCCGGATACCTCCGCCGAACGGCAGCGTGTTGAAGATCGCGCGGTGGTGCTCGAGGTCGAGCCACTCGATCCCGAGGTGGGAGCTGCGGGACTTGGCGGTGGTGTCCCGCTTGGCCTTGGCGAGCTCCTTCTCGGTGCGCGCCGAGACGGTGATGTAGCCGACGATCGCCGAGCCGGCCGCGCCGGAGGCGGCCAGCTCCATGCCGCGCTGGCTGGCCCGGTCCCGGGCGATCACGTCGCGGGGGTCGATGTTCTTGCCCTTGCGCAGGTCACGCTGGATCTCGGCCTGGTTGTTGGTGTCCTCGGCGAGCATCCGCTTCACGGCTCGGTCGTTGGGCTCCAGGTGGCTGGTGACCGCGACGGTGCGGATGATGTCCGGCAGGCCGATCAGCAGCGGCGCCAGGAAGTCCGGGCCCACCGGGGTGGTCGGCCAGGACACCACGGCGGCGGTGGCGTGGTACCAGCCGGTGGGCGAGTCCGCGGCCCGGGCCCGGAAGTAGCGCTCGTCGCGCACGTCCACCTGGCGGGGGAAGGCGTGCTGGAGAGGGAGGGTGTCGTCCCAGATCGCGTGGTCCGGGTCGTAGGTGTTGCGGATGATCGCGGTCATCGTGCCCAGGTCCACGGGCGCGACCACGCGCAGCTCCGCGTCCTCGCACCGCGCCCACAGCTCCTCGGCGGCGGCCGACATGACGGCGAGGATGCCCTCGTCGCCGTCACCGCGCTCGTGCGCCTCGGCCGCGAAGTCCTTGCTCCAACTCGCGTAGGCCACCACGTAGTAGCGGTGCTCCTCCGCCGAGGTGCTCACGGCGTTGGCCAGCGCGTCGTAGGACTTGTCGAGCCAGGCGGGCACCTTGGCGGTGGCCGGGGAGGCGGCGCGGGTGGCGACGTACTGCTGGTGTGCCTCGGGGTCGGACTTGAGCTGGCGGGCCAGCACCGAGATCCGGTCGATCGGGTTGTCGGCGGAGTTGCCGAAGCTGTCGAGGAGCTCGCCCCACCGCTCCAGGGCCAGGGCCTGCTCGGCCCGGTCCTTGCCGGCGTGGCCGCGCGAGGAGACCTCCAGCGCGATGGTGACGCAGCCCAGCTCGGGCTGGAGCACCACCGCGATGTCCTGCCCGCGCACCGAGCCCGTCAACGGCCGCATCGAGGTGATGCCCGGAGCGGGCTCCAGCGCGGCGGCCGGCGCGGTGCCGTCGCGCTGCACCCCGGCCTCGATCGCCGGAGAAGTCCACACCCCGCCGGTCGTGCGCATCGTGCGCTTGTAGTCGCGCTGGATCCGCCACCACTTGTAGTAGGTGCGCCGTGCTGCTGCGCCCTTGGGCTTGTAGGGCACCAGGACGGTCAGCACGGCCAGTACGACCGGGACAGCGATCGCGGGGATCGCCAGCACCGGGGTGCCGGAGAAGATCCAGCCGCCCACCACCGCGATCGCTCCGGCGCCGACCAGCAGCACCTGCTCCCCCAGGTCCCGCTTGCCGACCAGGCCGGTCGGCCTGTCCTTGCCGAAGACGTAACTGCTCTCGGCGGCCATCAGTGATCACTTCCTTGGGGAATCGCGGGGCCCGCTGCGGGCGCGCTCTGCGCGGGCGCCGGGGCGGGCGCGGTGTTCTGGACGGGGGCAGCACCGGTGCCGGTCCGGGCCGCGGTCGGCGCGGCGGGTCCCGGCACCGGTGCCGGGGGCGTTGCCACGGCCGCCGCGGCGGGGGCCGGAGCACCGGCCGGAACGGGAGCTGCGGCGGGTGCCGGAGCCTGGGCCGCGGTCGGCGACGGGGACGGGGCGGCGGTGCCGGTGGTGACCGTGGACGGCCCGGCCGGGTTGGTGGGCGCTGCGCTCGGCTGGCCCGACGAGCTGGAGCTGGACCCGGAGCCGGAGTCGGACCCGGGGGTGGGGCTGGACGGGCTGGCCGTGCTCGGCGACCCGGCTGCCGTTCCCGGCTGGGAGGGCACCACGGACGGGGTGCTCGGAGCGGAGGTCGCTGTGCCGCTGAGCGTCGAGGAACCCGTCGACGGCCCGGTGGTGTCCGCGGCTCCGTCGCCGGCCGGGGTCGAGCCCAGCGCGGTGGCGGCGGCGTTGGTGCCGGTCGCCACAATCGAGCTTCCGGTGGGAGTCCCCCCGGTGGCAGTGCCAGGAGCGCCGGTGTCCGTCGGCGCGGGCGCCTCGGCGCCGGTGCCGGTGCCGGTCGGCACGATCGAGTCGCCGGCTCCGGCAGAGCCGCGCACCGTGCTGGGCATCGAGCCGTCCTGCCCGCCTTCGCCACCGGTGCCTTGCCCGGCACCGTGGTCGGGGATCGTCGCGGCGTCGTTCACCTTGTTCTTCGCGATGTCCATGCCGGCCTTGGCGGCCATGGCCGCTGCGGCGACCGGCCCGCCGGCCGCACCGGCGGCACCACCGGCACCTGCACCGGCGCCCGCTCCGGAGCCGCCGACGATCGAGCTCTGCATCATCCGCGCGTTCATGGCCTGCTGGCTCGCCTGGACCGGGCCGGGGATGGCCGCGACCGGGCCGGCCTGGGCGGCGGCCTTGCGGGTGTGCATCAGGTGCGCCATGTCGTCGCCAAAGCTGGGCACCCACTTGTAGAGGGTGGCGGAGGAGAACACGGCGAGGAACATCATCAAGGCGCCGACCAGCACGGTGCTGGCGGTGTCGCTGTCCGTCTTGGTATCCGAGTTCTCGATGCTGGCGGCCAGCCCGAACAGCGCGAACAAGATGGGCTTGCTCAGCAGCAGCGCGAACAGCATGCCGACCCACTTCTTCGACCGGCCCCACAGGTCGCGGTCGACCAGGCCGCTGTTGACCAGCGGACCGAGCGCTGCGCCGATGTACAGTGCGCCTGCGCGCACCAGCAGCTCGATCCAGACGAGCAGCGCGGCGACCATGATCCCGAGGAAGATCAGGATCATCGCGCTGGGTGCGTTGGAGCCCGTCGCCGAGATGGCCTTGGTCAGCGTGTCGATGAACTTCTTGCCCTCGTCCACCGCGTTGCCCGCGAACACCTTGGTCAGGTCGTCGACGATCTGGTTGAGCAGCATCAGGACGGCGGGGGTGAACGCGGAGACGAGGACCTGCAGAGCGAGCAGGCCGATCGCCTCGGACATGGCGGTGGCGATCGAGACACCGCGCACCGCGCGCTTGGCCACCGCGATCAGCCACAGCACCACGGTCAGGATCGCGCTGGCGGCGAAGATCAGGGCGTACTGCTTGAGGAAGCCCGGGTTGGTGAAGTCGACCTTGGACGTCGACTGCATCAGGTCCATCACCTTGGCGAGGAACCACTTGGCGCCCTCACCCATCTTCCCCGCGATGAACCCGAACGGGTCGGAGACGAAGGAGGCGACACCGGTGGCGCCGCTGACCACGTCGCACACGGTCGAGACGCCGGGGATGTCGCACACCGCGGGGTCGGCCTGAGCCGTGGGGGCGGTGAACAGGAGCATCAGCGAGGCGAGGACCCCGGTGATGCCGGTGGCCGCCAGGAGGCGCCGCAGCCGTCGGCGCGGCGTGGCGTCAGCCTGCGAACGGCGGAGCACCCGCGTCACCCCCCAGGTCTCGGAAGGAGTTGGGCGAGGAGGGCTGACCGGTGGTGGCCTGCGGGACCAGCGCCGCGGAGCGGGTGATCGACACCGCCTTCCAGTCGCCGCCCGTCCAGGTCAGCGTGTAGTTCCAGGTGGAGAACTCGCTGGTGGGAGGCATCTGCGAGCCGGTGGCCGCCACCCCGGTGACCGCCACGGTCCACAGCTGCACGGTGGCGACGTCCGTACTGAAGGAGGAGACGGTCGCGGAGAGCACCGCCTGGCGGTTGATCAGCGGGGCGCCGTCCTGCGTCTGCCCGTTGGCGTTGATGCCGAGGTTCGTCATCGCGTTCTGGCTCTGGCTGTCGATGGTGGCCAGACGCTGCGCCAGGGCGTCGGGGGCCATCACGACCGCGCTCACCTTGTGCCGCACGTCCGGGTTCGCGAGGAAGCCGGCCGTGGACTGGGCGATCTGGTAGTTCGTGGCGGCCGACTTCGCGCCGTCCTCGGTGCGGGCGTACCCGACGGGTACCCCGTCCTTGAGGTGCAGGCCGCTGGAGGAACCGGTGCCGGTCCCGGTGCCGGCCGCCGCAGCCGGTGCTGCGGCGGGGCCGGCGGGTGCCGGGCTGGTGTGCGAGCCGCGAAGGCCCGCGGTCACCAGCCCGGCCGTGACCAGGACGGCCACCAAGCCGGTGCTGATCTTCAGTGCCCGGCGGCGCGGGCGGGGGGCGGGCGCGGCCGTCCACGACCGCTCATTGGTAGAAACGTCGCTGGTCATCGAGGCCGCCTCAGATGCCCATGCCGTAGACGATGCTGACGATGGTGGCGCACGAGGCGACCAGGAAGATCCCGACGAGGCCGCCGACGATCTGGCCCTTGCCGGTGTCGGTGTGCATGGTGCTGTTGCCGGAGCCGACCCAGCCCTTCGACTTGGCGATGCCGAACAGGAAGGTGCCGACCGAGATCGCCAGGACCAGGGCGGCGATCACCGCGAGCAGGGTCTTGGAGGTGTTGCCGACGGACCCGAACGGGCCCCAGGACGGCTTGACGCCGCCGACCACGTCGCCGACGCCGTCGGCCAGGTACTGCATCTTCGCGCCCAGAGCAGGCATGGTGAGATCCCTTCGGGGAGGAGGACTCCGCGCCGGCGGTGCGCCGGACGGGAGAGTCGAGGGGGTGGGCCGCGAGCTACCCGATGTGGCGCATCGCGACGATGGTGTTGATCGGGCCGGCCGAACCGGTCCACTGGGTGAGCGGGGTGATCCGTACGACGGCCCCCGTGTGCGGTGCATCGATCACCTGGCCGCCGCCGATGTACATCCCGACGTGACCGGGCTGGGAGGCCGAACCGTCCGACCCCGGGGTGAACAGCAGGTCACCGGGGGCGAGTTGGGACACGGAGGCGACCGGGGAGCCGACGTTGACCTGGTCGTAGGTGGTGCGCGGCAGATTCACGCCGGCCGCGGCCCACGCCATCTGCATCAGCGAGGAGCAGTCGCAGCCCTTGGCACCGGTGAACGGTGCCTGGCAGGTGCCGCCCCACTGGTACCAGGTGTTCAGCGCGGTCTCGGCAGCGGCGATCGCGGTCGCAGCTCCGCCGGAGCCGGGCGGCAGCGGCACCAGGCCGCCGGTGGACGCCCACTTGGTGGCCAGGTCCCGGATCTGCTTCACGTAGTCGCGGGTCTCGGTGTACGGGGGGATTCCGCCGTACTGGATCACCGCGCCCGGGCCCGCGTTGTACGCGGCCAGCATGTTGTCGGTGCTGTCGCCCGGGACCTGCTTGACGTCGTTCGCCAGCGCGCAGTCGTAGGCGACCGCGGCCGGCACCGCGTCGGCCGGATCCCAGATGTCCTTCTTGCCGTCGCCGTTGCCGTCGACGCCGTAGGTCGCCCAGGTGCCGGGCATGAACTGGGCGATGCCCTGTGCGCCGACCTTGCTGGTGGCCAGCGGGCTGAAGCTGGACTCCTGGTAGAGCTGCGCGGCCAAGAGGCTGGGCGTGACCTGCGGGCAGCCCTTCGCGGTGGCGTTGGTGATCAGGGTGCGCAGCCAGTCCGGGACGGGTGCGCTGCTGGTGATGCCACCGCCGGGCCCGTTCAAAGTGGCGGCGCTGGCACCGCCCGCGCCGGCCAGCATCATCAGCAGGGCGAAGATCCCCCCGCAGAACAGGGCGACGACGACGGCGGCGGAGATGGCGATCTTCTTCACGCCGCCCGCCTCACGCGTACGGCAGCGCGATCACGCGCCACCGCCCGTCCGTGCCGCGTTCCAACTGGACGGCGACCTGCTCGTCCTCCGTGGCCGCCTTGCCCTGGGCCGGGGTGACGGTGACCCGGTAGAGGACCCGGGCCAGGGCGCTGGTGGCGCTCGGTGCCGGGGCTCCGTCGGGCACGGACACCTTGGAGACCGTGGCGACGACCACGGCCTGGTCCTGGCTCCAGCGCTGCCACTGGGCGGCGGAGGAGGGCCGGGCCATCGACAGGGAGGCGCCGAGGTCGGCGGAGGCGAACTCGGCCGCGCGCTTGCCGGCGTCGGTGAACGCGGTGTCATGACCGGGCCGGGCATCGTGCGAAGCCCAGGCCGTGACGAACTGGGAGGCGGCCTGGGCGGCGTCGGCCGGCAGCCCGGAGCCGTCGCTCGCGGCGGCCGAGCCCGCCGGCAGCGGGATCGTCCCGGTGCCGGGAACGGCCGGGCCGCTCGCGGCGGCGCTGGAGGCACCGGCCGATGAGGGGGCCGCGGCCGGAGCAGCCGTCTGGTGGCTGCTGCTGGCCGAGCCGCAGGCCGCCAGCGTCATGCCGAGCGCGGCGATCAGCGCACCGGAGGCCGCAGCGCGCGGACATATACGGAGGAAAAGGGTGTCTGAAGGCATGGGTGGTCCGTCTCGGGACGCGAAGAGGGCAGGAGAAGAAGGGGAAGGCGCGGGAGCCTCCGCCGTTCTGGGGGCGCCGGGTGGTCAGCACGGCGCCCCCAGGTGCTCGCCCCGGCCGGACGGCGTGGTCAGCGCCGGGCCCGAGGCCGGGGGTCATCGCGGTGCGGGCACGGCCCGAAGGCCGTGGGCCGGCCGGTCAGCGCAGAGCGCTCCGGCAGCAGAGGCGGGTCGGTACCCGGAGAAGGCCGACGAAGCGGCGCGCGGCGGCGGGCATCGGCTCCCCGCGGCCGGAGGCGGGCGACGGCACCGAGGCCGGCCCTGCCGTGCGGGGGCCCGAGGCGAGGGCACAGGAGGTCATCGGTGCGGTCGGCGGAGTCGGCCTCGTGCCGCACCGGACGGTGTGCGCCGGCTGCCCGGCCACGGCCACGTCTTTGCGCAGGGTGGGTCGCATGAAACACTGCCCTTGTCCAAGGGATCTTGACCGAATCGCTTCCTAGGGCTGGACGGTCGAGGACCCAGTGGTCCGCAGCTCCGAGCAGGAGCCGCGTCCCGGTGCCTGGGGGGGTGCTACCCCCTAGGCACCGGCCTTGCTGTGGGCTGCGGTCCGCGCTGTCGCGGCAGATTCGCCCCCCTGCCGCACCCCGCCTGATGGCACAAGGCAACTGGATGGAACTGCATACCCACCAGTTTTAGGCCATCTAGTCGGCTAGATGCGGCGTGCTCGAAACATACGTTGCCCCCCACTGTCGCTGTCAAGTCCCATCACACACAGTGATATTTGCAGCTCTACGGCAAGGGGGGCCGTCGGCGGTATCGAGGGGCCGGGGGGCGCTCTAGGCTGGCGGGAGCAAGGATTTCGCAGTCTGCTCGGCTCCGATTGGATGTCGCCCGACCATCACCCTCCGGTGATCACCGGAGTCAGGCGGGCCTCGGGCGGCAGCGGCAGATAGCGAAGATCCACAACAGTTGGCTAGATGAACTTCGCGCCAGGTGTAGCGTTAGGCGTCTAGACGTCTGGATAATGGGGATCGTCAAGGAATCAACATCGAGGCCAGCCAGGCCTAAGGAGTGGTGATCGCGGGATGGGTGAAGACGCCCTCGTCGGGACGGGCACGCTCGCGCAGCGGCTCGACTACCTGATCCGCACCCTCCACCCCGAAGGTCGCGGCCCGTACGGCTACATAGAGCTCGCCGACCTGATCAAGAAGAACGCCGCCGCGGACGACGGCCCCACCGTCTCCCACGGAACCATCCAGAGCATCCGCTCCGGCAAGGTCACCAACCCCGGAGTCGACTCGCTCCGGGCCCTCGCCTCATTCTTCGGCGTGCCGACCGGATATTTCACCGATGACGAAGTGGCCGAAGTGGTGGTCGCCCGGATCGAAGAGATCAGGGACGGAGCCGACAAGGCCGCGGCCGGCGACGAGCTCGCCACCGTGCTCGAGGACCAGCAGGTGCGCGCGCTCACGCTGCGCCTGGGCGGCCTGTCGAAGAAGGCGCTGAAGGCCATCACCAGCGTCGTCGACGGAGTCCGAGCGGGGGAGGGGCTCCCCGCGGTCCCCGAGGCCAACGCCCGAAAGCGCCGCAAGGACTGAGTCGGAAATCACATGTGAATTCGGTCGAGCTATTTTGACATCGAGTCACATAAATTACGGTTTTCGATCTCCACAAAACCCCCTTAAGCTGCTTCTGATCTCATGCGGAGCAGCTGTTTCCGCATGTCGTTGCGCAGGCCACCGCGCCGCGCGCCGAGCAGCGAGGGAGCCATGAGCTGGTGGTGGAGACGGGACCGACCTGACGCCTGCGCCTTGATCGCCCGCGACCTCGCCATCCCGCAGCCCTTCGAACTCGGCACCTTCTGCGATGCCATCGAAGACCAACGAGGCCGCCCCCTGGTCCTGCTGCCGCTGGACGGCCCGCGCGACCCCGAACTGCCGTGCGGAATCTGGCTCGGCCTCGACGTCGCGGACCTCGTCTTCTACGAGGGCGGCGCCCCCGACATCCTCAAGATCCACATCATCCTGCACGAGATCAGCCACATGCTCCTGGGCCACGTCGCCCCCGAGCTGGACCCCGCCGATCCCGCCCTGGCCGGCATCGCCGACGCCGAGCAGTACTTCGAGCGCACCCTGGCCCGCACCTCGCGCGCGATCGCCGGCGTCGACTCCCCCGACCTGCCGATCGCCTCCGTCATCCGCGCCGAGGCCGCCCGCATCCGGGCCAGCATCGCAGCCCCGCGCCCGGCCGACGAGGCCATCGGCTTCTCGCCCGAACGCATCCTCCAGCTCCTGGGCCGCACCAAGTACGACTCCACCCAGGAACGCGATGCCGAGCAGCTGGCCACCCTCATCCTCGAGCGCGCATCGCGCAACGAAGCGAACCCGAAGTCCCATCGGGCCGGCTCGGCCGCCATCCTCGACCGCCTCAACGACGCCTTCGGGCACCCGGTACGCAAATGAACCCTGGCAAGATCGCCGTCCTGGCCATGCTCTGGACGGTCACCTTCTGGCGCCTGCCCTCCGCGATCCGCGTCCCCAAACAGCGGGCCCTGTGGGTCGGCTTCGCCGCCCTGGCCGTCGTCTCCACCATCGGCATCCCCGCCGTCTCGCACGCCATCGACCACGCGGCCGGCATCACGAACCTGGCGATCCTGCTCAAGCACCTCATCGGGATCATCGACTGCGGCGCGGCCCTGGAGTTCGTGATCACCATGGCTCGCCCCGACCTGGTGACCAGGATCCGCAAGCCCCACATCATCCTTGCCGTCGCCGCGGCCGTCTCCCTCAGCGTGCTCTTCGTCCGCATCCAGATGCCCACCGAAGTCGACGACTTCTACGAGGCATACGCCGGCTCCTGGTCGGCCACCACCTACGCCGCCGTCTTCATCGGCTACCTCGGCGTCGTCATGACCGTGGCCACCTGGCTCTTCTGGAGCGCCAGCCGCAACGCCGGCGCCGCCTTCCTGCGCACCGGGCTGCGCGTCCTCGCCGTCGGAACCGCGGTCGGCGTCCTCTACACGGCCTTGCGCATGATCCAGATGTTCGCCCAGCTCGTCGACGTCGACCTGATCGACGCGAACCTGATCAACAACGTCGAGTGGGTGGCGATGGCACTCATCCTGATCGGCAACAGCATCCCTGCTGGCGGTGTCGCCGCCCGCGCGATCCGCAACCGCCGCCACCTGCGCCAGATCAGCCCGCTGTGGTCAGCTCTCACTGGCCAGGTCCCCGAGATCGTCCTGGCTCCCACCAAGCGGCAGAGCCAGCGCCTCCGCCTTCACCGGCTCGTCATCGAGATCCGGGACGCCAGCCTCGCGCTCACCCCCTACGCCGACGACCACGTCCGCGCCCAGGCCCGCCAGGCCGCCCAAGACCAAGGCCTCCATGGCGACGCCCTCGACGCGATGGTCGAGGCCCTGACCCTCCGAGCCGCCCACGCCGCCAAAAGCGCCGGCAAGCCCCCCGCCGCCATCAGCGACCAGGCCGACGGAACCCCGCCCGAGGGAATCGACTTCGACGCCGAGATCGTGCGCCTGCACCATCTCAACGAGGCCTACCACTCCCCCGCAGCAGCCGCCTTCGCTAGGGCCTACGCTGTGACGGCACAGGGCCCTTGCCCCGCCAACACGACTGAGTGAGGCAAGGCAAGGACCCCGTCTGGCGCAGTGCCGGGTCCAACTGAGCTTCATGCTCAGAGAGTTCGCTTGTGCACTACTGGATGGTGGTCACCTCGGTGAACTTACCGAACACCTCGGTCAAAGCTGGCACCTCTCCAGCCAGGCCGAGCAGGTACTCCGCCAGCACAGCACTGACGATCTCGTAAGGCTTTGCCGGGACGCCCTGCATCGAGTCCATGACGTCGATCAGCCGGCTGAACCGAGCGTTGACATCAGCGCGCAGGGGAATCTTCGCTCGGTAGTGAGGCAGGCTGTCGCTGTCTTGGTCGCTCTTGATGTACTTCCGGTAAGCATTGCCCCGCTGGGCGAGTTCCCAGACGTACTCCCGCTCCGCCTCGAGGTTGTCCAGGTCGGTGCCCTCCGGGTCGAGCGGGCGGAGAACCGGCTCCAGGGCTGCATCGACGTAGTGTGCGGGAGTCAACCGGGGGCGCTGGCTGGTGAGCTTCTTCAGCAGCGCCTTGTCCGCTACGACCTGAGCACCGACCTGATCGGCGAGAAGACCGTACAGGTTGACGTTGCGGCTCTCGAACTGCAGGGTCGCCAGCTGACCTCCGCTGTACACCCCGAGCAGCGCAGCGTACCGGGGGGCCCGCATAGCGAGCTCTTGCCCGGCCTCCTCGTTGCGCGGCCGTGGCCGCTCCGCATCGAACGACTCGATCGGCCGGCGACGTCCGGGGCGGCGAGCAGGTGCGGCAACGGACACCGAAGCGGAAGTTCTCACGGCGGGGGCGTACCGGGGTGTCCACGTAGGGCTGTCGGGGGCCTGCGGGGTGACGTCTACCGAGGCGTTCGACTCGATCTTGAGGCTGGTGGTCTGGTCGGCGGTGCCAGCTAGTGCTCCCGATACGGCAGACCCATTCGCGGACTCGTCCGACAGGTCAGTGCTTCGCTCCGCGGTGGCCTCCAGAACCGGCGAGGTAGCCGTAGCTGGCGTGCTCGGGGGAACAGCCTGGCCCTCCGTAGCTGTGTCGGCGACGTCTGCCTTGACGCCAGCGGGCACCCCGAGGCCGGCGGCTGCGGGCTGCAGGGCCGGAGAAGCCGAAGGCTGCGCGGTGATCATCTCGGGAGCGACCGCCTTCACCTCCTCGGTGGGCTCGCTCACCTGGGCAGGGACTACCGCCGCAGGGGCCTGGGGGACTGCCGGCTTAGGGGTGAAGCCGCGCGTGGGCGGCTGATAGTCGTCTTCCTCATCATCATCGCCCCCGAAGTCTGCTTCGGGGATCACCTGATGAGGCTTGATGGTGGACCTGCTCGTGGGCTGCTGGGAGGCTCCGCCCCCGCCGCGTGCAGCCTTCGTGGTCGTGCTGTTGGTGGTCGACTTGCTCACGAGGCCCCCTGCATCTGCTGGTCACGAAGGTTGGTGGTGTGCTGGCGGACGCGGCCCAAGAGCACTCGCGCCAACTGGGAGTAGTCGTCAGCGAGCTTGGCCGAGGCCTCTGCGTCCGCGTAGCGGCCGTTTTCGTCCCGCGGTCGCGGGACAGCAGCGCCACCCGCATCGAGCAGTTGGCCAGCGGCGGCGAGTGCGAACTCGCGTGCCGGGCGGCCCTGGTTGCGACAAAGGGAGGCGAGCTTCCGTGCGTCGCGGATGTACTCGTCGAGGATGATGTTCGGATCCATCCCGGCTGCCGACAGCATCGCTGCAAGCTTGTCGCGAGGATTCGTCAACTCGGAGGTGGCTTCGCCGTCCACCTTCCGGAACCCTACGAAGACAACTGCTACGAGGTCCACCTCCGGGTTGAGGCGGCGGTTACTCCGGACCAGGCGGGCAACGGTCGCCACGCCGCGGAGCGCAGCGTCATCGGTGTTGTGGATGGGTGCTACCAGGTGGGTAGCCGCGGCCACGCCACTTCGCTGGACAGCCTTGTCGCCAGGAGCGAAGTCGATCACGATCCAGCTGTACAGGTGGGAGATCTGCGCGAGCAGCAGTGCCAGCAGTAGGAAAGCCGCAAGGCCGTGGGTGTCCTGCAACTTGCCGAGCCGCGTCGGGATGTCTGCACACCACTTGCCGGAGATCGCGAAGTCCAGGAACGGCCGGATCTCCTTGACGACCTTCAGGTTCCCGTCGTTGGTGATCGCATCCCGCAGGGCCTTGCCGTCGTCGTCGATCTCCTTTAGGAGGCGCCTGACCTCAGCCTGGGCCTCCTCCTCGGTTCCGGCGTGGCTGGCGAGGACATGCTCCTGGATCCTGCGGAGGAGACCGAAGTCGGTCTTGCTGTCGCCGTTGTGGTCGAGCTCCAAGTACAGAACGGGGAGCGCCGACTTGCCTCGCTTGGACCGGAGCGACTGCTCCTCGGCGAGCATGTACGCGAGGTTGGTGGCAAGGGTGGTCTTGGTCTCCCCGCCCTTGCCGATGGTCACCCCGATCACCTTCTGCAGGTAGGGGCGGAGCTGTTCCACAAGCTCCTGGAGCATGTCGTCACCGGACATGTCGTCGAAGCTCGCAATAGCCTCAAGTCGACTGGCTAGGCCGGTGAATTCGTAGAGTTCCAAGACTTCTCCGCTGTAGCGAGACGGCCGCGAAGGCCAAACGCCACCCCACCTGGAGGGGAAGCGCCGATAGCTGACCGGACTGCGTGTCCCTTCGTTCTCGGCGGTGACCATACACGTAGGGGTCGGCTCATGTCACGCTGCATCAGATATCGGCGCGGCGTGGGCGACCGGGCATCGAATCGCTTTCGCTTTCGGATTCGAACTCCAACCTTTTTGGTGACCTTGTCGGCGGGTAGAGAAGTTCGATCTCTCCATTTGCGTGAGACCTAGTGAATGAAGAACCGATGGAGGATCTGGCGTCAGCCCCACTGGCTGGATCGGACGAAGCTGCCTGCTGGTGCAGTTGGGGGGGTGAGTGTCGGAGTGAGTAAGTGAGTGAAGTATGTGACTTTGTGAAACATGCAGGTCAGGCCGCATTTTGCTCTTTCTTTACTAATGACAGGTTCGCGGCAAGTTCCCTCATGGTGCGATGTCATGGACTCTTCACATGGTCGTGCTGCACCTGACTGGCGACAGTGTCTGGGCTGATCGCACTTGCGAGGCCGCGTCGGCTGATGGTCACTGCCGAAGTTTGACTCGGTCTCGGCGGTGAGCCCCGCGTGAAGGCGCGGAAACGGCGCGAGAAGGCGGTGCCCAGAATTCGTGAGGCATCCATTTTGGGGCTCAAGCGGGGGCACGTTCTGGACCTACCGGAGCTCATCCGGATCGGGCAACGCCTCGGCCGCAGCAACGGCTGCCACCGCCTCGGTGGTCATCGTCAAGGAGCCGGGGCGCTCTCGACTGAATCGGCGAAAGGCGCGCGTCGAAGCAGTGACATAACGATGGAGCCGTGCCTGCTGCGCAGGGGTGGCGCAGTCAGCCATGGTGATCTCGACCTCGTCAAGCCAGTCCTGCAGATCCTCGTCGTCAGGGAGTTGCTGGCGACACGCGATAAGGCGAGAGGCGACTGCGTAGACGTGAGCGTGCAGCCCTGCTGCGGCTGCCTCCCGCCGGCGGGACTCACGGAGTTCCCGCTCGACCTCGGCTTGCGCCTTGGCGAGGGCCTCGGGGGTTCGCCGGATAGCCAGGCCGTCAGGGGTCGTCATGTTGGCGGACCGCATCCGCGCGGCACGGTTGTAGGCAGCGCTGGAGGCCCTCACTGCAAGGGGCTCGGCAAGCTCAGCCCACTCAGCGCCGGCGGCGCGTGCATCGTCTACTGCTGCCAGTTGGTGGCGGTCGAGGTTCTCGCGCAGGTGCTGCCACAGACGCACGCGGATAACAGCGGCTTTCCGGCGAGTCGGCGCTGGGGTGCTGCCGAGGTCGGTCGAGTGGCGCTCTGCCCACAACAGCGCGCTGTACAGCTCACCGTTGTCAGGCATCGAGTCCGCAGAACTGAAGCGCTCGTGAATCTCCCGCAGCTCCTGGACCAGGACTTCTGGCCTGCGGAGGTCGAGTCGCACGGGTGGCTTCACCAGCGGTGCGATGGCGGCTTGCTTGCGTGCGCGGCGGGACGTCATGAGTCCGATCGTGGCGATTCACAGTCTGTGAATCAACCTTGCCGACGGGCGCGCCTGAAATCTCCGGAGCAGCAGGGTGATGAAAACCCCAGGTCAGAGGGGTGCAGGGCGCTACATGATGCCGGTCCACTTCCAGGAGCGACTTCCGTGCCTACCGCGCAGACAGTCAGTGCGGTGCTGCGCTTCACGGCGCCACTCGGGGGTGGTGCACCGCGTGCCGGGCCGCATAGCTGACCATGCGTAGCTCGCGGGCGCCGGCCAGGACCCCGTACCCACTCCAGGTAGTGACGTCGTATCCGTAGAGCTCGCAGAACTTGGTGTAGTCGTTGGCGGTGACGGCTCCGGTTGTTCGGGCCCTTACCGCGGTGGAGGTGAGGTCCCATTCGCGGGGGCCGATCGAGAAGCGTTCGAAATCCATGAGCAGCGGGCCGACAGGCGTCCTGAGGATGTTGCCGGGTCAGGCGTCGCCATGAACTGGGGTGATGGCATCGCTTGCAGCGAGGCTGGCTGGCCAGGCCTCAGCGAGGTCTCGCTGAAGGGAGAGAGACGATTGGCGGTCGCCTGCTGGAAGCGAGATGGCCGCCTGGAGGCGCTCGGCGATCCTGACGAAAAGCTCGGGCCAGCCGTCGGGCGCTCGGCGAGGGCGCGCGGCCGGGCCGCAACTCCTTCCACCCAGCCGGGTGGCACGGGCCGTGACGGGGCCGTACGACTCAGAGAATGCTCCACCGCCGTTCGGTGTCGCCGCTGGCAACCTGACTGATGCGGCGCTGAACCTCTTGATGGGTGACGCTGCCCGGTACGGCGCGCCTCGCATTGGTGGTGATCATCCGGAGTTCGCGCAGGGCGGCCAGGACGGGGTAGCCGGACCACTCGGTGATGTCGAGGCCGTAGCGGGCGGCGAAGGCGTTGTAGTGAGCTTGGCCGTATCCGAAGCGACGGCAGTGGATCTCGATGGTGGTCAGATCCCATTCGGGCTGGCCGAACGAGGCGGTGTCCCAGTCGCACAGGACTGCTGCGCCGGCGCCGTCGTGGAGCGCGTTGCGGTGCTGGGGGTCGCCCTGGACGACCGAGGGCTCCAAGAGGTAGGCGACGCTGCCGAGTCGGTCTTCGAGTTCGTCCACCCGTCGACTCAGGAGGTCGTGCTCGTCGGGGGTGAGTACAGCGGCGGTGGCCAGGGACCGGCGGATGGCGGCGACCGTGTCCAGGACGGGCAGTCGGACGGGCGGGTCGGTCAGCTGGTGGAGAGTCCGCAGCGGGCCGGCGAGCTGTTCGGCGGAGACCGGGTGCTGTGGCTGGGGCAGGTAGGTCCAGACCGTCGCGAGGTGGCCGTCTGCCTCGATCGGCTGTTGCACGGGGTGCAGGCCGACGGTCGGGAAGTCCAGTCCGGTGAGCCAGACGACCAGGGCAGTCGTGCGGCGTACAGATTCAGGCGGTGTGCCGAGCCGGGCGATCTTGAGCACGACCCGCGCCGCAGGCAGGTGGTAGACCGCGTTGGTATGGCCGCGCAGCAGGACGGCGCCCGCCGGGTCGAGGCCGACGGTGCGGCACGTCTGGTCGAGAACGGTGGCCAGGCGCGCGGGCGTGTACCCGCCGGCAGTGACTGCGGTGGTGGACATGTTGGTCAGGGTTTCGTACGGCACGGTCTTGTGTCACGCCCGTCCGGCGGGCAGAGCGAGCGCCTGCGCGAACTGCCTGGCCGGGCGGCCTGCCTGGAGTTGGTTGGGGAGTATGTCGATAACCTCTTGGGCCCGGGCGCCGAGGATCGCGGTGCGGTGCGGGGCCGGTACCTCGCTATAGGTGTGCACGGCCAGCTGCAGCGCGTCGACGGGGTGGTGTTCGATCACCAGGCACATGGCTTCCTCGAGCCGGAGCAACGCCGGGTCGATGCCGCTGTGATCCTTCGGGTAGAGCGCCAGCGCCTGCTGCTGGGCGTGCCGGGCCTGCATGGTCTGGCCGAGAGCGGTGAACGCCCCGGACAGGTACAGCCACAGGCGCCGCTCGGGGAAGGCCCAGGCGTCGTTGTCCGCTCCGCCGTGGCAGTGTTCGAAGAGGTCTTGGGCGAGGCGGATCGTGGCCTTGGCTCCGTCGTGGTCTCCGAGGCGGGCGAGCGCGCGTGCTTCGGCGGCTACGGCGAACACTGCTGTCGGGCTCGGGCGGCCTCGGCTCAGGAGGCGCGCCTCCCGGGCGAGCTGTGCGGCTGCCGCCAGTGGGCCGTAGTAGTACGGCAGCATGGCTGCTTGGACGCGGACCCGCGCGCGGAGCTCGGGGTTGCCGGCGTCGTCGGCGGCGAGCCGGGCGGTTTCGTACCAGCGCTGGGCGTCGTGCAGGCGACCGAGCTTCATCATCGCGTCGGCCACCAGGGTGGAGGCGACAGCGGTCAGCTCGGACAAGCGGCATTGCGTCGCGGCGGGCTGCCGTTCGGCGGACAGAACCTGGATGTCCTGCAAGTCCCTGAGCAGGATCTGGATCATCTGCTCCGGTGGAGCGGTGACGTAGAGGCAGCGGGCGGTCTGGAGCCGGTCGTCGAGCAGGTCCAACTCCCCGGGGCTGACCGTGGTGTCGGCGAGGGAGCGGTTGATCGCACGGCGGGTGCGCTCTGCGAGATCGTGCGCGGGGTCAGGCTGCGCCATGCCTGCCGGCGGCGCGGAGGTGAGCGCCACCGGCACAGGGCTCTCCAGTCCCAGGGCGCTGGGGGTCGCTTCGTAGAGCTGGCAGAGAAGCCGGACGGTGTACTCGCGGGGCCGGACGCCGAGGTCCTCCCAGCCGCGCAGCAGCTCCTTGGTGCCCCGGAAGGGTCCTGGGGCGGTCTGCCCCGCGAGTTCCGTCAACTTGGTGATGACCTGGGGGCGGCTCCACCCCCGCGCCCGCCGGTTGGCGTTCAGGGCGCTGACTCCGCAGCACTGCTGCAGGGCGGCCACGAGGGCCGGCAGTCCTCCGTCGGACACTGCGCGATCACGCTGCAGTCGCAGTACGCACGGCCGGCCGTGACGATTCGTCATACCGGTCATTGTGCGGGCCCATTGGCCTCCGCCATACACGCTGTGGCGACTTCGCTCCGACAACGGCTCGGTTTCGCTGCTGAAACCGAGCCGCGCGTCGGCGGCGGCCCAACGTTCGGCTCGGTTTTCTCCGTTCGGCCTGTTTTTGCTTGGTTGTCACCTCCGTCGACCCCGACGAGTCTTGCCGAGCCCGCAGAGCCCCGAGGGTCACTCGGCCTTCGGCTCCAGCGTTCACGGCAGTCGGCATCTCCAGGAGGAGCGGCGTGAGGTCCACCAGCCCAGCCAGGTCGGGTGTCGTCCTGCCGAGCCGTTGCCTCGGCGTTGCGGGATACGGCCCCCGCCCGGGCCGGGAGCGGGTTGCCGCCGCAGCGGCACGATCAGGCCGGGCGCTCGCCGCGAGGGGCGTAGCGGACGTGGCGGGGGCTGCTTCAGTGGCTGCGGTCGGCGGCGTCCGCCCAGTAGCGGGCGAGCATCTCGCCCGGCCAGGCCGGCTCGGTGATGGGTCCGCGCGGGCCCATGGCGACGAACCAGGGCGCCAGGTCCAGCACGGGCGTGCCGTCCACGGCGTCCAGGTCCGTGACGTGCAGGTCCCGTCCGTCGACGCGCAGCAGGCGAGGGTAGGACGTTGCGATCTGAGCGGGGCGGCGGTGGTTGCGGTGGACGAAGGTGCCGGTGGCCGGCCACCGGCTGTCCCCGCGGGGGCTGCGGGCGTGCAGCTGGACATCGTCGGGCGACGCCCGGTGGAAGAACCAGATAACGGCGAGGTGGGAGAACTCCTCGAGGCCCTGAAGGGTGTCGAGCGGGTACTCATCATTCAGTCTGATGATCGACTCCACGCCGCCCTGGAAGTCGTCGGCGGGCTCGATGTGCCCGCCGACCACGGTGGCGATCGGCTTGAACTGGAGCATGTCGGACACGGCTGGCTCCCATCTCGTTCGGCCTGTCGGGCTGCCCAGGGGCGGGGGCCGGGCCGGGGGTTCGGGGGTGTGGCGCGGTCAGCCTACGGTGCGCAGGAACTCCTGGGCACGACGGTCGAGCCGGGCCGCAACGCTCCCGCCGCGCCCGCGGACCGGGGACAGGCTGCGGCGCATCTGGACCACCGTGCTCCGGGCCCGGGCGGACTGGAGTCCGACCATGGCGTCCAAGGCCTGGTCCCAGGTGGCGCAGCCGGCCTCGATGTGGCCTTGGCGGACCTGGACGTCCCCGAGGTATCCGAGGGTGACGGCCCGGGTGCGGGCGAACGGCAGCAGGCGGGTGCGCACGCTGTGCTGGAACTGGGTCTCCGCTCCCTGGAGGTCGCCGAGGTCGCGCAGGGTGCATGCCGTCTCGTGCGCGAGGCTGGCCTCGCCGAAGAACCCGACCCGCGCCGGGTCCTCCCCGCTGCCAGCCGGGGCCGCGTTGCTGAGGTCGTTCTCGGCCCGCAGCAGTGCCGTCAGCGCGTCCTGGCGGCGGCCGGAGGCGGCGAGGGCGCGTGCATGGACGACGCCCAGCAGCGACTTCTCTCTGGAGCTCGCCTGGCCGTAGCGGCGGCGGTCCATGGAGGCTTCGGCGAGCTGAAGTGCTCGGCCGGGGTGTCCGAGGTCCACGGCCTGGTGCGCGGCGGCGCGCAGGATGTGGCCGGCCAGCGGGGCGTCGTCCGCCTCGGCGGCCAGGGCCAGCGCCACCTCGAAGCCCCGCTGCGCCGAGCCCTGCCGGCCCGCGTCGAAGTCCATCCAGCCGGCGACGTAGACGAGCTCACCGGCAGCCGCGGCGAGGTCGCGGCGGACCTGCTCGCTGGGGAAGCGCCCGGCCATGTAGTCGGCGACGTCTGTGCGGAGGTACGTGGTGAGCGCTGCTCGGCCGGCGCGGCCGCCCAGGCGCTGGTCGCGCGAGGAGAAGAACGCGGCGGCCTCGCGAACGGCCTCGACCTCCACGGGGCTGACGGTCAGGCGCGAGAGCGGAACGCGCCGCTGGGCGGCGGCCAGCCTGTTCTGCCACCAGGGCTCCGGCGGGAGCACGGCTCCGATCGCGGAGTAGACCGAGCCTCCGATCACCTGTCGCCGGCTCAACATGTCGCTGCTGCTCCCGAGGTCTGCGAGTGCGGAAACGCTGTCGGCGTCCCAGCCGGGCGCCGCGGGTGCCTCGTCGGCCGGGGCGAGCCCGATGGCCGAGGGCGTGATCACGCGCCCCAGTCCCCTGGAGAGCGTCGCGCACAAGATATCCGGGGCGTGGCCGCTGGGTTTCACGCCTCGGAGCCACTGGGCGATGTGATTGCGGTTGACCGACAGCAGTTCGTCGGCGCCCTGCTCGGCGGCGATGCGGCGGAAGTGGCCGGCCAGTTGTTCCTGCGACCAGCCCAGCTCCTTGATGACGGCGGCGAGCAGCAGGTTGCGTTCGTGCGCCACGGTGCGCCGCTCCTCCTCGAAACGATCTTTAACGGCTTTAACGGCATCCGCCGCCGCGACTGGGTACCCACGGGCCGTGATCGGCGGTTCGCTCACTGTCGACGATATTCCGCAGCGGCACCGCGCCGAGGCCGTTTCGTCAAGGTCAACGCCCGGGTCCCGCAGTCGCGCTACCCGCAGGCGGCCGACACCGGCCTCACGAAGGGGGGAGCGAGCGTGGTCACAGCGGCGACGGATTCCGGCCCGGCAGGCCGCGCGGTCGCACTCCGCCATGGGTGCCCGGCGGCGGCCGCTTCGACAGCACAGGTACGCAGCACGCTGGGCGCGGTGCCCCGCAGCGGCGCTGACGCGAGGGAGCTGAAGGCATGACGACCAGCCCGGACCAGCCCTGGCTGCTCCCCGAGCCGGAGCCGGGGGCGCTCCCGGACCGCAGCGAGGTCGAGGAACTGCGCTCAGTGGAGCTGCGGGCGGACAGAGCCGCTGCCTCGGCCGGCCGCCGTCTGGTTCGCACCGAGCTCCTCGGCTGGGGCCTGGCCGACTTGGCCGACGACGTGGTCCTGGTGGCCAGTGAGCTGATCACGAACGCGGTCGTGCACGGGCGAGGGCCCGGCGCCGACAAGGGCTTCGTGACCGTGACCATTGCCCGCTATCGCAGGATGGTCGCCCTCTGCGTCGAGGACCAGAACCTCACCTTCCCGGTCTCCCGGGTGGCCGGTGCGGACGCCACCGGCGGCCGCGGGCTCGAACTGGTCGGCAAGTTGAGCGACCACGTGACCCTCGGGCGGACCGAGGCCGGCGGCGGGAAGCGGATCACGGCCTACTGGCGCAGCGACGGCACCGCCAAGTGCCTCCAGAGCGCCACTGAGCCGGCACTCGCCACCTGAGACGCGCCCGTCACCACACCCAATCACCTGTCCCTGGGGGGGAAATGACCATTATCCGTGCTGGAGGCACACGTCGGCGCAAGCCGCCTGCGCCCGGACGCCGGCTCCTCAACCGGCTCGGCACGCTGATACGGCCCAGCTGCGCCGACAGCTCCATCCGGCCGCGTACGGTCGGCCCCCGGGCCGTCGGCCACGACCGGCGCTCGTCGTCGGCCGGGTGCTCCGACCTGGCCGCCACTGCTTCGGCGCAGGCAGAGGCCTGCCAGCACCTGCCGGAGGTAGCCGCGCTGCACAGCGGCGGCTTCGAGTTGCCCGCGTTGTCCGAGCATCGCCTGGCGACGCCCGAGCAGGCCATCAGCCGGCGGGAGTTGGGGGACTTCACGCTCGATCACCTGGTGGCCGACCAGCTCGTCCGCCACGCCGACGCCGTCCGCCTCGCGATCCGGCGGCAGACCGGCACCGGCGACTACACGTGGGCGGAGGCACGGCTGGAGGCCGCCCGACACGCGGTCGATCTCCTCACCGCGATCGTGGCCGACCACGGCTGGCCTTCGTACCGGCTGATCGGCGAGGAGGCCAGCACTGCGGCGCTGCTGATCGCCACCGAGGCCGATCTGGCGGATCAGGCGCAGCTGCGAGACGCGCTGGGCAGGGCTGTCGACCACGGCAGGGTTCCGTCCGGCTACTTCGCCTTCCTCGACACCTACGGTCGCATCGCCTTCGGCGCTGCGGTGTCACCGCCCCGGCGCACCCTGGACCGGGAGCAGTCCGGCCTGTCCCAGTACGTGGGGGCCGCCGCGTGCTGAATTCCTCACGCTCGGAGCCCGGGCTCCAGGTCGGCCAGCCCGAGCTGGTCATCGGACCGACCACGCGCTTCCCCCGTCCGTACGCCGGCACCTCGGCGCCGTGCTCTCCCGCCGGGCTGGCCGGCCTGGTCACCGGCATCAGCGGCGGAGTCGGCGCGGTGCGCACGACCACCGCGGGAGAGATCCTCGCCCACACGCTCGGACTCGACCCGGCAAGCACGGCGGACCTGGCGAGGGTCGCGGTCGGCGGCTGGCGTTGGGCCCGGGACGGCGGCCACCTCGGGAGGCCCTGGTACTGGGCGCGCCGCACCCACGACACCCAGGCCATCGTCACGGC
This sequence comes from Kitasatospora sp. NPDC001261, assembly GCF_042896795.1. NCBI lineage: Bacteria > Bacillati > Actinomycetota > Actinomycetes > Kitasatosporales > Streptomycetaceae > Kitasatospora > Kitasatospora sp. NPDC001261. The sequence continues at coordinate 38,237 of NZ_JBIAXP010000021.1, forward strand.
TCTCGACGACAGCTGCCTGCTCGTGGTCGCCGGCGACGGCACCACGGCCTTCGACACGATGCGGTCCGCGCTCAAGGCCTTCTCACTGGCCACGCCGTCCGGCCCGTGCACGGCCGACCTCGCGCCCTTCGCCGCCGGGCGGACCCGGTGACCGGCGCGGCCCCTCGGGGCCGGCAGGCGCCGGGGGCCGGGTACCAGGTCGCGCGAAGCGGCTACGGCCTCATCCCGCCGTGGGTGCCCCGCGACCAGGTCGAATCCGTCGTCCTGGGCGACCGGTTCGACGTCGTCCGGATGCCCCAGGCGGTCGGTCGGCGGGTGATCGCGGCGCTGCGCGAGGAGTGCGGGATGGTCCTGGCCAGCCGCCTGGCCGACAGCATGGACTTCCTGGTCGAGCCCGGATTCCTCACCCCGGGCTGGCGGGCCTGCGGTGCCCGGCTGCGACGCGCCGACGCCCGCCTGAGCGTGCCGCCCGCGGCGGTGCGATCCGGCCGAGACGTGCACTGGGCCATTCCACCCGGCCGGCTGGTGGCCACCGCCCCCAGCGCCCTGCTGGCCGCTCTCGGAGCGCCCCAGCCGAACTGAGCACCCCTCATCCGCCCGGACCCCCATTCGACGACGGGCAACCACCTTGGAGGTGAACGTGAGTACCAGGTCGATCGGCCGCAGACACCGGCGGGCCACGCCCCAACCGGAAACCGAGCAGGACAGTCTCCGCCGCCAACTCGCCGCAGCTGGCGGGGCGGCGGTCCAGGCGTTCGTCCGCGGCAGCCTGCCCCGGGTTCTCCGGACGGTCCGCCCCGGCGGCCTGTCGCTGCACCCGAGCGCCGCACCGGAGCTGCACGAGGCGGCCTGGCAGATCTCGAACTGCGTCGGCCAGCTCCAGCACGCCGCACGCCAGGACCTGCTGGCCAGCCTCGAGCCCCTCCTGGGCATCCTGGACGCCCAGCGCCGCATGATCGCCCAGCAGCAGCTGTCGCTCACCGACCCCGAAAAGCTCGACTCGGCGATGGGCCTCGACCACGCCAACGCGATGGCCCACCACGGCGTGCTGCGCGCGCTCGTGCTGGCCGGCGGCGCCTGGCCCGCGCGCCGCCGCAGGCCCGTCACCCTGGTCGAAGTCGCGCGAGGCGCCCAGTGCGCGATCGCCGACTTCCAGCGTGTCGAGGTGGCCGGTGACTCCGCCCTCCAGGTCCACGGCTGGGTCGTCGAGCCGTTGATGACGGCCCTGGCCGAGCTGCTCGACAACGGTGTCCGTGCCTGCGCCGAAGGCGAGGAACCCGTCCACCTCCACGTCGGGAACAGCGCCGACGGCGGTGCTCTCGTCAGCGTCACCGACGCCGGAGTCGGCATGGACGACCTCGCCCTGGCGCAGGCCACCGCGCTGGTCGAGGGACGGCTCCATCCGGCGTCGGACGCGATCCCTGGGCCCGGAACCGTCCGGCCGGCACCGCGCCAGCCCTTTCCCCGGATCGGGCTGCGCACCGTGGCCCTGGCGGCGACCGCGCTCGGTCTCCACGTCTACCTGCGCTCCGCCCCGGGCGGCGGCACACGCGCCACCGTCCTGCTGCCGGGCCACCTGCTCGTCCTGCCCGATGACGCTCCACCGGCCCCGGCGGCCTTCTCCCCCACGTCCGAATCCCTGGAAGAAACGGTCTGATGAACCAGCCCCGCACCGACCTCTCCGAGACCCTGACCGCCATGGCCGGGACGGTCCCCGGCATCCGCCACGCGCTCCAGGTCAGCGGGGACGGTCTCCTCATGGCGTCCACCGACGGCATGCCGCGAGACCTCGCCGACACCCTCTCCGCCGCGGTCACCGGCCTGGGCCACCTCGCCGCCGGCGTCGCCAGGGTGCTGGAAGGGGCGTCGACCCAGCACATCTCCATCGACTACCACGACGCCCAGCTGCTGATCGTGACCGCCGGCGACGGCTCGCTGCTCGCCGCCCTCGGCACCGGCGAGGCCGAGATGGGAGACATCGGCAAGCAGCTCGCGATGCTGGCCGACCGCCTGGCCCCTGCCGCCGCGCTGTCGGCCTGACCCCCGGCCCCGAATCCCGCACGCCGTCCGCGACCGCTGGAGAACCCGATGCCCCTCACCGTCCGCCGACCCCCCGGCCCGGCCCGCCCTGCGACCAGGCTCCACACCCTGCCGCGGCAGGTGGCCGACACCGGATTCCAGGTGCCCTGGGACGGACTCGCACCGGACCCGGGCGAGCACCCCTGCCGACGGCTGGACATGAGCATCGCGCAGTCCGCGCGCGTGGAGGACGTACTGCTCGGGGGGAAAACGCACTTCCCCGCAGACCAGGCGGCAGCCCGGCAGGTCCTGGACGGCGACGAGGCGGCGGAGCAGCGCGCCGTGGACCGCAAGCGCTTCCGCACGCTCGCCGCCGCCCACCTCGCCCACCTCCCCGGTGCCGACCAGCTCATCGACTTCGGGTGCGGCCTCCCCCTCCCTCCGCGGCTGCTCCAGGCGTCCGGGCCGGGGTTCGCCGAGCTCCACCGCCTGGCCGCCCCGGGGTCCACGATGGTGCACGTCGACAAGGACCCGCTGGTGATGACGCACGCCCGGGCCCTGCTCGCCGCCCCGCCGGACGGCACGGTGCGCGTGCGGCACCACGAGGCCGACTTCGCCGACCCGGACGGCGTCCTCGGCCGGCCCGGTGTGCCGGTCGCCTGGGACCGGCCGGTGGCGCTGCTGTTCTTCGACGTCCTCCACGAGATCCCGAACGCCCGCGCGGTGCTCGACGCCTACAAGACGGCGGTGCGTCCCGGCAGCTGGCTGGTGATCAGCCACCGCAGCGCGGACAGCCCGGACGGCTGCGCCGAGGCCGACTGCTACCGGGCAGCGGGTCTGCCCTACACCGCGCGCACCCGGGAGGAGATCACAGCTCTGGTCGAGGGCTGGGAACTGCTCGGCCCCGGAGCCGCGCCCGTGCGGGAGTGGTCCCCGTCCCTGAGCCCGACCGACCCGCGAGCGCGGCGCCGGGCCAGCGGCTACGCCGTGATCGCCCGGAAGCCGTAAGGGAGCCGCTATGCACACCACCCAAGTCCCGGCCCAGGCGTCGTTCCCGTCCCGGCCGGTGTGGCTGCCGGCCCACACCGTCCGCTTCTACTGCGGGCGGATGTTCGACGCGCTGCGGTGCAACGAACCGGAGGCGGAGACGGTGCTGGCCGCGATCGGCCCCACCTGCGGCCCGGTGATCACCTCGGCGCTCGGCTATTCCGACTTCCTCCTCCCCCCGGGCGAGCACTTCCGCGAGGCGGTGCCGCGCGCACCGGGGGTGCGGATGATGCCGCAGGGCACCCAAGTCGACGTCCCGCCGCTGACCGCCAAGCCCTCGGAGGGCCTGCACTGGCGGGTCCCGCCGGGCGCCGGGTTCACCCGGCTCGCGGATGTCGCCGCAGCGCTGGGCCCGCCCGCCCCCGCGCGTTCCGAACGCGCCCGCCCGCCCCTCGCCGAGTACCCGGTACGCACGTGGCGGCAGCTCACGTGACCGCGCCCCGCCCCGCTTCCGTCCACCTCGAGCATCTGAAGGAGCCCGCGATGCCCTCCGAAGCACCGTCCAGCAAGACGTCCGACACCGACGAGGACAAGCTCGTCTCCTTCGTCCCCGCGCAGGGCTGGGGGCGGCTGGCCAGCGGCGCGCTGGTCTTCGACGACGGCGGCCAACTGAGCCCCGACGGCACGGTCGTGCCCCCCGTGTACGAGCGGGTGACCTGGTGAGAGCCGTCGCACCCGCCGCCCCGGGCTGCTTCGCCCGCGTCCCGGCAACCGCGCCCAAGCCCACCGTGGAACAGCTGGCCGTGCTCAAGGGCGCCCCGGCCGACCACGACCGGCTCGCCGCCTGGCTCACCGGCCCCGAAGCACCGGCCGACCCGTGGGCGAACCCCACGCTGTGCGTGGAGATCGACGGCGAGGGCCGCTTCGAGGTGGTGCGCCTGCTCACCCCGGTCGCCCTCGCCGCCATCGCCCGGCTACTGGCAGCCGGCGCCCCGGTCGGCCCGGTGCTGGCCACCACCCCGCGGAACTGCCTGGAGCTGCTGTGCGAGCCGGGTGCCGCCTCCGGCCTCGCCCTGTACGGCGTCGTCCACTCGGCGCACTCCGTGCGGTGCCCGCGCCCCGGCCGCACCGCCCGGGGCCGGTACTGGCTGTCCATCCCGCCGGACCCCCGGCTCACCCGGCCCGCCGACCTGGTCAAGGCGATGCTCAAGGACGCCCCGGTGCCCGCTGGCGGTGCGCGATGACCGCCGCCGCGTTCCACCACGACATCGAGAACCTCCCCGGCGCGGCGCGGGCCCGGGCCGTCGCGGACACGGCGGGGCTGCCGGTGGCGCTCCTGGCGTCCGCCGACGCGCCCTGGACGGCCACCGAGGCCACGGACGTCGCAGGCCCGGCGTTCACCGTCTGCCGGTACGGGGACGGCAGCCGCACCGAGGTTCATCCCCTCTCGGACTCCGCAGTCCGATCCGAGCGCGGCCAGGAGCGCTTCGTCCGGGCACTGCTCGCCGCCACCGTGCCCGACGGCGAGGACGCGGGCTTCCTCAGCGTCTTCCTCCAGGGCAAGCTCCAGGAGTCCACGGTGCGCGCCGACGGGACGTGGCGCTGCTACGCGAACGTCGTCGAGCGGTCGCTGGTGCTGGCGGTGGTGCCCGACCGCGCGGGCGCGGGCACCGCACCGAACCTGGTCTTCGTGCATCCCGCTGCGCCGACCGCCGGCCGAAGCCGGGGGGCCGCCGCGTGAGGCAGACCCGGACCTTGGCCGTTGTGGAGGACAGCACCGGCAGCCGGCCACTGGTCTTCGACCCGCTGACCGGCGCCGCCCACCGGGGCCCTCAGCCGCTCCCCTGCGGCCGGGTGGGCATGGACGAGCAGCAGGTCACCGGCTGGCCGGAGGAGCGGCGCCCACCGGTCCTCGCCGTCAGCGCCCCCAGCCGGATGTTCACCGACGCGGCCGCCGCGCTGCCCGCTCTGCAGCAGGCCGGCATCGTCGCAGTGAACCTGCTGGCGGCCGGCCTGGACGAGACCCTGGTCCGCTCGGCCCGGCTGCTGAACTGCGCGGGCCTGGTGGTGACCGTGACCACCAACCGGCCCGGCCTGCCGCAGCTGGCCGAGGAACTGGCCGGTGCCGTCCACGCCGTGCGGGTGCAACTGCGCGCGCCCACCGAGGGCGAGCACGACCGGCTGGCCCTGCCGCACCAGGCGCGCTGGGCGGAGTCGCTGAACGGAATCCTGTCCGCGGTCAACGCCGGGCTGCCCGTCCAGCTCCTCGTCGAAGCACCGCCGCCCGGCACCCCGGGCACCGAGCGGCTGCTCCTCGCAGACGCCGCCGCCCACCGCGCGGTCCAGCTCGGGGTCTGCGGCCTGACCCTGCTGCCGCGGCCCGGCACTCCCGCCGTCCGGCCGCTCGGTCGCAGCACGGAGGCCGGGGCCCGGCTACCCCACCAGGTCCGTCCGCCGTAGCCGTGGACGCGACCACTGTTCCACCGCCCGCCACCTGTCTTCCCTCTGGAGATCTCGCTGTGCCGCCCGTTCCCACCGCCACCCGGCCGACAGCACCCATAGGCATCGGCGCCCCGCCCGCGCGGGCCGTCCCGCCGAGCGGTGCAGCAGCTGCCGCACCGCGTGCGCTGCCGGTCGGTGGCGTCGCCACTGCCGGGCCCGGTGCCCCGGAGCCCGCCGCCTTGACAGCGGTGGTCGGTGAGCCGTGCTCGTGCGGCTACACCATCGCGGTGTCCGCGGCCGACGCGGCACTGCTCCTTGCCCTGGCCCGCGGCCTGACCGCGACGGCTGCCGCCCGCCGGCTCGGCCTGAAGAAGAAGCAGACCAGCGACGGCATCAAGAGGCTGCGTACCACCCTCGGGGCCCAGCGGATCCCGCAGCTGGTCGACGTGGCCATCCGCTGGCGGCTGCTCGACCCGGGCATGATCGCCCCGATCCGCCCCGTGCGGCCCAGCCGCGACCTGAAGGCCACCGAGCTCGGCGCCCTGGCGAACGCCGCCGCCGGGTCGAGCGTGGACACCAGCGCCGAAGATCTCGGCATCTCCATCGGCCGGGTCCACAAGGTCCTGGCCGCGGTCCGGGACGTCCTGCTGGCCCGCGACACCGCCCACGCCGTCGCCCTCGGCCACCGCCTGCACCTGCTGCCCGACGCCCACCCCCACCTCGCCGCGCACGAAAGCACCGACCACACCACCGAAGCCGGTGCCGCGTGAGCCCTGACAGCCACAACGAAATCAAGGGCGGAACCTTCGGCGCGACCGTGCAGGCCCGCTCGATCGAGAGCCTGACGATCAACCCCGCCGCCCCGGCGCATCGACCTCCCGTGCAGCGCCAACTGCCCCGCCGCCCCGTGCACTTCCTGGACCGCCGGGACATCACCGCGCACCTGACCGAGGAACTGGCCCGCACCCCGGACCGCATCCACGTCGTGCACTCCCCCGCCGGAACCGGCAAGAGCGCCCTCGCCATCGAGCTGATCACCAGGCTGCCGTGCCCGCCCGGCGGCCAGCTGTACGCGGATCTGCGCGGTGCGGCCGTCAGCGGGCCGGCCTACGAACTCGAGATCCTGGCCCGGCTGCTGCGCTCGCTGGGCTGGGACGGTCCGTGGCAGGACCCGGCCGAGGCTGGCGCCTGGTTCCGCAGCGCGACCGCCGAGCGCCCGGTCGCCCTGCTGCTCGACGACGCGGCCAGCGCCGAGCAGGTGCGCGCGGTACTCCCGGCCGCCGGGTCCACCGTGCTGGTCACCAGTCGCAGCGTGCTGCCCGGCCTCGTCGCCGTCGGCGCCGAGCACCACGAGCTGGGGCCGCTCCCGGCGGCCGAGGCGGTGGAGCTGCTGACGCTCCTGGCCGGTACGCGGCACCTCCCCGACCCGCAGGCCGCCTTGGCCACGGTTGAGGCGTGCTTGAACCGTCCACTGCTGATCGCCCTGGCCGCAGCGCGCCTGCAGACCCGCTCCAGCGCCGCGGCGGTGCCCGACCCCGACGACACCACGGACGTGATCACCGTGCATCTGAACGAGTCCTACCGGACGCTGCCCGAAGACGCCGCCGCCGCGTACCGGGCTGCCGGGGCCATGCCGTTCAGCAACATCACCGACCAGATGCTCGCCGCGGTCCTCGCCACCGACCGGGCGACGGCCCGGCGCAGCCTCGCCGCGCTGGAGCGGGCCGGCCTCTTGGTAGCCACCGGCGACGCCTTCACCCTGGTCCCGGCCGGCGACGGCCAGCGTGCCGCAGCCAACCTGGCCCAACTCACCGACAGCCCGGAGCAGCTGGCCGAGCAGTGCCGCCGGGCGCTGGAGTGGTGGCTGGCCGCCCTCACTCGAGCTGAGCGGCACCTGGCCCCCCACCACCGCGATCTGGGCCGCACCTACCTCCACCCGGTCACCGTCGACCCGCACTTCGACTCCCGCGAGCAGGCATGGGCCTGGCTGGCTGAGCAGGAGGAGCAGATCCGCCCGGCCCTCGCCGCCGCCGTGGCGGCCGGCTGGGACGACCTGACCTGGCAGATCGTCCACGCGCTGTGGCCGTTGTGGCACCGGCTCCGTCCCTACGAGCTGTGGCTGTGGGCCTGCCAGGTCGCCGTCGATGCCGCCCGCCGCACCGGCGACGGGTTGGTGCTCCGCGAGATGCTCAACCAGCACGGGGTGGCGCTGCGCGGCCTGCATCGCCCCGCCGACGCTCTTCCCCTGTTCGAGGAGGCCCTGGACCTGGCCCGCCTGGACGCGGACCCGCGCGGCGAGGGCCAGCACCGGCACGAGATCGGCGCCACCCTCATCGAGATCGGCCGGGACAACCCCGGGGACCTCCCCAGTGTCGAGCAGGCCGCCGCCGCACTGCCGCACCTCACCCAGGCTCGGCTGCTGCGCGAGCAGATCGGCTACGGGCGCGGAGCAGCGGTCACCGACGTCCTGCTCGGCCAAGTGCACGCCGCCCTCGGCGAGCACGTCGAGGCGCTGGCTGTTCTGGACCGGGCCCGTGACGCCCTGCTGGTCGTGGACGATCTCCACGACGCCGCCCGGGCGCTCGCCTGGCGCGGCCGGATCCAGCTCCTGAACGGCGAGACCGCCGAGGGGGCCAGGACCTTGCACCACGCGCAGTCGGAGTTCGCCGCCGAGGGCTCGCGGGCCTGGGAGGCGCTGGCCCTGGAGTGGCGTGCGGACGCGGACGCAGCCGCCGGCCACCCGGACAAGGTCGGCGAGCTGCTGCGCGCGGCGCTGGCCCTCTACGGCGGAAACCCCCGCGACGCCCGACGCCTCCAGGCGCGCCTGGCGCAGGCCGAAGCCGACGAACCGCCTGTCCCGTGACCTGTCGGCAGCCGCCCCGCCCCGGCTGCTCACCCCTCCGGCGGCCCCGGCCACCGATGCCATCCCGGCCTCGCGCCGACCCACACCCACCCACACCGAAACGGAACAGCCACCACCGTGCAGACCAACATCACCCCGCCCGCCGCGCCGAGCACTCCGCTGGAGGAACTCGTCCCACTCGGCGACAACCGGGCCGCAGTCCTGCTGAGCACGAGCGGGGTCGTCGAGTACGGCGCCGACGAGATCGGCGGCACCTTGCACTTCGCCCGGCTGCTCGGCGACCACCGGCACGGGCAGTGGAGCCTCGCTCCGGCCGGCGCTGGCCGGGCCGACCGCAGCGGCTGGGACGGCGACAACCTGATCCTCACCCAGGAGTGGGACACCGGGCACGGGACGGTCCGCATCCTCTCCTTCATGCCACCGCAGCCGCACGGCGGCGCTCCCAGCCGACTCCACCAGATCGTCGAAGGCGTCAGCGGCGCCGTCGAGATGCACTCGGTGTTCCAGCCGGCCTTCGAGGACGGGCGGCTGCCCGGCCACTCCGAGATCCTGGAACGCAGCGACGGCCGGCACACCCTGCGGCTGACCGCCGGCCCCACCACCCTCCTCCTCGACGGCCCCGTCCACGCCCGCGACGCCTTCGGCCGGTGGACGCTCCGGTTCGCCGCCGGCGAGGGCACCCGGACCGTGCTGACGTTGACCGTCGGCGACACCGACAGCCGTCCGCACGCCGACACCGACCTGCGCGCCACCCGCCGCGACTGGGAGGAATGGACCGCCGAACTCACCTACAGCGGCCCCTACGAGGAGCCGGTGCGGCGCAGCGCCATCCTGCTGCGGTCCCTGACGATCCGCCTGACCGGCGCGGTCTCGGCGGCGCTGACGCGCGGCGTGCCCGAGGCGCTCGGCGGCGAGAGGAACTGGGACTACGAGGCCTGCTGGCTCAGGGACGCGGCGCTGACGATCCTCGCCCTGGTCCGGCTGGGCGCGCTGAAGGAGGCGGCGCGGTGGCGGAACTGGCTGCTGCGCGCCATCGCCGGGGACGTGCCGAACATGGCAGTCATGTACCGGCTCGACGGCTCCAGGAACCTGACGGAGCGGGAGCTGCACTGGCTGCCCGGCTACGAGGGCTCCCGCCCGGTGCGGGCCGGCAACGCGGCTGCCGGCCAGGTGCAGAACGACGTCTACGGGGAGGTCATCGAGGCGCTGGTGGCGGCCGAGCGCGCTGGCCTGCCCGCCGACGCCCGCGTGGACGCCCTCATGGTCGCGCTCGGCGAGGAGATCGTGCGGGTCTGGGAGCGGCCCGACGAGGGGATCTGGGAGGTCCGCGGTCCGAAGCGGCGCTTCGTCCACTCCGCGCTGCTGTGCTGGCAGGGCCTGCACCTGCTGGTCGACTGGGCCCAGGCCCGCACGGCCACCGGGACCGGGCCGGCCGACCCGGCGACTGTCGCCCGGTGGGCGGCCGAGCGGGACACGATCAAGGAGGACATCCTCCAGCACGCCTACAACCCCCAGGTGCGGGCGTTCCCCCAGTACTACGGGGGCAGCGACCTGGACGCCGCGGTGCTGCTCATGGCCACCAGCGAATTCCTGCCGCCGGACGACAAGCGGCTGATCACCACGATCGACGCCATCCAGCGCGAGCTCACCGACGCCGGCGGGTTCGTGCGCCGCTACATCCCCGACCCGACCGGCCGCGTCGACGGGCTCACCGACGACGAGGGCAGCTTCCTCGCGTGCAGCTTCCACCTCGTCGAGGCTCTCGCCTACATCGGCCGCACCGACGAGGCCCACGCCCTGTTCGGCCGGCTCCTGGCGCTGCGCACCCCGCACGGCGTGGTCGCCGAGATGTGGGACGCGGCGAAGAGCCGGATGGTCGGCAACCTGCCGCAGGGGTTCCCGCTCTGGGCGCTGATCTCGGCGGCCCTGCGCCTTGCCCGCACCCCCGGCGCGGGCGACCGGCCCGTGCTGCCCAGCCAGCAGACGCCGGCCACCGCCCTCGACGCCGCCACGGCGGTGACCGTGTGACCGCCGCGGCGGCCGGGACACCGCCCTCGGCGGCGACCCGGCCGACCGCCGCCTGACCCGTGCGCTGACCGGGCCCGTGCCGCTTCGGACGCCGCCGGCGTCCCTCCGCACCGGAACGGGCGGCGGACGCGGTGCTTCCGGCCGCAGCTGCCCGGCAGCGCGCCACCTCGAACCACGACAAGGAGACCCCTGTGGCCCCGACGACGTTGAAGTTCGCCACCGTCAACATCGAGCACTACGGCCAGCGCACCGACGCCCGCGGCAACGTGGACACGACCGCGTTCTGGTCCATCCACGACCGGCTTGCCGAGCTGGACCTGACGGTCCTGTTCGTGCAGGAGATGACCGACCGCTGGCGCAGCGGCGCGCGCTTGCGCTACGCGGCGGAGAACCGGCTCGGCATGCGCAGCTGGATCTCGCCGATGCCCGCGCACGCCGACGGCGAGAGGGTCAACCCCACCGGACTTTTCGTCCGGCCCGGGGTGTTCGAGATGGTCGGCGAGTGGCCGCAGACCCGCGGGTGGTGGACCCCGCCGACCGCGATCAGTGTCCGCTTGCCCGGCGCGAGTTCCACGCTGCAGCTCGCCTCCGCCCACGGCGGCTATCCCGACCCGGTCCTGCGCGCCGGTGAGGCCCGAAAGGCCGCCGCCTGGCAGACCCGCAACCAGGCCGTGATCTTCGGCGCGGACAGCAACTCCCACCTCACCAGCCCCGTCGAGCACAACCCGCTGCCCGACTGGTCCACCGTCCGCGACACGACCCACCGCGAGCACCGCACCCTGGACGGCCGCACCTCCGACGCGACCCCGCACGAGATCCTTACCCGCGCCGGTCTCGAGGACGCCGCCCTGTACGCGGCCACCCACCTTGGCCAGTCGGACGCCGTCGCCCCCACCGCCAGCATGTACCCGCACGTGAGCGAGCGTCAGGGGCCGCCCCAGCGCATCGACCTCTTGCGCATGTCGCGTGCCCTGCTGCCCGCCCTGGAACGGGTCGACGTCATTCCCCTGGAGGGCACCGACCATGCCCTGGTCGTCGCCCACGTCGACGCGGACGGCCTCACGGAGGGCCTGAACGCCCATTCCGCCTTCGACTACAGCACCCCGCTGTGGGCGCCGGGCGAACAACCGGCGTCCCTCACTACGGCCTAGGACGCGCCCACAGGGCGGCCCCCTTCGGGCCGCCCTGGCCGGGCACCGCCGCCCCCGTGGTGGCGGTGCCCGCCCATCATCAGCACCTGTCACTTCGTGAGCGGCAAGGAACCCCTCATTGATCTCCTCCCAGACGACTGCCGAGCCTCCCGCCCCGGGCCGGGGACCGTCCGCCCGGCGCGGGCTGCTTCAGGCAGCGGTCGACCTCGTCGCCACCCTCACCTGGACCGGCGTCCCCGGCGGGAGCCCGTTGGACCCGGTGACACTGCTGTGCGTCAACGCCGCGGCGGCGGGCCCCGACCTTCTCCCGCCGGGCACCATCGCGCGGATCCTGCTCGGCGTTCCCCTCTGCGGTGCCGCCGGTTGGACCCGCGAATGACGGGCGCAAGCGTCGCTGCCGCGATGCCGCCCGCGCCGCTGCTCGATGACGCCGAGCTGGCGCTGCTGCGGTACGCGCTGCTACCCGGCGGCCGCCTGGCCCGCCTGGCCGCCACCGGACTGAGCGCCGGAGAGGTCACGGACGCGGATGACCGGGCGTGCTGCCTGGTCGGCGCGGCGACCCTGGTGCAGGCCGGCGCGCTGACCGCCGCCCACCAGCTGCTGACCGCCGACCAGATCGGACTCGGCCCGATCCCGCCCCGGCTCCCCTCGGTGCGACGCACCGAAGCGCTCCGGCTCGCCCTCGGCGGCCACACCGCCGAACAGACCGCGGCGGCCATGGACGTCACCGAGCACACCGTCACCGCGTACTGGCGGGCCCGGGAACTCGGCACCCGCAGCCACGGGCAGGCCGGCTACGCCGCCATCGCGACCGGCCTGCTGCGCCTGGACAGCATCCGTTGCACCTTCCCGGCACGCACCCTCGCCGACTACCTCGCCGGTGCGGGCCAGGCGGCACCGAAGGAGAGCGCGTGAGCGGCGATCCGACCGTGCCCGTCGGCCCGCTGTGGCCGGTGCGGGCGGAACTCCTGCTGAGCGATCCGCACGGCCGTGTGCTGCTCGTCGGCGCCGGTACGAACGTCGGCCTTCCCGGTGGCCGGGTCCAGCCCGGCCAGGACCCGGCCACCACCGCCGCCGTCCACGGCACCGCGGTCACCGGCCTGGTACGCCTGGAGGCCGGCCGGCTCCTGGCCCTGTGCTGGTCCCCCGATCCGGCCCGGCCGGTCACCTCCCCGGTGGACGCCGAGCAGGTCTGCGTCTACGACCACCCGCCGCTGACCGCCGGGCAGGCCGCCGCCCTCACCGCGGACCGCGGCCTGCACGGCGGGCCGCTCCTGGTCACCCCGGAGGAACTCGTCATCGCCGCACCGGGATCGGCATCGCGCATCCTCGCCGCCCTCGACGCCCGCACCCGCGCGGTCACCGCGGAGCTCATCCACGGCCGGCCGCGCACGGTCCTCCCCGGGCGCGGGACCGGCACGACCGGGCCGGAGCCCGGCCCGGGGCGCTGCGGGAGCAGCGACGCCACCGCCACGGCCGCCGACCGGACCGGGACCTGGGGAGTGCGGAGGTGAGGTCCACCGACCTCGCCCCCGAGCGCTCCGCGGCCACCGCCTGGGGTCCGGCGGCAGCGGCGGCGACCGTTAACGGGGCCAACCCCCTTCGGCTGGCAGTCCTCGGCTCCCCGGCCCTGCACATCACGGCGCTCGCCTCCGCGCTCACCCGCCGCGGGCATCAGGCCGCCACCTACCCCGGGCCCGGTCTGATCGTCCCGGCTCCGGGACGGCCGCTCACCACGGTGCTCTTCAGCCTGGACCAGGCCGACGACACCGCGGCCGGGCAGGTCCGCCAGCTGAGCACGGCCTTACCCACCGTGCCGGTGATCGTCATCGGGTGGCCCGACCCCGCCGGGGTGCTGGAGCTCCTGAGCGCGGGCGCCGCCGGTTTCCTGCCCACCACCACCGGCCTGGAGGAGGTCGAACACGCCTGCCGGCTCGCGCGGACCGGACGCGCCGTCATCTCGGCCGCCCTCCTGCACGACGCCCTCGCCTCCCCCGATCACGCCACCTCGCCCCACGACCGGCAGCGGCAGCTGCTGCTCGACGCGCTCACCGCCCGCGAGCTCGAGGTCCTGGGGCTGATCTGCGACGGCCTCGGCACCGGCGAGATCAGTACCCGGCTGGGGATCACGGTCAGCACCGCCCGCACCCACATCCAGCGGCTCCTCGCCAAGCTCGACGCCCCGACCCGCCTGAGCGCGGCCGCCGTCGCCGCCCGGTACAGCCTGCTCGCCGATCGTCCCGCCGCTCCACCCCTGCAAGGAGAACGCCCAGCATGACCGGAGGGACGGCCGGCCCGGCCGAGCTTGCGGAGTACCTCCAGCTCAAGAAGCGGAAGGAGGAGATGGCGCGCCTGAAGGAGGAGATGCAGCTCCTGGCGGACCCCACCACGGACTTCAGCGCCCTCCAGGACCGCGTGTTCGGGCGGCTGCTGCGAGCGGTCTGCATCGACGGCGTCGTGCCGGAGCCGTTCAGGGACGAGCTGGTGCTGCGGGTGAGCGCCGGCCGGGTCCGCGCACCGTACCTGCGCGCCCTGCTGCTCGGCGACAAGGTACCCGGCGTCATGCCGCTGGCTGTCGCGGCGTGGGAGGCGATGGCAGCGGCACCGCACAAGGCGGTCGCCGTGCTGACCGCCCACCACCAGGCCACCGACGACTCCGCCCGGCTGGTGGTCCGCCAGGTCCCGGTGCCCGGGGACGGAGTTGCCGTCCAGGCCGCCCGCCGCTCGGACGCCGGGTTCGCCCACGGTGCCGCGGCCTTCTCCCACACCCTGGAGGCAGCTCAGGACCTGGCCGTCCTGAGCCTGCTCGGACACCTCAGCGGAGCCCACCCGGTCGCCCAGACCGAGCCGGACGGGGACGGCTGGTCGCCGCACGGTGCCAAGCCGGCGCCGGAACCTCCGGCCGCTGGGCCGGGCGCGTTCCACACCGAGCTGCTGCGGCTGTGCACGCTGGAGACGGTGGCGCCGGCGGTCCTGGCCGAGATCTCCGCCCGGGCCCGCGCGGACGCCCTGACGGCACGCGACCTCCACCTGGTCCTCTTCCGGGCCACCGGGCCGCAGTGGGAACCGGTACGCCGGACCGCGCTGGAGGCCGCGGCGGCCCCCGGCAAGGCCCAGGCCGTGCTGAAAGCCCACGCGAAGCACGAGGGAGCCGACAGGCCGGTCTACCGCCAGGAGCCGGCCGCGGACCCGGCCGACTGGGGGAATCGCCATGCCGTCCGAGCCGTCTACCAGGTCGGCGAGCACGTGCACGAGGCGACCAGCGGCCTCTACCGCTCGCCCACGACGGCCCTCTCCGTCGCCGCGCTCCGCCTGCTCGCCGACCTCACCGGCCTTCCCATGCCCGACCTCGCCGGGCCGGCCGCCGCCGGCCCCCAGGGAGGCAAGAGCAGCATCGCCACGCTGCGCGAGATGGAGCAGGCCATGCTCCTGACCGGTCTGCGGATCGAGGACGACGACGAGCTGACCGGCACCTCCCTGATGTTCAGCTGCCGGATCTCGTGCAGCGCCGGAGGCCAGGACCTCGAGTCCTGCGGAAGCGGGGCGAGCACCGCAAGCGCCCGGGTCAAGGCGGCCGACGCGATGCTGCGGCGCGTTCTCGACCTCCCCACGCTCGACCCCCACCCCAGGAAGCCACCACGGCCGCCGGTGAGGATGGTGGCCCCGCCGGAGCTCACCGACGGCCGGGACCCGCTGCGGGTGCTGAAAGTGCTGCGCGACCGGCGGACGATCACCGACCTGAAGGAGGACGTCGGCGCTCCGACCGGCCCGGCCCACAGCCCGCGGTTCCCCTGCACCTTCTCCTGCCGCGTCCAAGGCTCCACCTACTCGGCCACCGCCCGCGCCGTCGGCAAGCAGCCTGCCCGGCGCGAGGCCGCGCGAGCCCTGCTGCGGCGGCTCAGCACCGTCCCCCTCCCCACCACCAGCACCGCGCCGGCCATGCCACCGGCCCCCGAACCCGCGCCGGTCCCGGCACAGCGCCGCGCTCCGGCGGCGAGCGCGACCGAGGCGGTGGCGGCCGAGCGGGCGGTACGCGAAGTGCTGCTGGACGCTGCGGCGCTGGTCGCCGAACCGGTGGACGGCGGCGTGGCGATGGCCCTGTTCCGGGCGGACGGCGCCCCGCTGCCGGGCGGCTGCCCCGCGCCGCTGCTGGAGACCGACCTCGAGCTGGTCCTCCCGCACATGGGTGCGGGCGTTCGGGCAGTCACCGTTCCCGTCTGGCGGGTGCCGCTGCGGCTGCTGACCGGCGTCCTGGCCCGGCTACCGGACCAGGGCCTGCACCCGTCGGCACGGCTGTGGGCGAGAGCGACCCGGCTCGCGCTGACCGCGATCGCGGCCGGACTGCTCCACCCGACCCTGGACGCCGGTGACCGCGACGTGTGGCGCCTGGGCCCGCTCCCCGAAGCGCTCACCGCCGAAGCCGCGGGGCTGGCCGACGCCATGCCGGCCCACGCCCACTGCGCGCCGGCCGCCCGCGCGCCGTACCGCCTGTGGGCGCCGCGCACCGTGCTGCGCCAGTACCTGGACTCCGTGGCCGAGGCGGTGGTCCGCAGGCCCGGCACCGCCGCCGTCCTGGGGGCCGGGCCGTGGAGCGGCCCGGTCCCGCGCCCGCAGCAACCGCGACTTCGGGCCTGGTGCGACCAGGTGGAGCGCGCCATCGGACAGCGGCTGCCGACGCTGGTCCTGACCATCCGGCAGCCGTCCGAGGGCAGCCCCCTGGACACCGACCTCCTGTGGGCCCAGCTGGGCGTGCGCACCGCCACCACGCGCGGCGGGCGCCTCCACGTCGTCCCCGCCGCGGAGTACCTGCCCGTCGCGGGCTGCGACCAGGCCCGGCTGGAGCGGGTCCGAAGCGCGCTGCGGGCGGCCGAGCCCGCCTGGCCGCCGCTGGGCCGGCTGCTTGAGCAGGAGCGGCCCGGCCGGTTCACCGTCCGGCCTGCCGAAGCGGCCCTCCTCCTGGGCGAGATGGGCCAGCGCCTCACCCGGGCCGGCGTCGAGGTCGCCTGGCCCGGGAACTGGGCGATGGGGCTGCAGCTGCGCACCGTCGTCGGCTCCCGCCCCGTCCCGGAAGCCACCGACGCCCCGCACCGCTTCGGCCTCGCCAACCTGCTGGACCTCCGCTGGCAGCTCGCCCTCGACGGCGACCACCTCACCGAGGCGGAGATGGACGCCCTCGCCGCCTCGGCCCGGCCGCTGCAACAGGTGCGGCGGCGCTGGGTCCTCCTCGACAGGCCCACCGCCCACCGCGCCGGCCACCGCGACATCGGCACCCTCGACGTCCCCCGGGCCCTGGACGCCGCGCTGACCGGCGCCGCCGCCGTCGACGGAGTCGACCACCCCTGCGATCCGGCCGGACCGCTCGCCGGACTGGTCGAAGCGCTGCGCCCCGGCGCCCGCGAACCCGTGCCCGCGCCCGCCGCGCTGACCACCGCGCTGCGCGACTACCAGGAACGCGGCATGAGCTGGCTGGCCCACACCCTCAACCTCGGCTTCGGCGCCGTCCTGGCCGACGACATGGGCCTGGGCAAGACCGTCCAGACCCTCGCGCTACGGCTCCACCGCCGGGAACAGGCCGCCAGGCCCCACCCGGACCTGATCGTCGCACCGGCGAGCATGATCACCGTCTGGCAGCGCGAGATCGCCCGCTTCGCCCCCAGCACGCCCACCCACACCTACCACGGCCCCGAGCGCACCCTGGAGGGCGTCACTGCGGACACGGTCGTCATCACCACCTACGGCACCCTGCTGCGCGACATCGACGCCCTGGCCGACCTTCCGGTCGACCTCCTCATCGTCGACGAGGGGCAGCTCGCCAAGAACCACTTGAGCCTCACCGCCCGCGCCCTGCGCCGCATCCGCAGCACGCGCCGCATCGTGCTCACCGGCACCCCGATGGAGAACCGCCTCCTGGACCTGTGGTCGGTCGCCGACCTCGCCAACCCCGGACTGTTCGGAACGGTGCGCGCCTTCGGCGAGCGCTTCGCCCGGCCGATCGAGGCGGACCCCGGCGGCGAGGCGACCCGCCGCCTGTCCCGGCTCATGAGCCCGTTCCTGCTGCGCCGCCGCAAGAGCGACGCCCACATCCTCCAGGAACTGCCCCCGAAGATCATCTCCCACCGGTACATCCCGCTGACGCCCGAACAGGCCGATCTCTACGAGCAGGTTGCCCAGGAAGCGATGGCGCGCATCCGCACCGCCGAGTCGCCGCACCGGCACGCCCTGGTCCTGACGCTCCTGTCCGAGCTGCGGAAGATCTGCAACTCCCCGGCCCACTACCTGCGCGAGGACCCCCAGGAGCCGGCCGCCTACGACGCGCCGGCGGCGCGGCGCCGCTCGGGCAAGCTCGCGGCTCTCGACGAGCTCGTCGAGCAGGTCCTCCAGGAGGAGAGCGGCGGGGGCGCGCTGGTGTTCACCAACTACGCCGTGATGGGGCGCCTGCTGGTCGCCCATCTCAAGGCTCAGGGCATCGCACCCTTGTTCCTGCACGGCGGCATCCCGCCCGGCCCCAAGCGGCAGCACCTCGTCGACGCCTTCCAGGACGGGCACAGCCCGGTCCTGATCAGCACGATGAAGGCCGGCGGCAACGGGCTGACGCTCACCCGCGCCGCGGACGTCATCCTCTACGACCGCCCCTGGAACCCGGCCGTCGAGGACCAGGCGACCGACCGCGCCCACCGCCTCGGCCAGGACCGCACGGTCCGCGTCCACCGGCTGGCGACCGAGCTGACAGTCGAAGACCGCGTCGACGCCCTGCTCCACCACAAGCGGACCCTGGCCGACGCCGCCGTACCCCATGCCGCAGAGACCGCGCTCGGAGAGCTCTCCAATGGCGAACTCGCCGACCTCATCACCCTCGGAGCACGCCCATGACCCCCAACGGCCCGTGGGCCCTGGCCTGGCAGCTCGCCGCCCAGCAGGCCGCCGCCCACCAGCACACCTTCCTTCAGGCAAGCGCGATCCACCTCGCCGGCGGAGTCGGCGACCTGACCCTGGCCGCCGGGAGAGCCACCGGGCTCGTCACCGCCCACCAGGACGAGCCAGCCCGCGCCCAGCTGAACCTCGTGCCGTTCACCGCCGACGAACTGGCCACGCTCGGCGCCGCCCTCGCGGCCGGCCCGCACCGGGAACTGCTGCTCGCCGGGCACCTCCCGGCAGCGCTCACCGACTCCGACCACACCGGTGACGTCGCCATCACCCCCGACCCCGCGCACTTCACCTGGGACTGCTCCTGCGGCCAGGCACCATGCCGGCACACCGCCGCCCTCGCCCACGCCGTCACCGACCGCCTCAACGCAGACCCCACCCTCCTCCTTCTTCTCCGGGGGCTGCGCGGGCACCGCCTCACCCAGCTCCTCCACGACCACGCCCCCGGCGCCCGCCCCAAGCGCCAACACCAGTACGCCGCGTTCGTCCCCGCCCACCAGGCATTCCAGGCCAGACAGGCCGTGCTGCCCAGCGCCCCCGCTGCATCCGGCTTTCTCCCGGATCCGGACGCCGTCACGTTCGCCGACGCTCCGCTGCCCGCACCGCCCGAACCCGCCCCCGCGCTCGCCCAGCTGCGCCACCTCGCCGCCCTCGCGGCCGACGAGGCCCGGCACCTCCTGGCGGGCCGCGGCACGCTGGACAACGACCCGGTCAGCGACGCCGTCCGCATCGCCGCAGCCCTGCCCGGTGCCGGGAAGGTGCCCGACCTCGCGCACCGCCTCGGTCTGGAACCCGACGAACTGCGCCTACTGCTGAACGCCCACGAGGTGGGCGGCGCGGCCGGAGTGCGGGCCGCCCGGACGGACTTCCCCGCCGACCCGACCCAGCTGGAGCGAGCACAGCAGGCCATCGCCCCGCTCCGGCCCGCCAGCCGGGCACCCCTGTCGGCCGGGGACAACCAGGTCACCGACGCGCTCGTCGGCGTCCAAGTCCGCGTCGACGCCGACGGGAACTGGCACCCGTTCACGGCGGACGACAGCGGCTGGAGGCTCGCCGGGCCCGCGGCTCAGGACGCCGCGGGCGCGTACCGCAGCGCCCTATCCGCACGACGTACCCGCACAAGGACTTTCCCGCCACACCTATAGCACCCGATTCGCGTCAGAAACAACTGGCCGTGGAGCAGGCGGTTGCTGCCGAGTTTGACGGGAGCTTGTTCCCGAAACCTACCCGGCGGCCTAGGCTGCCGGGATGACGACATCTCCGACGGCTGGGTTCCGCGCGGTGGTATTCGACTTCTTCGGTGTCTTGACCTTCAACATGGTCGAGGTGATCCAAGCGTTCGAGGACCGGGAGAAGATCGTCCGAGGGACGTTCCTCCGCGGGTGGGCGTCCTCTGAAGGACAGGACCTGTTCCGCCGACTGGAGCTCGGCCAGATCACACAGGAGGAGTGGAACTCGAGCTTCGGCTGCCTGATCGGGGTCGAGCCTGCTGGCTTGATGGCGCGGTACCTGCATGATGCCTTCCCGGCCTACCCCGTGATCGAGGTCGCCCGGCAGGCGCGGGCGGCCGGGATCAGAACGGCGGTGTTGTCCAACTCTCTCGGGCGCGAGCCGTACGACCCGTACGCCGGCTTCGACCTCCACAGCGCCTTCGACGCGGTGGTGCTGTCGGCGGAGGTGGGTCTGCGCAAGCCCGACCCGGCGATCTTCCGCCTTGCGCTCGGCATGCTCGGCGTACCGCCTGAGGAGACGGTATTCGTCGACGACAGCGAGCAGAACCTGGCCGTCGCGGCTGGACTGGGCATCACCCCGGTCCACGGGCTCGACGAGAAGGTGACGGCGGCCCGGGTCCGCGAGCTCCTGCGCCTACCCGGCTTCTAGGAAGTCGCGCACCGCCGAATAGTCAGCGTGCGGGGCGAGCTTGCCTCGCAGGTCCTTCATCTGGGACGCAGAGCGCGCGGAGTCCACCGAGCTGAGGCAAGCCGCCGCGTGACGGGCGGCTGCCACGGCTGCGTCCAGGTCGTTGAGTACAAGGTGCGCCTCGGCGGCCCGGGACAGGTAGATCGCGTGGGTGCGCGGATACTCCTCGTCGCCCGGATACGCGTCCATGCCGGCGGCGAAGCGTCGCAGGGCCTCGGCTGGGTCGCCGAGGTCCAGGGCCGCCGACCCGGCGATCATCTCGACCTCGCCGTAGTCCACCCAGTACAGGGTCTTCGGGTCGTCGTCGCTGCGGCCCTTGTCCAGCGCGGCTCGGGCCAGGTGGAGCTGGTGGGCTGTCTGCTCCTTGGCCCCGGTCTTGGACAGGGCCCGGGCGGTGCGGGCGGCGAGCATGGCGTCCATCCGCGGGGTGGTCCTGCCCTTGACCTGCGTTCGGGCGGTGTCGAGGAGGGAGACCGCCCGCTGGGCCTGGCCGGTGGAGTAGCACTGGATGGCGGCGAAGGAGAGCGCGTAGGCGCCGGTGATCACGTCCTGGGCCTCGGCGGACGCCCGCAGTGCAGCGTCGAAGTAGCGTTGAGCGATCCCGAAGTGCCCCTGGTCGAAGGCGGTCCACGCCCGCTGCCGCGCTGCTTCGGCCGCGATCGCATACAGGCGCCGCAGGTCTTCGTCGCTGTGTCGTCCGGCCTTGATCAGCCTGACCGCCAGGGACAGTTCACTGCCGGCCTGCTTGTAGACCTCGCCGCTGCCGAGCTCGTCGTCGACGCGGCGGAGGTAGTCGAGCCGGTCCTCCAGGTGCACCAGCAGCCGGGGGTCGTCGGCGTGCACCACGGTCTGGCCGGTCGGGATCTGTGCGACGGCCCTTGACCAGCTGCTCGCGGAAGCCGTCAGGGCGACGCCCGCTGCGATGAAGCTCCTGCGATCCACTCTTCTCCCGTCCACCAGCTCGGTGAGAACCGCCAGGGTTGTTTCAGGACCCTCCCACGGGACGTGGTTGGCGGTGGCCGCCCGGGCGTCAGCGAGCGCACTGCTGAACGCCCCTCCTGTCCTGAGTACCAGGTCGTAGGCGGCAGCGACAGAGGCCGTCACCGGTCGGTTGCCGTTCTCGATGTTGCGCAGGTACGCCTCGCCGAAGCCCGCTGCGCGGGCGAAGGCCGCCCACGGTATCCCGGAGGCTCGGCGTGCTGCCCTCATATCGTTCCGCAGCCGGTCGGACACGACGGCGCTCCTCGGGATTTGGGATCGGTGTTGGATCGGGCCGCTCCATTGTTCCCGCCGTCCTGGCAGTGTGTGCTCGGTTCAGCACAGATCGCCACTTCCACCTGGTCGGAGCGGCGCCCTGCACCACTCCGGCGCCCTTCCCTGCCCCAGAACCCGAGAGGTGCACGATGAACCCCCCCTTCGAAACCGCCCCGGCGGCCGGCCCTCCGCCCCATGGACGGCTCCCGAATCTCCCGGTGGGCGGTATCTACACCATCGGCAAGCGGGCCACCTGCGACATCGCCCGCACGGTCGGCGGAGCGGACGGCAGCGACCTGGTCACCGTGGAGCTCGTCCTGACGGCCCGTGAGCTGACCAAGCCCGGCTTCGTCTGCGACTTCGGCGACCTCGCCGAGCTCCAGCAGCACGTCGACCAGGTCCTGGACCACCAGGACCTGGACAAGGTCCTGGCCGACTCCACCGACGCCGGGATCGTCGCCCACGTCCAGGCGTGGGCGCAGGAGAACCTGCCCGACGGTGTGCGCCGACTGCTCGACGAGGTCCGGATCTTCACCGGCCGCCTGCCCGCCCCCGCCGATGACAGGGCCGTCCACTTCCGGGCCCGGCACTGGCTGTGCGATCTGCCCGACGGCCACAAGTGCGGGCGTCACCACGGCCACGCCTACCTGGTGACCCTGCCGGACCCGGACCAGACGGACAACTTGCTGCCGGTGCCCGAGAAGCTGCGCGAGGTCGTGCTCTCGCGCTTCCACGGACAGATCCTCAACGAGGTCCTCGGCTTCAACCCGACCAGCGAGCACCTGGCGGCGGTGCTGACCGTCTGGCTCGCCGAGCAGGGGATGACGGCCGAGGGCGGGCGCCCCTTCACGGTCCGCGTCTCCGAGACGGCGAGCACCTGGTCGCAGTTCACGCTGGAGGCAGCATGAGCACCCCGGCCATGGCGGGCACCGCCCCCAGCGGGGCCGCCGCACCGGGAAGCAGCATCAGGCAGCTGCGCTGGGACGACGTCCAGGCACAGGCCGCCGGGATCGCCGCGGCGATCCGGACCGGAGGGGTGCCGCAGACCGTGGTGGCCGTCGTGCGTGGCGGCATGGTGCCGACGGTGCTGCTCGCCCATCAGCTCGGCGTGCGCGACGTGCGGGTGCTGGAGGTGACCCACACCGTTGACGACAGCGCCAACGCGGCCAAGACCACCGAACCCACGGTCCGAAACCCCGCCTCGCTGGGCGCGCTCGACGGCCTGGACGTGCTCGTGGTGGACGACGTGGCCGGCACGGGGCAGGCATTGGCCAGCGCCGTTCGGGTCGTGGAGCAGGCCGGAGCCGCCCGGGTGCGCAGCGCCGTGCTGGTGGTCAACGAGGCGAACTGGACCGGCGGCAAGCCGCCGGTCGAGACGGTGACATCCATTGGGGAGACGGTCCGCGGCTGGGTCGTCTTCCCCTGGGAGGCGCCCGCGTCGGCGGGAGCGGAGGGAGCGTCATGAGCACGGTCGCGTTGGTGCTGTTGTCCTACCGGCCCGACCAGCCGTCGGGGATCGACCGGTCGATCGGCGCCTTGGCCAAGGGGCTTCGCGAACTCGGGCATACGCCACTGGTGCTGACGGCGGGCCCGGCCGGTCCGCTGGACCACCTGGAGCCCGGCCTAGTCCGGCTGTCCAGCGTCACCCTGCCGCACCCGGCGACGAACGCGGACGTGCTGGCCGCCCTCGCCGACCCCGCACCGGTGGTGGCGGAGGTCCGCTCCGTCCTGGCCGAGCACGGCGCGGAGGCGGTCTGCTGGGGAGACACCCTGTGGGGCCTGGGCTACCTGAGCCCCGCCCCGGCCGAGGTCACCACCGCGCTGATGGTCCACAAGATCCGCCCCAGCGAGGAGCAGCGCTGGCAGAACGCGCTGGCGGCCGCCGACGTCGTCTGCCCGGCCAGCGACTACCTCGCCGACGGCGGGTCCGCGGCCGGGCTGGACACCAGCCGCTGGCGGCCGGTCCTCAACGCCCTGCACACCCTCATCACACCACCCACCGCCGACCAGCGGGCGAAGCTGCGGGAGACGGGGCCGGTGCGGATCGTCTCGCGCGCGGACCCGGCCAAGGGCCTGGCCGAACTGCTCTGGGCCCTGCCCTCGGACTGGAACCGGCCCGTGGAGCTGGTCCTGGCCGAGGCCGGGTTCGAGCTCCAGACCGGAGGGCAGGCCCGGACCCTGGCCGCCTGCCAGGAGGTCGCAGCCCGACGCCCGGGCCTGGTGAGCATCCTGCCGGCGCTCGGCTGGGCCGACGTACCGGACTTCTTCGCCGGCGCCGCCGCCACCGTCATCTCCACCCAGGTGCCGGAGACGTTCTGCTTCACCGCCGCCGAAGCCCTTTCCGCCGGCACCCCGGTGGTCGGTGTCGACCTGGGCAACGTGCCGCTGCTGGCCGGCGAGGCCGGGCGCTACGCGCCGCTGGAAGCGGGCCCCGGGGCGCTGTGGCGGGCCGTGGCCGAGCTGCTGGCCGACCCCGACGAATACGGGCGGGCCAGTGCGACCGCCCCCGGCCGCATCACCCGCTTCACCCCCGAGAAGTCCGCCCGCGCCCTCCTGGACGCCCTCGGCCTCTGAGCCCCACCGCACAACGCTTCGTCGCACGAGCGAGCTGTGCGGCCCCGTCACCCTTCCCACGGACAAGTGGAGGACACCTTCGTGAACACCACCCTGACCCCGCCCGTTTTGCCGCACCAGGGGCCGGTCTCCGGCACCCGTGCCCCGATCGACACCCCGGCCGTCGAGAGCCTGCTGCGCGACCTGCTCATCGCGCTCGGCGAGGACCCCACCCGGCCCGGCCTCGCCGAAACGCCGGCCCGCGTCGCCCGGTTCTACACCGAGTTCCTCGGACACGAGGCCGGCACCACCGACACCACCTTCGAGTACCAGGCCGAAGGCGAGGGATGCGTCGCCGTCGGCGGCATCCGCACCGCATCCCTGTGCGAGCACCACCTACTGCCGTTCACCGTCGAGGCGGTCATCGCCTACGCCCCCGCCGACCGGGTGCTGGGCCTGTCGAAGCTGGTGCGGATCGCCAACCGGCACTCCCACAAGCTCCAGCTGCAGGAGCGGCTCGGCGCCGAGATCGCCGAGGACGTCGCCCGCCTGACCGGCAGCAAGCAGGTGGCGGTGTGGATGGTCGGCAACCACTCGTGCATGGTCGCGCGCGGGGTACGCGCCCACGGGAGTCGCACCGCCACCGAGTACCTGCTCAAGCCGCTGGCCGCCGACACGGCGGCGGTGGAGCGGCTGCGCCGCGTCGCCGTACTGGCGGGCGGTGCGCGATGAGCGCCGTGGTCACGCTCGAAGGCGTCAACGGGGCCGGCAAGAGCCACCTCGGCCGCCTGGCCGCCGCCGTCCTGGGCCCGGTGTGCGTGCCGCTGGTCGAACTGCCCGACTCCGCGCCGACCGGACTGCCCGGCCAGGTCATCGCCGCGCTGCACAGCGAGGGCGACCGTTTCCTGCGCACCGGCCACCCGGGTACCGAGACGCTGCTGCTCGCCGCTCTCCAGGTCCACCGCCACGAGGCGCTCGCCCCCATCGGCCCCGGCCAGGTCGTGCTGGAGGACCGCGGTCCGGCGTCGGTGGCCGTCTACCAGGCCGCCGTCCTCGCCGAGGCGGCCGGCGCCACCGACGCCTGGGCACTGGAGCGGGCCCTGGCCATCGAGCAAATGATCCGGCTGTGGCGGCCCGCCCCCACGACCACCGTGCTGATCACCGACGACCCCGACGCGTGCCGGGCCCGGTTCGAGCGGCGCACCGGCCAGGCGGCGAGTGCGGACGAGCGGGCCCTGATGTCCCGGGCCGGACGGCTCTACCACCAGCTGGCCGCCGTGTCGCACGGCTACGTGGTGCTGGACCGGCAGCTGATCGGCGAAGCCGCCGCCGTGGACCTCATCACCGGGCTGTGCCGCGGCGCAGCCACCACGACCTCGGACGGGGTGGCCGGGTGAAGGCGGGGAAGACGATCAGCCTGCTGTGGGGCCTGCGCTCGTTCTGCGCCTCCCACGGCTGCCTCTACTGCTACTTCGGGACCATCGACGACCACAGCGTGCAGATGCCCACCCAGCTCGGGGTGCTCTCCCACCTGTCGCCGAACGACCTGACCACCGACCAGGTCCTCGGCTTCGCCGCCACGCTGGCCGACTCGCCGGTCGGCCGGGTGTTCCTGGCCGGCGGGGAGCCGCTGCTGTGGAGGCCGGTCATCAAGCTGATCGAGATCCTCAAGGCGGGCGGCCTGGAGGTGGTGGTGTGCACCAGCGGTGTCGCCCTGAACCGGGCGGACCTGCGCGATCCGCTGATCGAGCTGGGAGTCGACGCGGTGTCGGTGTCGCTGGACTCCGCCGACCCGGTCCACAACGACCAGTGGCGGCCGCCGCGCCGCGAGGGCGACGGCTGGGAGGCCGTCGTCTCCGGGATCAGCGCGCTGCTGGACGCCCGCGGGCCCGCGCCCCGTCCCAAGGTCGGCATCTACAGCGTCATCACCCGCCGCAACCTGGCCGACATCGTCGCCGTACCCGAACTCGCGGTGGCGCTGGGCTGCGACTACGCCGTCCCGCAGCCGATCGCCCTCGACCCCGGCCACAAGCTCGCCAAGGCACTGTCCCTCACCCCCGAGGACGTGCCCCAGCTGCGGCAGCACTTCGACGAGCTGTACGCCGCCGAGCTGCCGCTGGTGCTGCCCGAGCGCGCCTACGCCGGCCAGGTAGCCTCCGCCGTCACCAAGCCCACCGACCTGGTCCCCGGCTGCTTCGGCGGCGACACCCTCTACTTCGTCCAGCCGGACGGCACGGTGTGGGACTGCCCCTCCGGGCTGAAGATCGCCGCCACGGCGCCGCAGCGCCACCGCACCATCAAGGACACCGCGGCCCGGGACCTGTTCCCCTCGCCGACCGGCTGCGGCCACGACTGCGCCCTGTTCTCCGTCGACTGCGTCAACATGTGGCCGCTCACCAGCTTCCCCGTGCTCTCCCCGACCGCACCGGAGGCTCACCGTGCCTGAGAACCCCGCTCATCAGGTGATGGCCGCCGCCGTCGCCCGCATGCCCAACCCGTCCGGCTACCAAGAGGTGATGGCGTTGGAGGAAGAACTGGCGACCGCGTTCGGCACCCGCCGGGCCGTCGCCGTCTCCTCCGGCACCGCCGCGATCACCACCGCGCTGGCCGCCTGCGGCATCGGAGCCGGCGACGAGGTCCTGCTGCCGGCCGTCACCGTCGTCATGACGGTCGCCGCCGTCGTCGCCGCCGGGGCCCGCCCGGTGTTCGTCGAAGCCGGCGCCGACGGCCGGGGCCTGGACCTGGCCGACCTCACGGCGAAGACCGGCCCGGACACCAAGGCCGTCATCGCCGTGCACCTGGCCGGGCGCACCGACGGCATCCACGAGGTGGCCGCGTACACCCGCGCCACGGGCCTGCGGCTGATCGAGGACGCCTGCCAGGCCCAGGGCACCACCACCCGGGGCCGCCCGGCCGGCACCGTCGGCGACATCGGCTGCTTCTCCCTCAAGGACGGCAAGATCATCGCGTGCGGGGAGGGCGGCTACCTCCTCACCGGCGACGACGCCCTCGCCGACCGGGCCGCCGCCTACCGCACCCACTGGCAGAGCCCTGCCCCTGACGCCCCGGCCGGCAGCCGCCTCGGCGTCAACTACCGCCTCGCCGAGCCGCTCGCAGCCCTCGCCCGCCACAACCTCCAGCGCTTCCCCGACGCGCTGGCCCTGCGCCGCCGGCAGGCGGCCGCCCTCCACCACGCGGTCGACGGCACCGCGGGCCTGGAACCGATCACCCCGGCCGACGGCGACATCCCCAACGGCTACAGCGCCCTGTGGCGCCTCACCCTGCCCGCCCCGCGCGCCTTCGCCACCCACCTCGCCGGCCTTGGCGTGCCCAACAGCGTCGGCACCCACCGCCTCACCGCCGCCCACCTTCACCCGGCCTGCTCCGGCTACGCCACCGGCGATCTTCCCCGCGCGCACGCTACGGTGGACACCCTGCTGGCCGTCCCGTTCACCGAGCACGACACTGAACAGGCCATCGAGCAGTGGGCGTTGACGATCCGGCAGGAGGCCGCCGCGTGGAAGAGCTGATGCGCGATCCCCGCTTCGCCGGCACCACCCTGGTGGTGATCGACTTCGAGGGGCTCACCCCCGCCGGACGGCCCGCCGAGCCGATCGAGGTCGCCGCCCTCGCGCTGCGCGCCGACGGCGGCCGGCTGGTGGAGGCAGGCCGGTTCGAATCCCTGATCCGCCCGCCCGCCGACGTCCCCGTCACCACGATGGACACCTCCCAGACCGGCCTCACCGCTGCCCGGCTCGCCACCGCGCCCCCGGCCGCCAAGGTGATGGCCCGCCTGGACGCCCACCTGAGCGCACCGCCGTACCGCCTGGTGGCCCACCACGCGCACACCGAAGCGGGCCTGATCGCCCACCAGGCCGAGCACTGCCCGGTCCTGGCCGCAACCCCGCTGCTCGACACGATCGGCCTGGCCAAGGCCGTCCTGCCGCATCTCGGCTCCTACCGGCTGGACAACCTGCTCGGCCACTACGGCATCCCCAGACCCGCGGACCGGCACCGGGCGATGCCGGACGTCCAGGTCACCGCCAAGATCCTGGAACTGCTGCTGGCCGAAGGGTGCGCCGCCGGCCGGTGGCGCACCCTGCTGGAACTGGACATGGCCGCGGGCCTGCAGCCCAAGCGCCTGACCCCGGCCGTCCCGGACGCGGAGCAGAGCGCCCTGTTCTGACCGCCCGATCTCACGCCGCCAGGCGCAGCGACCCGTCGTCGATCATCGCGAAGAGCTGCTTCACCTGAAGGCGCGAGTCCTCGGACAGGCCCTCGACCTCGGCCGCCTCCTGCTCGGTGAACCAGCGCACCTCGTGCACCGCACTGCCGGACGCCGCTTCGTCGCCCACCCGGGCGACGAACACGTGGTCGATGTGCCGGTGCGGTTCGCGGGTGTGGTTGTCGGCGCAGGCGTCCATCTCCACCACCCACCACGGCGCGACCGGCGCGCTGTGCGGGAAGCCGGAGGGCAGCGGAAGCGACGGACCGGGCAGCAGCTCGGCCCGCAGCCCCGTCTCCTCCTCGATCTCGCGCAGCGCGGCCTCGGCCGCCCCCTCGTCCACCTCGACGTGCCCGCCGGCCGGGAGCCACAACTCCAGCCGCGGGTGCCACACCAGAGCCGTCCTGCACTCCCCGTCCCCGCCGACGCGGAAGACGAACGCACTCGCTGTCGATTCCTTGATCACTTCGCTGCTCCTCGGCACTCGGCCACCTACGGTGCCGCACCGGCCCACCGGGCGGCAGGCGCCGAGCCTTTCACACCCCGCACCACCCGCATGACCAAACGTCACCGATCCGGCCACCGCGCCGCCCGGCCCCGGCAAGGGAGATTCCGTGGAGCCCGTCTGGAACGGCCTGCTCACCTGCGACTACGAGCACACCAGGCCCGGCAGCACCCTGCTGGAGCTCGACCTGTACACCACCTCCCTCACCCACTGGCCCGGCGTGTTCATGGACGACTCCCGCCCGTACGGGCGACTGCGGCGGCCGGGGATCGTCGACATCCCCGAAGGCGACCACCTCGCCCTCACCGGCCGCTGGCACCAGTTGCTCGCCGATCCCGCCTACGCCGGCGCGATGGTCACCGCCGCCGAGCAGCGCCACCGCCTCGCCGACACCACCCTGCTCGCCCTGGAGGAGCAGCTCGAGGCCGGCGCACCGGCCGAGCAGCAGCTCGCGGCGGCGACCGAGGCGTTCCTCGGCGTGATGAGCGCCCACATCGTCAACTGGCTGCTGCCCGACGACGACTGGCAGATGCTGCTCGCCGGCCTGCTCGGCGGTGACGCCGAGGGGCGGGCCTGCCGCCTGGCCCTGAACACCCCCGACGTCACCGGCCACCTTCTGGACGCCCACCTGGTGCTCCTGGACGGCGCCGCCGCGCTCGCCCAGGGTGCCGACCTCGCCCGCGCAGCCGGCACCCTCGCCGCGCGGGCCGGAACCCTGTACGGGGACGGCTCCCCGGCCGCCGCCGCGATGCCGCTCGAAGACCATGCCCGCGCCGCCGGGCTCCTCACCGCCACCGCCGCCACCGACACCACCGGCCAGCGCCACGCCATCGACGCCTCACGCCGCCGCGCGGTCCAGCTGCGCGACGCGTGGGTGCTCGCCGCGCTGCTCGCCGCCGCGGGCGACCCGACCGCCACCGCGCGGGTGAAGGCGATGACCACCGTCTGCCGATGGGCGGCCGGCAGCGAGGAGACCCGCAAGGTCCAGCGGCACCGCTACCTCGCCGCGGCCCGCCGCTGGTGCGAGAGCAACGGCGCCGACCCCTCCACCGTCACCACCGCCGACCTGCTGGCCCCGGGAGCCGACCGATGACCACCGCCCTGCCCAGTCTCGACGAGACCCTGGACACCGAAACCGCCGGGGCGAAGGCCACCGCCCTCGCCCGCCTGGCCGCCGCCGGACTGCCCGTCCCTGCGGGGGTCGTCATCCCCGCGGGCCACCCCGAGGAGCAGCTCGCGGCCGCCGTCCGCGAGATCCTCGTCCGCTGCCCGGCTCCGTACGGGCTGATCGCCCGCTCCTCCGCCACTGACGAAGACGGCCGGACCGCGTCCTTCGCCGGCCTGTTCACCTCCCGCATCGCCCCGGCCGAGCCCGCCGCGCTGCTGGACGCCGTCCGCGCCGTCCGCGCCTCCGCCCACCACCCGACCGTCACCGCGTACGGCCAGGCCATGGGCGTCACCGGCCCACCGCGCATCGCCGTTCTCGTCCAGGCGGCTTTGCGCCCGGCCTGCTCCGGCGTCCTGGCCGCCGACATCACCGGCCCCCGGTGCACCCGCTGGCGGATCGAGGCCGTCCACGGCCTGGCCGAGCCCCTCGTCTCCGGCCAGCAAACCGGCGAGATCCACACCGGCAGCCCCGGCCACGACGCCATCGTCCGGCCCGGCCCCCAGGAGATCATCCAACTTCCCGCCACAACCGCCGAGTCGGCGATGCCGCCGGGCGAATGGGCGGACCTCGGCACCGGCACTCGGGCCAAGATCCAGACCTCCGGCGCGGGCGTACTGCACCTGCACACCCCGGCTGTCCTCGCGGGCCGGCCCGTGCTCACCACTGCAGCACGCGACCAGCTCCTCGCCGCCGCCGCCCGAGCCGCCGCGGCCCTCGGCCTTGAGCGCATCGACATCGAGTGGGTGATCGACGCCGACGACAGGCTCCACCTCGTGCAGGCCCGCCCCCTCACCGCCCCGCTCACCGACCACACCGCCGCCCGGACAACAGGAGTCGACGACCGGGCGCTGCACGGGATCGCGGCCGCCCCCGGCACCGGCACCGGCCCCGCCGTCCACACCTTCAGCGATGCCGGCATCACCGGCCAGGTGCTGGTCTGCGACGCGCTCGGCCCCGAAGCCGTCCCGGCCCTGCTCACGGGACCCGCCGCCGTCGTGGCCACCACCGGCGGCGAGCTCTCCCACACCGCGATCATCACCCGCGAACTCGGCATCCCCTGCGTCACCAACGTCCCCGACGCCCGCACAGCCATCACCACCGGCACCGTCGTCGAAGTCGACGGAGGCGCTGGCACCGTCCGCCTCGCCCCGGCCGTCCCCGCCCAGCGCAGCGACCCCCAGACCCAGCCGCTCACCGCCACCGCGGTGCTCGTCCGCGCCCTGGACCACCCGGCGCCCGGCGACGGCCGCGCCGCCACCCTCCTCTGGCACGACGAGAACACCCCCGCCCGCGAGCTCGCCGGGTACGGCAGCCACAGCCCGCACCCCGTCGGCCTGCTGGTGCCCGGCGACTTCTCCGCGCCGGTCACCGTCCCGCCCGGGTGCAGCCCGATCCGCCTGCCGGGACTGGGCACGCTGCTGTGGCCCCAGGACGCCCCGCCCCCGCCCGCGGAGATCGCTGTCCTCGGCCCCGACGGACAGATCCTCCACCGCAGGACGGTGGCCCGGTGACCCCCGTCGAACTCCTCGGCGACGCAACGGCGCTGATCGTGGACTGGGACGGCACCGTCGCGGACAACACCGCCGCCCGCCACACCGCCCTTCAGGCCGCACTGGCACCGCACGGCATCGCCGTCCCCGCCGACCGCTACCGGGCGCTGGCCGGCCTGCCCGTACGTGAGGTGATCGCCCAGCTCGCCACCGACGCCGCTCTTCCCGTCCCGCCGGTCGAGGAGGTGGTGGCGCGCAGCCGGGCGGCGCTGCTCGCCGGACCCGCGCCCGACCCGGTCCCCTGCACCCTCGCCCTCCTCCACACCGCCCACGGTCTCGGCCTTCCGCTGGCCGTCGCCTCCAGCGCCGCCGCCGTCCTCGTCCACCTCGGCATCCACCAGCTCGGGCTGCAGGCACTGCTGCCGGTCGCCGTCACCCACGACGACGTGCCCCGGGGCAAGCCGGCGCCGGACGCGTACCTGGAAGCCGCCCGGCGCCTCGGCGCCGACCCCACCCGGTGCCTGGCCGTCGACGACGCCGACGACGGCATCGCCGCCGCCCTGGCGGCCGGCATGCGCACCCTCACTATCCGCGACGGCCTCCTCGTCCCGGCCCACACACCCAGCACCTCTGGAGCTCCCCGTGCCGCGCAACCCTGACGACCAGCTGACCGGGCCTCAGTCCGTACTCGCCGTCTTCGCCCACCCCGACGACGCCGAGCTGTGGGCCGGAGGCACCCTCGCCCTCCACGCCCAGCACGCGCCCGTCCACATCGCCGTTCCCCTCCGCGACCCGGTCCGCGACGCCGAGGCCAAGGCCGGAGCAGCCGTCCTCGGCGCCACCCTCCACCAGCTCGCCGAGCTCACCCCGTCCGCGCTCCAGGCCCTCCTCGTCGAGCTGAAGCCGCACGTCGTCATCACCCACCCCGTCCTCGACACCCACACCGAGCACCGGCACACCGCCGAGAAGGTCCTCGAAGCCCTGCCCGAGGCGAAGATCGAAACCGGCCGCCCGCGCCGCCTCTACACCTGCGACACCTACAACTCCCTCACCCTCGTCGGCCCAGTCACCCCCACCGTGCTCGTCGACGTCACCAGCACCTTCGACACCAAGATGAGGGCCCTGCGCTGCCACGAGTCCCAGCCCGTCGAAGACCACTTCGGCCCCATGGCCGAAGACCTCGCACGCCTGTGGGGCAGGCGCAGCGGAGCCGTGCACGCCGAGGCGTTCACCGCCCTGCCCATCCTCGGCCGCCTGCCCGGAGCCACCCACTTGTGATGCTGGCTGCCTGGGCCGCGCCGCCCGGCCCTGGAACTCCGGCAGAATCAGCAGATCAGGCAACTCCGGCACAACGCCCTTGAAGAGTGCCTAAGTTGAGCGCGTCGCGGTCGGAGCCTGTCTGGCGCTCTCTGTGCGGACGTACGCCTCGGCGGGGGTGGGGCGCTCTTCTACGGACGTCCTCGAAGCAACGAACGATCAACCAGAGCAACGGAGGAATCACCGAATGTTGAAGATCAGCCAGGTCTTCGGGCCGACGGTTCAAGGTGAGGGGAGCGCTGCCGGACGGCACTGCCTCTTCGTGCGAACCTTCGAGTGCAACCTGGAGTGCAACTTCTGCGACACCGCGTACACGTGGGCCGTGACAGACGAGAAGGCGGCCAAGACCCGCAGCGGGAAGCGCTACGAGCGGGACGAGCCCAAGTACGGCCTCAAGCACATGGACGCCGCTGCGGTCCTCGACCAGCTGAGGGCGCTGTGGGACATCGAGCACCGGCCGACGATCATCGTGATCTCCGGCGGCGAGCCGATGATGCAGCAGCGGGAGCTGGTGCCGCTGCTGGAGCAGTTGCGCGGCTGGGGCCACGAGGTCCACGTCGAGACGGCCGGCACCATCACCCCCCTCGCGGAGTTCGACGAGCTCGTCACGCAGTACAACATCTCCCCGAAGATGGCCAGCAGCGGCAACCGGCTGTCCAAGCGCTTCAAGCCGGAGGCGCTCACCGCACTGCGGGACACCGGTCGGGCCTGGTTCAAGTTCGTCGTGACCGAGGACTGGGAGACGGACTTGGCGGAGGTCGACCGGATCGTCGAAGCTGTTGCGCTGCCGCCTCAGCGGGTGATGGTCATGCCGGAAGGGTCGGACGGCCGGACCAACATCATCACCGCCCAGAAGATGGTCGACGCCGCTCTCGGGCGCGGCTTCGGGCTCTCCTTCCGGACCCACGTCTTCCTGTGGAACGACGACCCGGACCGGTAGCACGGCGACGGCGTCCTCGGCACGGTCGGGATCCTCGTACGCTGCTCCGCCGCGGATTCGCATGTCCGCCGAGTTCGCGGCCGGGCGCGTAGACCAGCAGGTTCCCTGTGCCTCACGCCCGTTGTGGCCGCGAGGAAGGCGCAGCGAAGCCTCGTTGCAAGGGCCGAGAAACCGAAACTGCCCAAGCCGGAGCGGCAGGAGAAATTAGGGTGGCGACCGTGAATCCTGCCGCACCGGGACCCGACGCACCCGACCTCACCCTGACCGCATCACGCCTTCGTACCGTCGACATCGTCTTCGGGGACCCTCGCGACAACGACCCCGTCCCGGGCATCCTGCTGATGACGGACGGAGCCGACGCGGCCACGTGGATGGGACGGTTCGCTGCTCGACATGGCTTGCCGACTCAACCTGGCGCCACCCAGGTGGCCGATGACGAGACGCTCTACGCGCACGTCCCGGCCCGCGGTGACGTTCGGCTCGTCCACGGTCTCGAGGAACGGCGGCTCGACTCCGTCGACGGCCTCTGGCGTGCCCTCGCCCTTGCCCGCCAGCATGTGTATCTCGTCCTCGGTTTCCTTCCCTGTCCGGTGCGAGGGGACGGCCTTGTTGAGCATCTGAACCGTCTACGGGACACAGGGAGCGCAGTCCTGGTGGCGGTCGACCTCGGCCGGTGAACGCGGCTGCCAGCCGGTCGGCCAGCGCTCGCGAAAGCTTGCTGCGCGGTGCCGACGGGTCCCGGATGCCCGGGAGCCCCACCGGCCCGCGGGGTGAGGCGTTCAGTACTCGACGAGCCGGGACGGAGCCGGTTCGCAGGTCCCACCGTGCGCCCGCGGGCGGGCGATTTCTGACGCCAGCGCCGTCCGGCGTGGTCGAGACGGAGTTGGCGACGCCCATGGGTGCACGGCCCGCCATCGCCACCGGATTGGCGTGGCGCCCACAGAGCCGAACGGGAAGGCGGAGAGATGAAGTCGGGGTCGGTGAGTTCGTTACGTCGAGCACGGCAGTCGAGGAACTGGACACTCGAGCAGGCGGTGGCTGCCATCGACGAGGTCAGCGAGGAGCCCACCGGACTGACGCCCAGCCTTCTGTCAGCCTGGGAGCGGCTCAAGATCCGCACGTCCGCCCGCTACCGGAAGCTCTGCTGCAAAGTCTACAAACTGCCTGCCGAGGTCCTCTTCGCCGACCAGGACGGGGGCGACTTGCCGGGGTTTCCGCCGGGCGCGGGGCTGCGCCTGGTCCACCCGTACCCGGCCCTTTTCGCGGCCATGATCGAAGTAGTCCAAGGCGCCCGGCAGGCTCTGGTCATCACCGGCTCCCGAAGCCGTGAGTCCGCCTACCTGGACAGCATCGTCAGGGCCCTGGCCGACAGACCCACACTCGTCCATCACCGAGTCCTCTACGGGCCGCCGCGTAACCGTGTACTGACGGACCACCTGCTGGCGCTGACCCGCCTGCGGGACCCCTCTGAGCGCACAGGCGGAGTCAAGACGCTGCACATCGGCGTGGTGGAAGGCGACCAGCCGGAGCGGTTCTTCGTCGCCTCGGAGCGTGAGGCGGTGATAGTGGTGCCCTCGTTATCCGGTGTGGACCCCTTCGATACGGGGATCGTGCTGGGAGAGGATGACGCCGGCCGACTCGTGCAGCACGCCAGGGAGGCATACGCGGGCTCTCGGCGGGTTGAGACGGCGGCGACGGTTCGACGATTGGCGGGGCTTGATGACTGACGCGGCAGTGGACCGGGTGCTGGCAGCCGAGTTGCTGAGCCAGGCGCGCGCGGACCGGGACTCGGTCCTGGAGCTCGCCGCGAAGCTGATTCGGGTGCCCTCTCGGGGCGGCGTCGATTCCTATGAGCCGGTCCTGGCTGTCCTGGAGGGGTGGTTCACGGGGCGCGGGATGAGCGCCCGCCGCCTGCACGACGGGTCCGGTGCCTTGGTGGGGCTGGTCGCCGAGGTGGATGGCGGACTGCCGGGCCCCACCTGGGTACTGGACGCCTGCGTGGACACCGCACCCCTCGGCGACGAGTCGCTCTGGTCGTTCCCCCCGTTCGCCGGCGACATCGAGTCAGGCTGGCTGCGGGGCCGAGGAAGTGCCGACTCCAAGGCCGCCGCTGCCGCTTTCTGCCACATCGCCGCGCGGCTCCAGGCCCGGGGAGCCTCCTTCCCGGGCCGGCTGGCCGTGCTGCTGGACTGCGACGAGCACACGGGCACCTTCGGCGGAGCCCTGGCCTATCTCTCGCAGTTGGGCGATCAGACGGTAGGCGGGGTGATGATCGGCTACCCGGGGCTGGACGAGCTGGTGGTCGGAGGCCGCGGCGTCTACCGGGCCCGGCTGCGGGTCTCGGGGACGGCGGCCCACTCGGGATCGAGCAAGCCCGCTGCGGCGAACGCGGCCGTTCGGGCGGCGTGGCTGGTCGGCCGACTGTCCGAGCTGGGGCTGCCGCAGCCGTCGGCGGGTGGCTTCCCGCTTCCCCCGAAGCTCACGGTGACGGAGATCTCGGCCGGGGGCGGCTTCACCACCGTGCCGGACACGGCCTGTGTCGCGGTCGACATCCGCCTGACGGACACTCTGGCCAGCGACGACGCCGAACTGCTCCTCAAGGAGGTGTGCACCCGGCTCGATCGGGACATGCCCGGCCCCGAGGCGACGCGGATCGAACCCGTGGTGTCCTGGCCGCCCTTCCGTCTCGGTGAGGGCGAGCAGCCGGCCCAGGCTCTGCGGGATGCCGCCCTCCAGGTGGGCCTGCCGGTCAGGAGCAAGGTTGCGGGCCCGTCGAACATCGGGAACCTCCTCGCCAAGTCCGGGATCCGCGCGACCGCCGGTTTCGGGCCGCACTACGAAGGGCTCCACGGCACCGACGAGCGCATCCGCGTGGCCGAGCTGCCCCAGGTTCAGGCCGCCTACCACCTCGCCGTCCTCCACCTCCTCGGCGTCGCAGAGACCCAGCATTGACAGCGAATTGACAATTCGTCGGTAGCTCCTGATTGACAGGAGATTGGCTGGCCCCGAGAGCCCCTGCGGGTGTCTTCTGGTCACCGCGAACCACGCAGTGCAACGAGTTCATCGCAAGTGGTAGCCGGCCCGTACGGATCCGGCGCGCCGACGCTGAGGGAGCGCCTCGCCGCGCCGTCCACCGCCTACGGGTCCGCGCTCCGCACCGAGCCGTGCACATCCAGTTCCTGCACGGCCTCCCCACCTGCGCGCCGACTGCCACGTCGTCGGCGCACGGGGGCTTCGACTGCCCAGAGAGGTGCACGATGACGCAAACGTCCCTGCCCAGTCACGCCGTCCTGGTCTTCAGCGGCGGTCTCGACTCCACCACCGTGGCCTACCACCTGGCCGCCAACGGCACCCGCCTCACTCTCCTCTCGCTCGACTACGGACAGCAGCACCGCGTCGAGCTGCGCCACGCCGCCGGCATCGCGGACCTGCTGAACGCCGTGCACCACGTGCTCGACCTGGGCTCCCTGGGCGCGCTGCTGAGCGGCAACGCGCTCACCGACCAAGCCCTCGAAGTCCCCGACGGTCACTACACCGACGCGACGATGCACTCCACGGTTGTGCCGCACCGAAACGCCCTGATGCTGGACCTGGCCGTCGCCATCGCCATCGGCCAGGGCGCCGACGCGGTCGCGTTCGGCGCCCACGCCGGCGACCACCCGATCTACCCCGACTGCCGGCCCGAGTTCCTCGACGCCTACCGGCACATGGTCATCAGCGCGAACGAGGGCTTCCTGCCGGAGAACTTCCAAGTCCTGGCGCCGTTCCTCGCCATGACCAAGGCGGACATCGTGCGCCTGGGCGCCGGGCTGGGCGTTCCCTACGAGCGCACCTGGTCCTGCTACAAGGGCGGAACCGTGCACTGCGGCCTCTGCGGAACCTGCACCGAGCGACGCGAGGCGTTCGCCCTCGCCGAGGTCGCCGACCCCACCGTGTACGCCACCGCCAAGGCGAACGCCCGGTGACGCGTCGCCAGGAGCTCTTCCGGATTGGCAAGGCCTTCCCGTTCGAGGCCACGAGGACCCTCGGAGCCGAGCTGGACGGCCACTCCTTCACCGCGGAGGTGACGCTGACGGCCCAGCACCTGACCGGGCCCGGCTTCGTCGTCGACTTCGGCGAGCTGCAGCCAGTCAAGCAGTACATCAACGCCAACCTCGACCACCGGCTGCTGGACGACACCGTGGGCGGCGAGGCGACCTGCGAACGGATCGGCGAGCACCTGCTCGCCTGGTGCCAGACGTACCTTCCTCCCGCAATCGCGACCCGCCTGGAGGCGGTCGAGGTCCGCACGGGTCGACGCCCAGCGGGCAGCCCATCGACAGTGCAGTTCTCGGCCTCGCACCAGCTCGGCGGACTCCCCGAAGGACACCAGTGCGGCCGGCTGCACGGTCACTCCTATCTGGTCAGCCCGCTGCCCGGCGCCGGCCCGCTTCCCGCACAGGTGGGCGAATACGTGCGCGAGCGGCTCGACGGCCGGCTACTGAACGACGTCTTGGACTTCGAGCCGACGTCCGAGCTCATCGCCCGGCACCTGGCCACCGAGACGGGTCGGGACCTGATGGGGCTGAGGGTGTCGGAGACGGAGTCCAGCTGGGCCGAGTTCGGGACCGGTATCCGGTGAGCGCCGCCAGGATGAATGACCTGGCGGCCAGGGGCCACCGAATCGGCGCCCGCCTGCAGACGCTGAGGCGGGGCGACGAGCGTGGACAGTGAGAGCCCCAGTGGGCTGGTGATCGTCGGCTGCTCGCGCCGCAAGACCGTCACCTCGCAACCGGTCCCCGCCCTCGACCTCTACCAGGGTTGGTGCGTCCCCGAGCTGCGCCGCCGCCTGCCGCCCGGTGCGGCGCAGCGGGCGCGAACCCTCGTGCTCTCCGCCCAACACGGCCTGGTCGGCGCCGATCAGCCGTTGGCCACCTACGAGCAGCCGATGACACCCGAGCGCACCAGGGCACTGCGCGCACCGGTGCGCCGGGCGCTCACCGCCCACCTGAACGCCCACCCCGCCAGTGAGGCGCTCCTGCTGCTGGAGGCCGCCTACCTGGAAGTCCTGGGCGACCTGCCGGTGCCGGTCGTCCACTCCTTCACTGACCCCCTGGCTCGGATCGCCGACGTCCACCGCATCCTCGACTCCTGGAGCTGGCCATGAGCATGAGCACCGTCGCCCAGCGCGTCTTCGAGAGCCGCCGCATCTGGCAGCTCACCCAGCAGGAGTTCCTCCACGCCGCCTGCCTGATCGCGTCCCACGAGGCCGGCCACCGGCCCGAGGCCGTCATCGGGATCGCTCGCGGCGGCACGCGCCTGGCCGAGCTCCTCGCCGAACAGCTCCATGTCCCGGCCGTCATGGTCCAGGCCCGGCACAACACCAGCGACGCCCCCCGGCTCCAGGCCAGCGGCCACGTCCAGGTGCACAGCGACGGCGACGCCCTCGCCGGCCTCGCCGCGGGCTGCCGGCTGCTGGTCGTCGACGACATCTGCGGGTCCGGCTCCACCCTGCGCGCCATCGGCCCCTGGCTGACCGGGCTCCTTCGCCCCGCCAATCTGCGCACCGCGGTCCTGTGCCGCAACCGCGGTGCCGACTTCACCCCCGACACCTGGGGGTGGAGCGTCGCGGACTGGGTCCGGTTCCCGTGGGAAGGCCCCGTCGACGGCCCCACCGAGCCGCTCCCCCCTCTCGCCAGCCTGTCCCACCGCGCTGCCGCCGCGGCCTGAACCCACCACTTCACCCGGCACCTTCCACGGATTCGAGGAGGACCGAATGACTCTCGGCCTTCGGCCCGGAGAGCACGTCCTGGCCATCCCCACCCACCCCGACGACGAGACGCTCGGTGCCGGCGGCACCATCGCCCGCCTGACCGGCGAAGGCGTCCACGTCCACGTGCTGGCCGTCACCTGCTGCCACCGCCCGCGCTGGGGCACTGCCAGCACCACCGGCCAGCGCGCCGAGGAGTTCGAGGCGGCCTGCGACGTCCTGGGGGTGAGCGGGCGCGCCATCGCCTGGCTCGACACCGAGCAGGCCCGCAACGTCCACGACCACCTTCCCGAACTCATCCGGCTCATCGAGGACGGGCCCGAGCTGTCCCTGAACGCCCTGCGGCCGGCCGCGCTGCTCATCCCCGCCGACGGCGCCGTCCACCAGGAGCACCAGCTGGTCCACCGCGCTGCCTACGCGGCCGCCCGCCCCGGCGGCGCGGCCCGGCACTGCCCGCGGATGGTCCTGGGTTTCGACGGGCCCGAGGACAGGGCCTGGAGCGCGCAGGCGGGCCCGCGCACCGTCCTGGTGGACATCACCACCAGCGCCCCGGCCAAGGACAAGGCCCTCAACTGCTACAGCAGCCAGCTGCGCGACCCGGCGCACCCGCGCAGCCTGGAGCGGATCCGGGCGA
Organism: Kitasatospora sp. NPDC001261; assembly: GCF_042896795.1. Lineage (NCBI taxonomy): Bacteria > Bacillati > Actinomycetota > Actinomycetes > Kitasatosporales > Streptomycetaceae > Kitasatospora > Kitasatospora sp. NPDC001261. The sequence goes on from NZ_JBIAXP010000021.1 coordinate 78,406, forward strand.
TCGACACCGCCACCGGCGCGGGCATCGGCGCCGACCGCGCGGAGGTCTTCACCCCATACCGGATGGCCTGGTGACCGCCACCGCGGACGTCCTGGTGGCGCACCAGCCCGCCTACCTGCCCTGGCCGGGCTACCTCTCCCGGCTCCTGGACGTCGGCGAACTCGTCGTGCTCGACCACGTGCAGTTCTCCGAGCGCGGCCGCCAGCACCGCAACCTGGTCCGCGGCGGCCCGGGACGCGGCCCGGTGCGGCTCACCGTCCCGGTCCGCCGCGTCTTCGGACAGCCGATCCGCGAGGTCGAACTGGCGGCCGAACCCTGGGCCGCCCGGCACTGGCGCACCTTGACCCAGCGCTACGCCCGCGCGCCCTACTGGCCGGAGCACGAGGAGCGGCTCGCCCGGATCTACGCCACACCCTGGACCCATCTGGCTCCGCTGACAGAGGAGTTGACCCGCTTCCTCCTGGACGGCTTCGGCCTGGACGTGCGCCTGGTTCCCTCCAGCACCCTGGCGCCGGCCGGAGCGCGCACCGACATGCTCATCAACCTGTGCCGCCAGCGGGGCGCCACGGTCCTGCGTACCGGGACCGGGGCACTGGGCTACCTCGACCAGCAGCAGCTGGCCCGCCACGGCATCGGGCTCGAGGTCGCCACCTACACCCACCCCCCGTACGGCGCCGACCGGCGCGGTCTGCTCCCGGGCCTCAGCGCCCTGGACCTGCTGCTCCACGAAGGCCCGGGTGCCGCCGACATCCTGCGCGCAGGGGCGCGGACCGAGACGAAGGCGCTGATATGACGAACCCCGACCAACTGGACCTTCTCCCCTCCGCCCGGGAGGGCCGGCGCGTCGATGTCGCGCGGGTCGCCGCGCTGTACCGCGAGGTCCTCACCGCCCTGGGCGAGGACCCCGACCGTGAGGGGCTGCTGGGCACACCCGAGCGGGTCGCCCGCTGGTGGGCGGAGTTCCTCGACCACGACCCGGGCCGCACCGACACCGTCTTCGAGCAGGAACTGAGCGCCGACGGCGAGCAACTGGTCGTGGTGCGGGGCATCAGCGCGTGGAGCCTGTGCGAGCACCACCTGCTGCCGATGCACCTGGACCTGACGATCGGCTACCTGCCGTGCGGGCAGGTCCTCGGCCTGTCGAAGTTCGCCAGGATCGCCCAGTACCACGCCCACCGCCTGCAGCTCCAGGAACGGATCGTCTCCGGGGTGGCGGCCGACGTGGCCAAGGCGACGGGCGCCGCGGACGTGGGGGTCGTCGCCGACGGCGAGCACCTGTGCATGAGCATGCGCGGCGTCCGCGAGCGCCAGGCCCGTACGACCAGCGAGCTGCTGCTGGGCCGCTTCGCCGGGCAGAACGCGTTCGGCAGGCGCCTGCTGGCAATCGCCGGAGCCGCGCGGTGAGCAGCAAAACGCCCGAGCAGGGCCGTCGTTGCCCGGCGGCGAGCCCGCGCGTGTCGGTCAGCGGGCGACATCAGCCGCCGGGGAGCGTACCTGCTGCCCGGGACACCACCAGCGTAGCGCCGCCGCCGGACCCGGTGTGCTGGATTCGCGTGACCGGTGGCCGGCTTCCCGACCGCGAGTGGCACCGCGCCCAGGACGTCTTGGACCTGTGGTGGGCGGACACCCCGCTCAGCCGGGCCGGCCTGCCGATCACCGACCTGACCCTGCACCAGGCCCATGTGCTGGCGGCCGGGCTCGGCGGCCGGCTGCCGACCTCGCCCGAGTGGGAGTGGATGGCCGGCGCAGGCAAGCGCCGCTACCCCTGGGGCGAGCAGGAGCCGACCGCCGAACACGCCAACCTGCGCGGCCACGGACCGGCCACCACCACCGCGGTGCGCACCCACCCGGCCGGCCGAACCCCCGAGGGCCTGTGGGACGTGGCCGGCAACGTCTGGGAGTGGACCAGCGCCCCCTGGCGCCGCGACCGAGCGGCCCTGCTGCGCGGCGGCTCCTACAACTCCCTGGCCCAGTACGCCTCGTGCACCCACGCCAACGACGTCCCGCCCGACCTGTCCTCCCCGGGCATTGGCATCCGCCCGGTGCGCGACACCCCTCCCGACACCGTCACCCAGATCGGAGCGCCCCGGTGAAGATCGCCTTCGTCCTGCTCACCCACAACCCGAACGAACCCGCCGGCATCGAGCGCAGCATCGACACCCTGGCGATCGGCCTGCGCCAGGCCGGGCACAGCGCCCTGATCATCGCCGCCGGCCCCGCCACCGCCGCGGACGGCGAGGACCTGCTGCGCCTGGCCACGCTGACCCTGCCGCGCCCGGCCGTGGAGGACGACCTGATGGCCCTGCTCGCCGACCCGGCCCCGGTCGAGGCGGAGGTGCGCCAGCTGCTCACCGACCACGACGTGGACCTGGTCTGCTGGGTGGACGCCGTCTGGGGCCTGGGCTACCTCGCCCCCGCACCGCCCGGGGTCCGCACCGCCCTGATGGTGAGGGTCATGCGCACCGACGAGCCGATGCTCGCCAGCCTCGCCCACCGCCCCGACGCGGTCCTGACGAACAGCGACTTCCTGAACGACGAAGGCGCCCGTCAGGGCCTGGACTCGCGGTCCTGGCGCGCCTTGCCCAACGCCGTGCACCACACGGCAACCACTCCCGGCCCGGCCGAGCGGGAGAGGCTGCGCCGCCAGGGGCCGGTGCGGATCGTCTCGCGCGCGGAGCCGCACAAGGGCACCGCCGAACTGCTGCGCGCCCTGCCGCCGGACCTGGGTCGGCCCCTGCAGATCGTGCTGGCCGCCGCCGGCTTCGAGTACTGGCCCGGCATGCAGGAGCAGGTGATCACCGAGTGCCGGCGGCTGGCCGAGGACCTGCCCGGCGTCGAGATCCTGCCCGCACTGGAGTGGCAGGACGTGCCGCCGTTCCTGGCCGGCGCCGCCGCCGTGCTGGTCGGCTCCACCAGCCCCGAGACGTTCGGCAACGTCGCCGCCGAGGCCCTCTCCGTCGCCACCCCCGTCGTCGGCTACGGCCTCGGGCACCTGCCCGCCCTCACCGGCCCGGCCGGGCGCATGGTCGACCTCGACGCCGGCCCCGACAAGCTGTGGGCAGCCCTGATCGCCCTGCTGGAGGACCGCGAGGCCTACCACGCCGCCTCCCAGGCCGCGCCCCTGCAGGTCGCCGCCCACTCGCCGCGCGTCGTCGCCGAGACGTTCCTCGCCCTCACCACGAACACCCGGCCATGAGCGGCGGCCCAGCCGCACACAGCCTGATGCGCCAGGTCACCGACCCGCGCCTCCTGAAGCGGGCCGCCCGCCAGTGCATGGGCCGCACCGGCGCGCCCGGAGCCGACGGCATGTCCTGGCACGCCTTCCGCCAGGACATGCCCCGCCGCCTGGCCGAGCTGTCCGGTCGGCTCGCCGACGGCACCTGGCAACCGCACCCGGTCCGCGAGGTCGTCTTCGACGGCTGGGGCAAGCAGATGCGCCTCGCGGTACCCACCGTCACCGACCGGATCGTCCACCGCGCCCTGCGCGCGGCCGCCGAACCGGTCCTGGAGCGCGACGCCTACCCGCCGTGGATGTTCGGCTGGCGCCCGCGCCGAGGGCGGCCCCAGGCCGTCGCCGCCGCGGCCGCCCACCTGCAGGCCGGCCGCACCTGGGTCGCCGACCTGGACGTGGCCGCCGCCAGCAGCGGCGTACCCCTCGAACAGGCCCTCCACTCCATCGCCCGCTTCATCCACGACGGCACCTACCTGGCGCTGCTTCGCCGCGCCCTGACCGCCCTGCCCGACCCGCTGGCCCCGGGCAGCGGACTCGCGCCGATGCTGACCAACCTTCGGATGACCCCGGTCGACGAGGCCCTGGCCGACCTGCCGGTGGTGCGCCTGACCGACAACTACACCGTCTTCAGCCCCACCCGCGCCGACGCCGAGCACGCATGGCAGCGCACCGTCCAGGCCTTGGCCGAGCACGGCATGCGCCCGGCGCCCGCCAAGTCGAAGATCTGGTGCCCCAACCCCGAAGACCTCTACGCCGCCGGCTGACCCACCTTGGAGCCCCCGTGAGCCAACTGCCCCCGGCGCTGCTGTACTGCGCCGTCAACGGCATCGACAACTGCACCAACGGCATCGGCCGGCAGACCAAGACCCTGCTGGCCACCCTGGAGCGCCACCACACCCGCCTGGCCGCCGCCGTCGGCCCGTTCACCCCCTACCTGGCCGCGCCCCAGCCCGGCCCCGCCACCTGGAACCACGACCCCGAACACCTCGCCTACGCCAGCCGCGTCGTCGAACACCTCGGCGGACACGTCATCGCCCTGCCCTACGACACCGACCGACCGTTCTGGCATCCCGCGACGTGGCAGCAGCTCAGCGCGGGCGCCGCCCAGGCCGCCGCCGACCTCGCCCACCACCACAGCCGGGTCCTGACGATCGCCGTCGACACCCCCTTCGCCGCGGTACCCGCCCTGACCGACCATCAGCGTATCGACACCGTCCTCGCCCTGTTCAGCACCGCCATGATCACCGAACGGCCCGCGGCCGACCCGCGACACCTGAACTGGGAACGGTCGGCGATCGCCGCGGTCAACCGCCACCCACGCGCCCACGTCGCCGACATCGGCACCTTCCTCACTGGCCACCTCACCCGCGACTACGGCCTCGACCCGGCCACGCTGACGCCCTGGCCCTCGGGCCTGCACCTCACCCACCCCGACCTCGCCCCCATGCCCGCCGGCGACGCGCTCGCCCTCGCCCACCGCCACGGCATCCCCACCGACCGGCCCGTCGTCGCCGCCATCGCCCGCACCGACCCCACCAAAGGCCTCGACCTGCTCATCGACGCCCTCGCCCCACTGCGAGACGACGTCCACCTGGCCGCCATCGCGGTGCGCACCGACGACGAACGCGCCACCCTGTTCGACACCTACCAGCGCCAGTGCGACCAGGCCCGGCTCAGCGCCACCCTGATCGGCGGCTTCGACCGGCAACTGCCCCGCGCGCTCGCGGCCCTGCCCGCCACCCGGGTCATGGCCTGCCCCAGCCGCGGCGAGACCCTGGCCAACGTCGTCTTCGAGACCGCCCTGTGGGCGCAGAACGGCGGGGCGGTCGTCCTGGCCCCGGCCCGCGACGGCTTCACCGAACAGATCACCGACGGCCACAACGGCCTGCTCTACGATCCCGCCTTGCCCGGCGCCCTCACCGGCGGGCTGTGCCGCGCGCTGGCGCTCACCGAGACCGAGCGGGCCCGGATGCGGCACGCGGCACACACCAAGGTGGTGGCCGAGCGCGACAGCGCCCAGCACCTCGGCGCGCTGCTGGCCCGCTTCTTCACCGATCGGCGGGGCCCAGCCGGTAGACTCACCGCTCATCCGGTCCCGGGTACCCGTCCGCCGCGGTCACAGGCCACCCCCAGCCAGCACGACTTCCTGGAGGCCAGCCGATGACGCCCCCGCCCCTGCTCGTCGTCGACGGCCACAACCTGCTCTACCGGTCCTGGTACGGATTCCCCACCCGCATCAACAGCCGCGACAAGACCCGGGACCTGACCGGCGTCTTCGGCTTCGTCGCGCTGCTGCGCAAGGCTCAGCGCCTCCATGCCCCAGGCCACGAGCTGTTCGTGGTCTTCGACGCCGAGAACGGCGCCGACACCAGGGTCGCGCAGGACAGCGACTACAAGGCCAATCGTGCGGTGGAGACGGACGCCGGGCTGATCGGGTCGCTCAAGGACATCAAGGCCGCACTCGACCACGCAGAGGTCCGCTGGATCGAGCACGACGGCTGCGAGGCCGACGACGTCATCGCCACCCTGGCCACCCTCGCCCGCCGGGAGCTGCGCCCGGTGGACGTTTTGAGCGCCGACAAGGACTTCCTCCAACTCCTCGACGACCCGGACGTGCGGGTACTGAACACCATGCTGGCCGAACACCGCCGCTACAGCAACGGGCCCGATGTCCTGGCCCGCTACGGCGTCAGCGCCGCGCAGTGGCCGGACTACCGGGCCCTGACTGGGGATCCGTCCGACCACATCGCGGGCGTGCGCGGCATCGGACCCAAGACCGCCGTGCGCCTGCTCGCCGGCGGCCGCACCCTCGACCAAATCCCCGCCGAGGAGATCCGGCCCGCCTGGGCCGGCCAGTGGGACCAGGCGGCGCGGTGGCGGGAGATGATCCGTCTGGACCGCAAGGTCGACCTGCCCGACGAGCTCCTCACCGCCACCGTCACCAACCCGCTGCCGCCGGCCCCGGCGGTTCTGGAGGTGCTGGGGCTGTGGTGACGCTGATAGCCGGGACGGTGCTGTGGGACTTCGACGGCACCCTGGGCCACCGGCGCCACGGCACCTGGGCGGAGTGCCTGCTGGAGATCCTCGACCGCCACCACCCCGGCCACACCTGGCAGTTCACCAACCTGTACGACGCGCTCGCCACCGGCTTCCCCTGGCACCACGCCGACCAGCCTCACCCCCACCTCGGTGACCCGGACCGCTGGTGGGAGCACATCACTGCCGTCGTCCACCGGGCGCTGACCGGTCTCGGGATGGACCCCGACACCGCCGCGGCCGCCGCGCACGCCACCCGCAGTGCCTACACCGACACCAGCGCCTGGAGCCTGTACCCGCAGACCCTGCAGGTCCTGGACGCCCTGCGCGAGGCGGGCTGGCAGCACGTCATCGTCTCCAACCACGTCCCCGAACTCCCCGCGCTCTTGGAGGAACTGGCCCTCGCCCCTCGCTTGGCAGCAGTCGTCAACTCCGCCACTACCGGTTACGAGAAGCCCCACGCCCAGGCCTTCGGCCTCGCCCGGCAGGCCGCCGGCGGGACCGGCCCGCTCTGGATGGTCGGGGACAATCCGCACGCGGACGTCGCCGGAGCCCTCACCGCCGGCATCGACGCCATCTGGGTGCGCCGCAACCGCCCCGGCGACCTCCCCGACCTGCCGGCCGTGGCCCGCCTCATCCTCGACCCCTCTCCTGCGCCCCGTGAAGGAGGATCTGTCGCACGGACGTGGGAAGTTGCCCCGGCCGTGGCCGACACGGCACGGCGCGTCATGCCGATCGGCTAGTCTCCGTTTTGTCCGCACGGCGGGCACCCGGCCCAGCGCCCCGGACCAGGCGCGCGGAGCCAGGCATGCGCAATACCACCCCCTCCACCGCCCCGGTCGAGTGCCTCGCGGCCTTCGGCGCTCTTCGCGCGGGCACAGCCCCGGACGCGTTCGAGATCGGCGAGGGCTGCAACTACTACCCGCCCGCACCCGAGATCGGCCGCCACCTCGCCACCCTCCTGCACGACCTCGCCGCCCAGGGGAGCCTGTCCCTGTACGCCGACCCGTTCCGCGGCGGCGCCAAGGCGGCCTTCGCCGAGCTCCTCACCACACGCTTCGGCGTCACGCTGGCCGCCCAGGACATCACCTTCGTCCAAGGCGGCACTGAGGCGATCAGCCTGATCACCCACCACCTCGCCGACGCCGGCCACAGCCTCACCCTGCCGCTGCCGAACTACTACGCCTTCGACCAGTCCGCCGTACGGTGGGGAGCCCCCGTCGAGCGGTACTACCGCCACGACGGCGCCGTCCACCACACCGGCGCCGGATCCGGGCGCCGCACCGCGCTGGTAGAGGTGCTGCCCAACGGCGTCACCGGCACCTACTACACCCGGCCTGACATCGGCCCGGACTTCACCCTCCTCGACGTCGTCTTCCAGCACGGGGCGATGGGCGATCCGGCCGAACTCGAGCGCGCGATCCACGACCGGATCCGGGACCTCGACATGGCCCGCAGCGCCGTGATCATGACCGCCTCCAAGGACCTGTCCCTGCCTGGCCTGCGCGCCGCCGCGATCATCACCCGCAACCCGGCACTGCGCGCCCACCTCGCCGCTGATGCCTTCGACCGGGCCCCCACCGCCGCTCCGCTCGCCAGCCTCCTGATGGTCCTGTACGCCGCCGTCCTCCACGTCTACCACGGTCCCGCAGAGCTCCTCGGCGAACGCCACCACGTGGCGCAGCAGATCGCCGACGCCCACGGCTTGCCCGACCTGCCAGATTCCCGCGACCTGCGCCGGGTGCACGCCCACCTCGACGCCATGGCCGATCGGCTTCGCCGCAACGCCGCGCTCCTCGCCGACCCCGCCGGCCCGCTCGTCTGTCCGCCCGGCCTGACCCCGGCCGCCGGATACTCCGCCTTCCCCAGCCTCGGCCGGCCCCGGACCGACTTCCTCGCCTGGGTGCGCGAGTGCGGGACGAACGGTCTGCGGCTGAGTCCCACCGTGGTCCACGGCGGTACCGCCGCCGCCTGGCAGGCCCTGCTGCCAGGCCAGCACCTACGCGTCAACCTGTCCGAGTCCACCGAGCGGACCGCCGCAGGCCTGCAGCACCTCGAAGCCGCGCTCGGGCGCACTGCCGCTTCAGAGATGGCCGGGGCCGCGAGCGGGTAGCCACGTTCCCGAAGGTCCGGTACGCGAACCCGACGATCCCGCCATGAAGGAGCATCAGATGCGCCCCGAGGTCCAGCTACCGGTCAGCGCGACGAGGACACCTGGTCCCCGGAAGCCCGGCCTGTCAGGATCGTCAGGTGCTCGAGGAGCAGAGCCGAAGACTGAGATGGCCATGACCCCGGATCGGCCGGCCGCGGGCGCCCGCTCCGCCTTCGCCGCCGCTCTCGCCGACGAGCCCGGCGTGCACGACCCGGCGATCGTCGCGGCGCTGGCCCGGGTGCCCCGGCACCAGCTGATGCCGCGCCTGTTCGCACCGCTCGGCGAGCACCGCCCCGCCCGGCGCTGGCGCCTGCTCGACCTCGCGGACGAGCCCGAGCAGCACCTCGAAGCCTGCTACGGGATGGACCAGGTCGTCGTGCAGCTCGACGGCCGCCCGGCCGGCCCGCTGGCGGCCGGCCGCGAGTACACCGGCGTTCCGTCCGGGCAGAGCTCGGGCGCCGGCCTGCTGGCCCTCACCCTCCAGGACCTGTGGCTCGCACCTGGCGACCGGTTCGTGGAGCTCGGGGCGTGCACCGGCTACCTGAGCGCGGCCGCCGCCGACCTGACGGGTCGGCAGGCGACCGGCGTAGAGATCGACCGGGAGCTGGCGCGCGACGCCGCGCAGCGGCTAGCCGCGATCGGCGCCGACGTGCGGATCGTGGCCCGCGACGGGCTGCGCGGCCTGCCTGACGGCGAGTGGGACGCGATCGCCGCCTCCTTCGCCGTCCGGCGCATCCCCACTGCCTGGCTGCAGCGCCTCGCCCCGGGCGGGCGGCTGCGCACCACCATCACCACCGGCGCGCCCGGCTGGCACGCCACCGCTCTCGTTCACCGCGACGAGCACGGGGCGCTGGCGGGCCGGCTCACCGCGGAGCGGTGGGGACACGTGCCGGACCGGGCCAGCGGCTGGCTCCCACTGCCGCAGGCACCAGCCGACAGCGGGCGCAGCCGCTCCTCGGTACTGGCGCCGCCGGAGCCGGCCGAGCGGGGCTTCTGGGTCGCTCTCGCCCATGTCTTGCACGGGGTGCGGCGGCACTGGGGTGCTCCGGGCTTGGAGGACGAGGTGGTGCTGGTCGCCCCGGACGGCTCCCGAGCCGCCGTCGCCCGGGACGGCTCGCGCGCCGTCGAGTGGGGGCCGCGTGACCTGTGGCGGGAGGCAGAGGAGTTCCACGCCCGCTGGACGGGGGCAGGCCGCCCGGCCGAGTACCGGCTGGAGTCCACCGGCACCGCGCAGCGAGTGATCGGCGGCCCGGGCCTGAGCTGGCAGCTGCCGATGGAGTGACCGCCACCGAGCCGCGCTGCGGGCTGCTGCCCGCCGTCGCGCCCGAACCGACCTGCTGCCCACCGAGTGAGGAGGCCCCTGATGCCACCGACCCCCGTCCGCCCGGCCGTGCCCGAGGACGCCGAAGAGCTACTGCGCCTTCGCGTCGACGTTCTGACCGGCCGGCCGGCCGACGACGCCTGGCGTGGCACCTTCCTGAAGGACATGCAGGCCCGCCTCGGTACCGACCCGCACCTGCTCGCCTTCGTGGCCGACGGCGGGGACGGCGTGCTGACGGCGTGCGCGATCGGCGTCGTCTACCGCGGCTACGACGGCCCTTCCTACCCCGGTGGGCTGTGGGGCCGGGTCCACACCGTGGTCACAGACCCGCGGCACCGTCGCGAGGGGCTGGCGGAGGCCGTCACGCGGGCCCTGGTCGGCGCGCTCCAGGAACGGGGCTGCTCCTCGGTCGAGCTGATCGCCACCTCGGAGGGGCTCCCGCTGTACGGGAAGCTCGGGTTCGAGCCCGCCGCCCACTACCTGACGCTGCGCCAACCCCTGGCGGCGGCGGGCTCCGTCCGGTCGGTGGCGCCGGACGGCAGGCCGGGGTGACTGTCAGTCCCCTCTGGCACCGTCACGGTGATCGAGCGAAGCAGACCGGAGGCAGCGTGAGCCCTCACTTCTCCGGCGGGGCGTGAGCGTGGCCGGCCGCCACAGCCGCCTGCCCGATCCGGCAGCACAGTGCCCGGCCGCTGCCGACCAGCAGCTGCGGGCCGTGTCGGGCGGCCAGCCGGTCACGGAGGAGGGCGTCGCCGTTCCGGACGGCGGCGACGCCGCGTTCCTCTACCAGCGCGAGTTCCTGCCCGACGGCCGAGTCCGCACGGTCATGGTCCGTTTGGACGCCGCCGGTCTGCCCTTCCCCCCGCCCGACCGCCCCTGACCCCCGCGCACCATCGAGTGTTCCTGGAGGAGCCGATGCACAGCAGGTTGAAGATCACGGCAGCCACGCGGGCCGGAAGCCCTCGCGTGGCGTCGGAGGACCGGGTGCTCACCGCGCCGGGCCTGATCGTCGTCGTCGACGGCGTCACCACGGTCGCCGACGGCGCCGAGGCGCTCGGCGGCACCTACGCCGACGTCCTCGCCACCGAACTCATCGCCTCCGCCAGCGACCTGGAAATCGACCTGCGCACCGCGCTCGCGCAAGCGATCGACCGCACCACCAAGGCCCTGGATCTCGCTCCGCCGACGGTGCCGGGCAGGTCACCGCAGGCGACCGTGACGGTCGGCAGGGTGCGCGGCGCCCTGTTCGAAGCCGCCGCCATCGGCGACAGCCCGGTCGCGGCGATCGGCGTCGACGGCTCGGTTCGGATCGTCACCGACGACCGTCTGGCCGTCCTGGTCGGCGACCGCCCCGCTCGCCTGGAGCAGTGGGAGCGGCTGCGCTCCGGTGTCGGGCAGATCGGGGACCAGCGCCACGGGGAGCTGATGCGGGAGATCATGCGCGGGCTGTCCGAGGCGGTCAACGTCCCCGCCGGGTACTGGATCGCGGGTGCCGACCCGCAAGCCGGACTCCAGGCCGTCGTGGCTAGCTGGCCGCTGGAGGAGATCACCGACGTCCTCATCGCCACCGACGGCACCTCGGTGGCCGTCGACAAGTACAAGATCCTCACCTGGCCCCAGATCGCAGATCTGTGCCGCACCCAGGGCCCCGAAGCTGTCCTCGACCTCGTGGACGAGGCCGATGCGAGCGACCCGTTCGGCCACCGCTGGCCCAGGGCCAAGCCGGGGGACGACAAGACGCTCGTCCACCTGCTGGTGGCTCCGCGACGGAACCCGGCCGGCCTGCCGCACCATGGCCGGGCGCCAGCACCCGACTCCCGCCACCAGCCCTGACCGCCCCCTCAACGAGGAGCCCATCCCCGTGCCCACGGACCAGAGCGTGACAACGATCGACCACAGGAGCACCAGCCCTGCTGGACCCATCCCGCAGGAACAGTGGGAGCAGCACTACGCCGACGGCATCGCCTTCCGACCGCTCGGCGAGGACGAGCGCAAGCTGCTCGCCGAACACGCGCCCACCCCCGCGGACGGCGGCCGGGCACTGGAGGTCGGCTGCGGGACCGGCGAACTCGCCGCCCACCTCGCGGCAGTCGGCTACCAAGTCGATGCCGTCGACCTTGCCGAGACCGCACTGGAGCGCGCCCGCGCCGACCACCCCGACACCGGCGTGCGGTGGCTGCGCCTGGACATCGAGCACGACGACCCCGACCCGCTCGGCGACGAACCGTACGACCTTGTGGTGCTTCGCCTGTCCGTCGCCTTCCTCACGAACCGGACGAACACCCTGCACGCCCTCGGAGCGCGGCTGCGCACCGGCGGAACACTGCTGGTGATCACCCCCGTCGCCGACTCCACGCCGTCCACCAAGCGGCACATCGCCCTCGACGAGAGCGAGATCGCCGCGCTCACCTCCGGCTGGAAGGACGTGCAGCGGCTCGACGCCGGCGACCTGGCCGTGCTGGTGCTGCGCGACCCCTGCCAGGACACCGTCGCGGTGGAGCGCAGCGTGCCGGCCACCGGCAACAACGCGGTCGCGGCCGCGCTGGCCGTCGTCACCAACAGCCGCAGCCAAGTGCTCCTCGGATTCTCGGCCAGGGGCATGTGGGAGCTCCCGGGCGGCAAGATCGACATGCTCAAGGCCGCAGACGGGCAATTGCGCGCCGAGAGCTTCGAGCAGGCCGCGGTGCGCGAGCTCCGAGAGGAGACCAGCCTGGAGGCCACCGGCACCACGACGCTGACCGTGCTCACCGACGCCGCCCAGGGCGTTCCCCGCATCACCGCGGTGACCCGGATCGTAGAGTTCTCCGGTCGGCCCACCGTCATGGAGCCCGGCAAGTTCGCCCGGTTCGAGTGGTTCGACCTCGGCGCCCTGGACTGTCTCGGCCCGGTGTTCGCCCCCAGCGCCCAAGCCCTGAACGCGGTCTGGCCCGGCACCGTCCGTCGCCTGCCACCGGTCAGCTCCTACCCGCACGACGCCCCGGCCCCGTCCGCGCCCGGGGAACCCCCGGAGGCCACCCGACGCCGCGAGATGATGGTCCAAGCCGTCATCGACGGCGGCTGGGCGCCCACCGCCGAGGTGCAGGCCGCACTGCACGCGGTTCCGCGGCACCGCTACCTTCCGGAAGCCTCCCTGGCAGAGGCGTACCACGACGACCTCGCCGTGGTCACCCGCCGGGACGGCAGCGAGAAGGCAACCAGCTCCGTCTCCGCGGTCTGGCTCCAAGCAGACATGATCACCAACGCCCGGCTGCGCCCCGGCGCGCGGGTGCTGGAGATCGGGAGCGGCGGCTACAACGCCGCGTTGCTCTCCGAGGTGGTCGGCCCTGCCGGACAGGTCGTCACCGCGGACCTGGACCCGTACGTGGTGAACCGCACCAGGCGCTTCACCGCCGAGGCCGGTACCGGCAACGTGGTGGCCGTTGAGGGCGACGGCGCGCTCGGCGCGCCCGCCGCCCTGGTGCCTCCCGGCGGGTTCGACGCGATCATCGTCACCTACAACGCCTGGACCATCGCCCCGGCCTGGCACGAGCAGCTCGCCGACGGCGGGATCCTGGTGGTCCCACTCGAGTTCCACGGGTACACCAGGGCGGTCGCGCTTCGCCGCGAAGGCGAGCTCCTTCGGGCGAGGGCCTGGACGTACTGCGGGTTCATCCGCGACGCCGGCGCCCTCGGCCGGACCGTCCCCGAGGCCGCACTGGCCAACGGACTGCGGCTGCGCTTCTGGGACGGCGAGCCAGGCGACACCACCGGCCTCGACGAGGCGCTGCGAGGGCCGCGGCACGAGGTCGCCACCGGCGCGACCATGGGAGCGAACGCGTTCTTCGGCTCCCTCCAGCTGTATGCCAGCACCACGCTGCCCGGCTTCTGCCGGCTGGTCGCACTCGATGACCCGCAGGACGGGTGCACCGGGATCAGGAAGGGGCAGGACGTGCCGGCGATCCTCGGCGACGGCTCCCTCGCCTACCTGACCTACATCCAGACCCGAGACGGCGACCGCCCCGAGGAGAAGGAGTGGGAGTGGGTGGTCTACGCCTTCGGCGAGCATGGCCAGCGGCTGGCCGACCAGATCACGACAACAGTGCGGGAATGGGACCGGCAGGTTCGCGCCGACGACAACAGCAAGCACGCCAACCCGGACCTGACCGTCTACCCGGCCGACACCCCCGACGAGTTGCTGCCCGCGGGCCACGTCCTCGACAAGGAGCACTGCCGGCTGGTCTTCCAGTGGGCTGGTTGGGCGACCCAGAGCCAGACCGATTTGGAGGCTTGATGAACCAGCACGTCACGATCGGCGTGGCCCAGCGGCCGGGTACGACGCTTCCCTGCGCGGACGGATACGACGTCCAGCGCACCGGCGACCGTGTCACCGCCGCAGTGGTGGACGGCGCCGGGCACCACCCCGACACGGTGCGGTACGCCGGCATCGCTCCCGCCGTCATCACCCACATCGGCGCGACCCTCGGTGGCCTGACCGGCCTCATCACCGCAGGGAGGGGGGCCCACGCGTACCCCAAGCCGCCGCACCTCTCCGCCATCTACGCCCGGGTCGACCCCGGCAAGCCCGTTGGCCTCCACTGGATCGGCGACTGCCGCGCCTACGGATGGAACGGAGAGGCCCTGACCTGCTACAACACCATCCAGACCATGGGAACGCTCCTGCGTACCCACGGCGGTGTGCCGGTGGAGATCGCCGATCACTACGACGACTGGCCGCGACTCGGACTTGCCCAGGCCACCGAGACGACCTGCCGTGAAGCCGAGATCCCCGAGGACGTCCACCTCGTGATGCTCTGCTCCGACGGCATCCCTGGCCACGTCGCGCAGGCCACCTGGCGGGAGCTGTGCGCGAAGCACGCCGACGCTCCCCAGGCCCTCGCCGACGCGCTGGTCGCCGCCGCCGCCGTGAACAACGACGGCTACCGCGACGATGCCACCGTCATCGTGCTGCTGCGCCACGACGCGTAGGCCCGACCGGGCCTCGGACGAACCCCATCGGCTGTGTGGTCGACGCCGACCTCCCCGTGCTCAGCGTCTGCCTGGAGGGCGTCGAGCGCATCCCCGGGCTCGGCAGCGCGCAGCGACCGGCCAGCGGCGGCGCGACCGTGTTGAGGAGGGTGCGACACCGGATGGACTGCACCTGCGGAGGACGACGTACCTGCCGCCCCCGCTTCGCGGTGGTTAGGCCGGCGCTGCGCGCCGGGTGGTGCCCGGCTGCGCCGGGCGCCGCCTGTCTGCCGGCCGGGCCTTCGCTGCGCTGCGGCCCGTCCGGCGTTCTCCCCGCCCTCCCGGCTTTTCGATTTTGGGGGCGCGCGGCCTGCGGTCAAGCGCTCCGGTCCGTGTCCTCGCCGGCCCGCTCCTTCGTCGCTCTACCGGCTGCGGTCCTCCCTCCCGCGCTTGACCTCCGGCCGCTCTCCGCCCCCAAGATCTCATTTCGCCGGGGGGCCGGGGGAACAGTCCACGGGACCAACCCGTACATGGCTGAGCTCCCTCCCCGACACACCCACCCACCAACGAAAGGCCCAGAAACATGATCACCCAGGCACCCGAGCGGGCTCGCGCGGCGCTCCGCGCCTACACGCAGACCTGCGGCGACACCACGCTGGACCAGGTCGACGACTGGCAGACCCTGCTCTCTGACCTCTTCGGCGACCTGATGCTTTTCCTGGCCGCCGAAGGCGAGGACCCGTCACTGGACGAGGCGTTGGCGCGCGGCGAGACCTACTACACGCAGGAGAGCGGTGAGGTTGACGAAGCCTACCCTTGCAAGGTAGATTAGTACATGTCGGAACGGGGAGGGCAAGCCCCGGAATCGGCCACCGCGACGTCCACCTAGGAGTACACCGTGATCCATCTGGTCACCCCTTCTGGCAAGCGCCTGCCCGCAGAGATCACCACCGACTGGGGAACCGGTATGAGCTGCTACGACCTGCCCGGAGTGGGGGCGTTCACCCTGACCCCCGACGCCGGGGAGGGCGACCGCCTGGAGGTCGCCTACGGCCGACCGTCCTCGCCGCAGGCCAGCCCCGACGGGATCGTCGGCTGGACCGGCCACCCCGTGGTCCGCGGGGTCGCCCTCGCCGGACGGGCCCGTGTCCGCCTCGCCGAGATGGAGCGCCTCATCGCCGCCCACCCGAACTGGAAGTTCGGATGGCATGTGTGGATGGAGCGACCGGCCCGCCTGCGCCCCCTGGCCTCCCGGGACTTCTGGGCCGCCACGACGGTCACCGACCAGGTCAACCTGGATGCCGCCCAGGTGGTCGCCGCGATCGCCCGCCACCACGCGGCCCGCCCGGACCGGTCGGCCCTGATCCGCGCCAGGGCCGCCGCCGTCGCCCCGGCGCGCATCGCGGAACTGGAGGCCCGCCGCAAGGACGTGGTGCGCCGCATCCTGGACGCTCAGGCCGAGGCCGGCCGCCTGGACGTCGAGGTGGCGAACTGGGCTGCGCTGCTGCCTGCCGCGCCCCGCACTCCGGTCGGCGTGTAGCGCCGCACTGCCCCGCCCGGTTGACCGCCGGGCGGGGCGGGGAGGTTGACAATCCCCCCCCGAGAGAGTAGATTAGTACATGTCGGAACGGGGAGGGCAAACCCCGGGCCGGGCACCACGAAACCCCACCGAGGAGAATTCCGTGACCACCGCCGTCGAGATCACCCAGACCATCGAGACCCCCCAGACCGAGGCCCCCGTCGGCGTCGAGAGCCAGCCGGACTACGACCTGGTCCTGGCTCTGATCGACCCCAAGGCGATCGTCTCCCAGCGGAAGATCCGCCCCGTCGATCTCGCCCCCGACTTCCTGGCCTCCGTGAAGAAGCACGGCGTGCTGGAGCCGGTGACCGTGCGCGAAATCGGCGACGGCCGGTACGACCTGGTCTTCGGCAACCACCGCCACGCCGCAGCGCTGGAGGCCGAGCACGAGCAGATCCCCGCCCTGGTGCGAACGAACATCAGCAGCACCGCTGTCCAGCTCATCCAGGCGCTCAGCGAGAACATTCACCGCACCGGGATGAAGGCCAGCGAGATCGCGGCCGTCTACGACCAGCTCGCCCTGGAGGGGCTGGACGTGGCGGAGATCGCCGCCGAGGTCGCCCAGGACGAGGAGTCGGTCCGGGAGTCCCTGCGGCTGCACAAGCTCCCCAAGGTCGCCCGGGATGCCGCCGACCTCGGTCAGCTCTCCATCGAGCAGGGCATACGGCTCGCCGAGTTCGAGGACGACCCGAAGGAGTACGCGAAGCTGCTCAAGACGGTCAAGGAAGGCGGCAACCTCCGCTACGCGCTGGACAGCGCGCAGACCCGGCGGGTCGACCGGGAGCGCAAGGCCGAGTCGCGCAAGACCCTGCTGGAGAACGGCATAGCCCTCATCCCCAAGCCCGAGTACGGTGCCGTGCCGGTCGCGCTCGGATCGCTCAAGGACCCCGAGGGCGAGACGTACAACGCCACGTCCCACGCCGCCTGCGCCGGGCACGCGGCCTACCTGGACGAGCGCGGCCACATCGTCTACGTCTGCCGGGAGCCCAAGCGCTACGAGCACGAGATCACCAAGTACTACACCCACCTGAGCGCCGAGGAGAGCGCGGCGAAGGCCGCCGAGGCCGAGGCCGAGGCCCAGCGCCAGGAGTCGCTGCGGATCGCCGCGAAGATCCGCATGGAGTTCATCACCAAGCTCGCCCGCGCCAACAAGACCCCCAAGGGCCTGTACAGGGCGACCATGGCCCAGATTTTCGGCTACGCCTTCGATCGGGGCTCGGAGAACGGGTTCGAGGTCGAGGTTTTCCGCATCATCGGTGCCTCCCCGGCGAAGGACCAGGACCCGGTCGAGGCGATGGAGCGGCGGATCGGCCGGACCCCGGAGCACCGGCTCCCCCTGCTCATGTTCGCCCAGCTCGCCGTCCAGGCGGAGGCCAACCTCCGGCGTCAGTCCTACTGGTTCAACCTCGACTGGGCGATCGCCTGGCTGGAGCTGGTGGAGGCGTACGGCCACCCGCTGGCCGAGCCCGAGATCGACCTGCTCGCCGAACTGCGTGAGAAGCGCGAGCGGCGGGACAACCCCCAGCAGGCTCCGGCCCTGCACGAGGACGACGAGGACGAGGACGAGGACGAGGAGGACGACGAGGACGAGGTCGAGGAGACCGAGGAGGCGGGGGACGAGGTCGCATCGGAGGGAGCCGAGCCGGAGGAGCAGCCGGCTCCGGTGGACGCGGGGCAGGGGCTGCCGGAGCTGGCTGCGGCAGCCTGATGGATCGCGGTGGTGGGGGTGGCCCGGGAGGGGCACCCCCACCATGGCAGTTGACACCCCTTACCCCGTCGGGTAGATTAGTCAATGTCGAAACAGGGAGGGCAACCCTGGGTCGGCCACCACGAACCACGTCGCAAGGAGCGCCGAGAATGTCCAGCACCATCACCGGTCACCGCGCCACCCTCTCCGTCTACCTGGTCGGCACCCACGAGATCCAGCCCGTACGACTGGGCCACGAGATCTTCCTCACCATGCCCTCCGCCCGCCTGCGCTTCCAGCACCCGCACGCCCTGCTCGCCGCCTACCGCGCCTGGCTCGACGCCGAACGGCTCGCCGCAGCCACCTTCGACGCCGCTCTGGTCGCCCAGCGCGCGCCCGGCATGGACGACATCCAGTTCTCCGGGCACCTGACCTTCGCCGGTCCCGTCCCCGGCGTCCACGTGGACGCCCGCCCGGCCGAGGCCAGCCCCACCGGAGCCGGACAGATCCGCCTCCAGCTCGGCGCCCTCACGCTCACCGTCGGCGACCTGGACGCCTTCCGGACCCAGATGGACGCCTGGACGTTCGCCTACCGCCTGGGCCACACCCTGTGGCCCGAGGAACTGCCCGCCCTGGAGCAGGTCCGCGCCGAAGCGCTCCTCGCCGACGTCACCCCGGCGGCGCTGGCCACCGCAGCGTGACCACCCCGGCCGCCCGCCCCACCGGCCGGGCGGCCGCGCCCCGCCCCGTGGCATCGCGCAGCTCCGCCGCGCCGGCCTCCGACCGGAGGTCTCCAGCGCAACCATCTTGATCCGCGCCGAACGATTCGAGTAGGTTAATGAATGTCGAAACAGGGAGGGCAAACCCTGGAGCGGCCACCACGACCACCACCGACAGGAAGAACCACCCCCCATGGACCCCACCGTCCGAATCGTCAACGGCAGCGTCATCCTCCCCACCGGACCGTGGGAGGTGATGCCCGAGATCCACCGCGACCTGCGCCATCACGACTTCTATCCGCCGTTCCACGAGCTCGCGCTCATCCCCGCGCTGAACGCCACCGGCGGGATCCCTCAGGAGGCGCGCACCCTCCACATCCACTACCGCGCCCCGATCGACGGCTACGACTGGTACGTGGCCGAGCTGGACCCCACCACCGGCAAGGCGTACGGGTGGCACCGCTGCGGAACGCTGTTCGGGCAGTGGGGCGAGTTCCTCCTCGGCGAGCTCGAGGTGTGCACCCTGGCGCCCCGGGTGACGCGCCGCCAGCCCGGCGCCGCCCGCGGCCCGCTGATCGTCGAACGGAACCCGGACTTCGTCGCGGCACCCGCCGGCCTGTGCCTGCCCGCCCGCACCCTCGACTGACGTCGACGTCCCCGTACTCCTCGCGCCCCTCCCCCGCGGCCCGCGCACGACCGCCGCCGCATCCGCGCGCCCTCAACCCCTCCAGGACCACCACCATGCCCGCCACCTCGACCAACCGCCGTCCAGCCGCCCCCGCACCGACCGCCGACGGGCCCGCCAAGCACATCGTCCAGTTCAGCGGCGGGATCGCCTCCTTCGCCGTGGCCACCCGAGTGGCTGCCCTGGCCCACCGCCGCGGTGAGGAACTGGTCCTGCTGATCGCCGACACCCTGGCCGAGCACCCCGACCTGTGGCGCTTCAGCCATGAGACGGCCCGTCTGCTCAAGGTCCCGCTGACCCGTGTGTGCGACGGCCGCACCCCTTGGCGGGTCTTCGCCGACAACCGCTGGCTCGGGAACTCCCGGCTCGCCCACTGCAGCCTCGAACTCAAGATCAAGCCGTGCCGCCGCTGGCTGGAGGAGAACGCCGACCCCGCCCGCGACCGGCTCTACATCGGCCTGGACAACTCCCCCCGCGACCAGGCCCGTGCCCGAGCGATCACGGCCGGCTGGCTCCCGTGGCAGGTGTTCTACCCGCTGCACGACGAGCCCGAGCTGACGAAGGAGCACCTGTTCGACGAGGCCCGGAGCCTGGGCATCGCGATCCCAGCGCTCTACGAGCTCGGCTACGACCACAACAACTGCCATGGGCTCTGCGTCAAGGCCGGGCACCGCCAGTGGCGCCGCACCCTCCAGCTCTTCCCCGAGGAGTTCGCCCGGGCCGAGGCCGCCGAGGAACAACTGCGCGGGGAACTCGGCGACGTCGCGATCCTGCGCGAGCAGCGCGAGGGCGTCCGTCGCCCCCTGCCTCTGGCCGAGCTGCGCCGCCGCCAGCAGGCCCTGGCCACCGCTTCCTGAACGAGAGACCGATGATCACCACCGACACCACCACCGGATCGCTGAGCGGTCCGCAGATCGACCGCCTGAGGGCTGACTTCGAGCTCGACGAGGACGACCTCGACGACCTCGTGCGCGACGTCTTCGACGAGCGCGCCGCAGCCGTCAACAACGACGGCGTCCAGGCCCAGCTCGCCTTTCTCTCCGCTGAGTGCCAGGACGAGACCGCGCTGCGCGCCTGGCTCGCCGACGCCTTCCCCGGCCGGGCGGCCGACACCGCCAGCCCGCCACCGCGCCACCCCGAGCGCTGACCCCAAGGAGACGATCAATGGACTGGGACCTGCCGATCGGCGCCACCGTGCCGCTCAAGGAACTGCCCAAGCGGTACGGCGGCCGCCTCCAAGGCCGCATCCGCCCCTCTCGGACCGAGCACCTGCTGATGATCAGCGGCACCGACGCCTCCTCCGCCCGCGACGGCTGGACCGGGACGAGGTACCTCTTCACCGGGGAGGGCAGCCGCGAAGGGCACCACCGCATCGCCCAAGGCAACGCCGCTCTGCTGCGCCACCAGGAGACGGGCCAGACGCTGCGCCTGTTCCACCACCTCGGCGGCAGCGACCCCCGCTACCTCGGCCGGTACGCCATCGACGCCGACCTGCCCTTCGTCCACGCCGACCTGCCCGGCGAGTTCGGGCCCGTGCGCGGCATGGTGTTCCGCCTGGTGCCCCTGGACGGGGCGCCCACCGGCGTACGGCTCGCGGTGGACGCGCCGGGTAAGAAGCCCCGGATAGAGCAGGCGGACCTGGACCCGCAGCTGCTGGACGCGGATGCCGACCGCCACGCCCCGGCCGGCGTCCGGCTGCTCGCGCAGTACTGCCGATACCAGCGCCGACGCGGCCACGGCCTGGCCCGGCTGACGGTCACGCCCGTCGGCAACCTCACCGCCATCTGCTCCGACCTGTACGACCTGACCGCCAACGAGTTGGTCGCCGTCGTGGGCGACGGAACCCGGGACGCCCTGCACCGGGCGGTCGGCTTGCTCGACGACCTAGCCCGCTACGCCGACCCCGGTGTCGGCCGGACCCTGCTGCTGGCCGCGAAGCCGGACCGCGACCTGTTCGGCCTGGCCGCCCGGTACGGCCTCACCCTCACCTGGCCCAGCGACAACGGCGGCTTCGCCCGCAAGACCCAGCCTCATCCCCTCCAGATCGGAACCGCCGCATGACCGACCTGTCCCCCACCGGCGCGAAGATCCTCCGCGGCAACGAACAAGGCCGGGTCGACGGCCACGGAGCGGCCCTCGACAAGCTGGTCGCCGACCTCCTGGTGGTCCGCAACCCGGACGGCACCAAGACGATGACCCCCAAGGGCTTCCAGGCCCTGGCCGCGCTGGAGGCCAAGGCCGCCGGACCGGCCACGGCCCCTGCGGATCCCGCACCCAGGGTTGTCGTGGTCGGATGCAGTGCCGGGAAGCAGCAGAGCAACCAGCCGATCGCGGTCTCCGACCTCTACACCGGCTCGCTGCACTGGGCATGCCGACGGGCCGCGCAGGCGCTCACCCGCGCCGACGGCCGGGTCCTGGTGCTGTCTGGCCTGCACGGCCTGCTCGAGCTGGACGCCCGGATCACCCCGTACGAGCACCAGCTCGGTGCGCCGGGGTCGGCGACGGCCGACCAGCTGCGCGAGCAGGCCGCTGCCCTGGGAATCGAGCAGGCCAGCGTCACCGTGCTGGCCCCGTCCGCCTACGCGGAACTCGTCGCGCAGGTCTGGCCGGAGGCCGAGCAGCCGCTGGCCGGCCTGGGCGGCATCGGCGCGATGCGCCGCGTGCTGGCCCAGATCGCAGCCACCGGCACCGTTCCGGACCGGGGAACGAAGGACCCCGCCCGTGCCGGTCGCTGACCCGGGCCGGGCCCGGGTCGTTCAGCCTCTCCCGGCCCCGGTGTACCACCGGGAGTACCGCGAGTTGCTCGCCACCGGCGCCCTGGTGGACCGCTCGGGGCGCCCGCTGCCCAGCGGGCCGTGCCCCACCTGCGACTCCCTCATCGACGGCTACACCTGCCCGGGCGCGATCCGGTGTCCGCGCTGCAGCGCGGACACCGGTCGGCGCTGCCTGCGACCGAGCGGCCACGAGAGCGACCAGTGGCACAAGGCCCGTCGAGCCGCGGCCGACGACCTCGACCAGCAGCGCGAGGACGCCAACGACCCAACGCTGCCCGCGCCCTGGCCGTGAAGCGACCCCGCGTGCACCGACAGTGCCGGCCGCTGCTCCGACCCAGAGGCGCAGCGCGGCCAGGCAGCCGGCCTCGGCCAGCTCCACGAGGGTGACCACCCGGCTACGCTCCGGGTCGGCCCCAAAACGTACGTTTTTGCTCCCAGATCCGGCTTGTACACAGGCCAAGGTGGCATCGGCGCTTGTCTGGCTCTCCCGCTCGCGAGTCCGGGACACCGAGCCGCCGGGCATCGGCTGCGCTCAAGGGCTGACCGACTGTCATCGAGTCCCGACACAATGCGATGGCGGGCCCCTACTCGAACGCGAATGGACCACGTTGTTGACCACACCCCTGCCGCGCCCCAGCCACGACCCGGCGGCCGCCGCCACCGGCCGGCTCGTCGATGCGATCCGCGCCCACGACTATCCGGAGGCCGCCCAGGTAATCCTCCAGGCAGCTCGCGGCAAGTACGTCGGCCGTGTCGGTGCGCTCCTCGTCTCCGCGATCTGCCACGGCGCCACCGACGACGAGTGCACCGCCTCCGGCATCCCCGACATCGCCCGGCTGACCCACTGCCGAGACCGGGACGAGTTCCTGCGCCACGCGGTCGCCACCGAGCGGCCGTTCCATCGCGCGGAGGAGAACTGGCCGGACGCCGAGCGGTGCCGGGCAACGATGCAGAAGGCCGTCGGGCTCTACACCAGCCTCGTGCATACCGACGCAGACAGGGCGACCGACGCCGTCGCGCACGGCTTCGCCTCGGCGTTCCGACAGGACGAGAAGATCGCGTTCCCCCTGCTGTCCATGCTCGCCGAGGCGGCCGTCCCGTCCTACGGGCGCCTGGCGGCCGACATGATGGGCACCGGCCGCATCCACACCCTGCTGGACCGGGCCAGCAAGAACCGTGACTCCGTGGAATCGGTGCTGCAGATGGCCCGGTTGAACGGGGTGGACATGGGCGAGATGGAGACGTTGGCCGCCGACGTGGTCGGCGAGCTGAACCGCAAGGCCCTGCGCGGCCCGCTGGACGGCGTCGAGGTGGAGCAGTTGGCCGGCATGGGCGAGCTGCTGGAGCGGATCCGCTCGCACCGCGCGGGCAAGTCCGAGGACCTGGTCCCGGCGCTGGCCGACGTCCTGGTAGACGCGGCCGAGCGCGCCGACGACGCGCTGGTCCACGAGATCACCAACCACGCGGTGCAGTCCGGCATCCACGACCAGGTGACGGCCGCGATCCTCGGCCGGATCGAAGACCTCGCCCCGGCCGACTTCCGGCTGCCCGGCGGCCGTCCGGACTTGCACCGCGCCGCGGGTACCAGCGACCGCGCCACGTGGATGGAGACCGCCCACTCGGCGAAGGGGCCGCTGGGCCGCGAGGCCGACGCCGCGTGGGCGCTGGCCCGGGCGGCCGTCGAACTGCTGGACGCGGCGCTGGCCGAGGCGCGGCTGCGGGGCCGCTGGGACGCGGCGACGGCCGTGCTGCGCCCCGCGCTCGGGGCGCGCCCGGAGCTGGCCGACCCAGTGATGCAGACCGCCGCGATCGCAGCCGCCGCGCTCACCGCCCGTGCCGGGCAGGAGGCTGCGCAGGCCCGCGCCGAGCTGGACGGGACGCTGGAGGTGGCGGGCTTCAGCGAGCCGATGGACCCGGCCACCGTCGTCCTGCCGCCCTACCCGAACCACGGGACCGAGCCGCTGGAGGCCGACCCGGCCGACCACTTCGACTTCCACCAGCCCGTCACCGCGGTGACCTCGCGCTGGCGGGCCAAGCTGCGCCGCCAGCTGCTCACCCCGGAGTCCGTGTCGGTGACGGCCGAGATCCTGGACGACATGACCCTCGTGCCGGCGGTGGCCTCCCCGCTCGAGGCAGCGCAGATCTTGCTGGGGCAGGAGGACGAGCGGCTGCTGACCGGCGCGGTCTGGCTGATCGACGGGCGGCTGACCCGTCTGGCCACCGCGCAGCGATTCGACGCGCGCGAGCTGCCGGTCACCTGGGACCGGGTGCCGGGCAAGCGCGGCATGGGCTTCATGCAGTTCGAGCATGCGATCGGCCAGATGGGCCGCCAGTCCGTCGTCGCGGTGTCCTGGGGGCCGTGGCGGGCGGATTGGTCCCCGCACCCGGGCGCCAGCGCGCTGCCCGTTGCCGAGCCGTTCGGCCGGCCGGTGTGGTGGCACACCGACATGCATCCCAATGAGCGGGACCAGGAGCGTTACTTCAACGGCAAGTTGGACGCGCGGGGCCGGGACCGGTCGGTGGGCTTGCTGGTGGAGCAGCCGGGGGTCGAGTTCGTGTGGCTGACGTTCTGGACGCCGGCCCTGGTCGGCCAGAAGGAGCTGCCGCTGGTGCGGGCGGGGGAAATGGTGGTGCCGATCGGCGCGTGCCTGCCGGCCGAGCCGTCCCCGGCCAGCCGGTGGCCGTGGGCCCGGGTGGTGTTCGCCTGCTGGGACCGGCTGACCGACCCCCAGCGGGAACCCGGGCAGCTCGTTGCCGCGGTTGAGCAGGTCGTGGTGGAGCTGCCGGACAACCGGGCCAAGGACAAGAAGCGCAAGAGCGGCAAGCGCACCGACGCGGTGTCGGTCGCGCGGGTCGAGGAGGTGCCGACCCCTCGCCGGCCCCGGCCGGCCCCGGCGGTGGAGGAGCCCGCGGCGGTCCCGTCGCCGCGCGGCCCGCTGACGTACGGGTACACGGTGGTCACCAAGGGCACCCGGAGGTTCTGCACCCAGACGCACAAGCACCGCGAGTACCGCGAGCGGGGCGAGGAGTGCCCGCACCACGAGGAGCGGCCGATCGTGCCCAGCTACAAGGTGCGGCCGGACCTGGAGCAGCAGCCCACGAAGCGGGCGCGGCACGCGACCTGAGACCCGGGCCCGGCGGCCGGCCAGCCGCACGGACTCGTCGTCCGTGCCATGCCGGCCCGTGGGTGCGTCTACTGGTCCTGGTGGGCCAGGCGGGTCAGGACGAGCCGGCCCCGGTCGGTGAGGACGGTGTCCTTCTTGATGAGGCCGGTGTGCAGGTAGGAGACGCCGAGCCGGGTGGTCAGCAGGTGCAGCAGCCGGTCCTCCTCGGCGGTCAGCGGGCGGCCGTACCCGTCGAAGAACGCGTTCTTGAGGTCGGGGCGCGTCACCCACACGGCGCCGTACAGCCACGTGTACTCCTCGGCGGCGAGCCCGTGGGCGGCCATCTCGAAGTCGATCAGCCCCAGGACACCGGACGCCGAGTCCCACAGCCAGTTGCGGGTGGCGAAGTCGCCGTGCCGGTAGACCACGGGCACCTGGCGCGTCAGCTGCGGCAGTTCCTCGGCCACGCACCGCACCAGCGCGCGCTGGGCGGCGTCCAGGTGGTGGCCGGCGCTGTCCAGGCACGTGGTAGCCTCGTCGGCCTGCTGCGCCATGGACGCCCCGATGGCCTCGCGCTCCCGGTCCGTCGCCGGGGCGGAGGCGTCGTGCCAGCGGCGCAGCGCGCGGCCGGCGAGCTCGTACACCCGCTGCTCGTCCCGAGGGTCGAGGGGCAGGTCGCGTACGACGAGGCCGGGCTGCGGCGAGCTCATGATGGCCAGCAGAGCCGGGTCGGCGGCCAGGAGCCGGGGCGCGCCTCCGGGGTCGAGAGCGCGCCCGGCGTGCTGGTAGCCGGTGATCTCGCGCTGGTAGTCCAGAGCGCTCGGGCTGAGCTTCACGTACGCGGCCCGGCCGCCGGCGCTCACCCGCCAGACCTGCGACTTCGCCTTGGGCCAGGAGACGTCCGCGACCTGGTCCACGCCCACCAGGTGCTCACTGACCCATCGCCGCAGGTCGGAGGGGATGGGGGCGTTCTGGATCATGTGAGGTGCTCTCCGATTCTCGTGGGTGCAGCGGTGACCCGGCGGGCGAGGTGCCCTCAGGCGGCCGGCTTCGGCGCCTCGGCGTAGGTCTGGAAGAAGCTGCCCGCCAGCAGCTTGCCGACGGCCAGCTGCTCGGCGACGGCCTGCTCGTCACGCCAGCGGCCGTTCCCGTCGGCCAGGGCGACCGCGAAGGCGGTCACGGCCTTCTTCAACGCCTCCCACTTCTGCGGGGTGACGACCCGCATCCCCTCCACGGCCGTGCCGAGGCCGTGGAGCACCGCGCTGGGGTGCACCATCACCGCGAGCGACTTGACGCCGCTGTAGTTCGTCGCGTCCCAGCGGACGCTGCCGCCCAGCTGGTCCAGGTCGCTCTTGGCGATCGACCCGGTGGTGCACCCGGTCTTCAGCTCGATCACCGCGTGCCGCTCGTCGCTGAGCGCCCACAGGTTGTCCGGGCCCGTCCCGTACAACTTCTCCGGACGGGTGCTGGTCACGCCGAGGTGGAGCCCGAGCCGCATCCAGGCCGCCTCCGCCTCGTCGGAGCGCTCCTCGTCACCCCAGACGACCTCGTCCAGCAGCGCCTTCACACCGAGCACCAGCGACACGCCGTCGGCGTGCTCCTGGTCCAGGAACTCCGCGGCCGCCTTCGCCTGCACGGCCGCGGCCCGGAGCTGCGCCGGCACCACCCCGGCGGCCGGGCGCAGCACGAACTGGTTCAGCTCCAGCGCCCGGGTCAGCATGCGCTGCGCCGCGGCCGGGTCGACATGGTTGAGGTAGGCGGCCCGCTGCTCCAGCAGCAGCCCGCGGACGGCGGGGTCCTCGACCTCGGTGGTGGCGCGCTGCATCGCGTCGGCGGCATCGCGCTGGCGGCCGGTCGCCGCCAGGTCGAACGCCTGCCGGGAGGTGACGGCCTCCGGCCGCACGACGCCGCTGTCCGCGTAGCGGATCTCGGCCAGGGCGCGGCGGCTGGCCGCCACCCACTGGGGGTCCCGGTCCAGGCACGCGCCGATCGCGGACCGCAGGGAGTCCAGCCCCTCCCCCTGGATCAGGTCGGCGATGTCGCGGCTGAGCTCGACCTGGGCCCGGGTGGCCGGGGAGAGCAGCGCCCGCTGGCGCTGGTCGTGCGTGGCCACCGCGAGATCGCTGCCGAGCAGCAGGACCACGCAGTGGTCCTCGCTGTCGCGCACCCCGCGGCCCATGCCCTGCTCGATGCGCTGGATCTGACGGGCCAGCAGGGTGGGGCTCCCGGAGAGCACGGCGGCCTCGCGGCGCTCGGTGGCGTCCATCGGGCGTGGGACGCCGTCCAGCACCAGGACCCGGCATGCGTCGCCCGGCAGGTCGACGCCGTCGTACTTGTTGACCATCACCACCAGGCCGACGTGGCCGGCCTTCAGCTCGGCGACGCCGGCCTCGAGGTCGCGGACGTGGTGGACGCGGTCGGCGTACGGGGCCCACGCGGCGGAGGCCCGGGTGCTGGGGACGAGTACGACCACGTTGACCGGCGGGGCGTCCGGGATGCCGTCGCCGTCGCGGTCGCCGTCGGCGAGCTGGCGGGCCAGGACCCGGACGGCTTCGTCGTCGAGGGAGCGGTTGAGTGCGACGGGCGCCAGGATCATCCGGTCGCCCAGGTCCGAGGCGCTGCCCGGGGTGACCGGGCGCTGCACCAGCTTCGGGTCGGCGTCCAGGTCGGTGACCAGGATGCTGTCGTCGGCGAGCGTGGCGGTCAGGTACACCCGGCGGGCGGCCTTGTCGAAGGCCGGGATCATCGCGATGGGAAGGCACGGCGGCCGCAGCTCCACCCCGCGGCTGGTGACGGTGGCCGCGCACAGCGGCAGGACGTCGGCGATCAGCGGCCACTCGAACTTGATGCCGTCGTCCCCGGCATGCGGGTGGAGGGCGGCCATGACCTCGCTCTGGCGGGCCTGCCACGACCAGAAGGGGATGCGCACCACCGCGGTGAAGTCCTGGGCGCGCACGTCCGCCCACGCCTTCGGGGACTGCTGCTCCAGGTCGGTGGCGAACAGCGCGAGGAGCTTGGCGTAGGCGGGGTGGCCGGCGGCCACGGTCAGCCGGAACTGGCCCTCGGCGGTGGCCAGGGCCGCGTGGGCGTCGTCGACGACGACGATCCCCAGGTCGATCGCCTGCCGGCCGTCCCCGGTCACCCCGAAGACGGACTTGCCGTTGATCAGCTTGTGGAACGTGGTCACCAGGATGGCCTGCCCGGAGCGGAAGGCCAGGTCGTCCGGGTCGCCGGTGGTGGCCAGGCCCAGCCGGTCGGCCTCGGCGCGCACCTGCCTGGCCAGGTAGGTGTCCGGCGCGAGGTAGACGGCCTTGCCCACGCCCTCGTTCAGCGTGCTGCGCGCGATGAGCAGGCCGGCGACGGTCTTCCCGCCGCCGGTGTTCTGCTTGATCACGACGTCCCGGTCGGTGCGGCGCTCGAACCACCTTTCCAGCACCTCGCCCTGCTCGTGCCGCAGGTAGGGCCAGGGCCGGTTCGGCAGTGCCGCGTAGATCTCGCGGGGGCGCAGCAGCGGATCCTTGTTCCCGGCGCCGACGCGGGACCAGTCAAGCGGCATCGTGTGGAGTTCCCCTCGGGCTGAGCAGCGGTACGTCCGACATCATCCTCCCCCGGCCCCCCGGTGAGCCAACCGATTTGACGGGGCGTCATGGCCTGCCGCGGAGCTGCGGAGCTGGCTGCAAAAACGTACGTTTTTACACCTGTTCGCCGAGCTTTGGTGGGGTACTGGGGCACGGCGTGGCTGGCGCCAGAAGCCGATGGCTTCGCGCTCCGCTGCCCCGGGGGCCGCTACCGCCGGCGGGGGCGGGTCGTTGGGCCGGGGGTGAGCGTGGATGAACTGCTGGGCAGGGCCTTCCCGGAGGGGGCCGCCGCCGACCGCGGGGGTCTGCGGGTGGGCGGCCTGGACCCGGACTCGGACTGGGCGCGGTTCCTCGGCCCGGGAAGCGAGCACGAGCAGCTGGTCAACTCCGCGTGGATCTCGCTGGTCGACGAGGTGGGCGCGGCCGACGAGCTGGCCGCCGACCACGGCGTCACCTGGGACACCCCTGCCGTGCGGGAGCAGCTAGTGCTGGCGCTGGCCGGCGCGGACGGCCAGGTCGTGGACGTGGTCGCGATGGCCTGCCGCCAGGCCCAGGTCCGGCACCGGTGGGAGTTCGAGGCCGCGTTCGCCCGCCACACCGCCCGGGCGCTGCCGGAGGATCTGGCCGGCCTGCACGGCCAGGACATCGCGCCGCTGCGCAGCGCCCTGCTGACGCCGGACCTGCTGGCGGACGTCGACTACCGCGCGCTGGACGCCGGGTGGGCGCTGACCCGCTTCAACCGGGCGGTGACCGCTCTGGGGGCCTACCAGGCCCTGCCCCACCACATCCCGGGCCCGGCCGCGCTGGACGTGGTCACCTGCGCCGAGCTGGAACCCGCGATGAAGGCGGACCTTCGGCTGCCGGGCGGGTGGGCGCTGGTGATGCACGACGCGGTCCCGCTGCACGCCGCGACCGCCGACGACCAGTCCCTGTCCGAGCTGCTGGAGCACGGCCGCATCGACGCGGGCCGCCGCCCGGCGGTGATCGGGGCGCTGCTGCGCGCGCAGCCCGGTCCGGAGCTGCGCCTGGACACCCGGCTGGGATGGCTGTGGCTGACCAGCGTGGACGAGGCAGGGCGGCGGCACCGGTTCCTGCAGCCGGCGGCGTTCGGAGCCCACCCGGCCGGCCGGGTCCTCTACTCCTACGCCGCGCAGCTCGCGTTCGGGAACTGGACGCCGCCCGCCGCCCCGACCGAGCCGCCAGGCGGGGAGCGGCTCTCCCAGAGGGCGGTACGCCGCGCGGTGCGCACCCCGGAGGCCGCCGCCGGCGCGTACCAAGGCGTGCACGTGCTGCGGCTGACCCCGCCTCCGGAGCGGCCGACCGGCGGCGGGACCGCCGCCCGCGGGACCGGGAACGGCCTGGTCCACGGCACGTGGCGGCGTGCGCACTGGCGCTACCGGGTGCGGGTGGGCGTGCGTACGGAGGAGGGGAGGTTGGTCGGCCCGGTCTACAAGACCGGCGTGGAGGGCCAGACGTTCACCTACGAGACCCGGTTCGTCACGCGCAGGCGGATCCGCTCGGACCTGCCGTTGCGGGAAGAGACCACCCTCTACACCCTGCCTGGCCCCTGACGGGCAACCACGCCCGTTGCCGGCAACTGCCAACCGGTGCCGACGGTCACGGAGCGGGCGGTGCGGCGGCCCGGGCCGAATCCCGGCTCCGGCTACAGCCCGACCGGCTCGTGGGCGAGCGTGGTCCCGCCGGTGCGGGAGATTTCGACGTAGGCGGGGCGCTGGGGGCGCGGCATCAGCCGACCGAGCAGGCCGCCCTTGGCCTCCATCAGGTCGGCCGGGTCGAGGCCGGCGTTGGCCAGCACCTGGAGCTGCTCGCTGGAGAACGCTCGGGTCCAGCTGGTGGAGTGGTGGGCCGGGCACCACAGCTGCAGGTCGCCCTGCTCGATGACGATGGAGACGACGGATCGGCCGCGGGTGGTGAAGGGCGACTGGTCCTGCAGACCGGTGGAGGCCTCCCGGTCCAGGTAGACGCGGGCCACGCGCTCACCGGCGGCCCACGGGTAGCGCTCGGGCTGGTCGAGCACCGTCCTCACCCACGGGAGGAGGTTGATCGGGTCCTCGCGGTTGACGGGCCGGCGCTCCAGCGGACTTGGGACCGCGGTGCGCAGCCGGGCGATCAGCGCGCCGCCGATGCTCTCCAGGCCGCCGCCGACGCCGCCGTGCAGGCTCTCGTCCGCGGTGCGCAGCACGCCGTTCTCGAGGGACAGCTCGACGAACTCGTGGGAGAAGACGGTGGAGGCCGCGTTCTCGTCCCAGCCGAGTTGGAGCAGCAGGTCGTGGCTGGCGCTGGGGCCGGTGCCGCCGTAGCCGGCGTTGCAGTTCGTCACGCCCAGCAGTTCGCCGGTGGTGCTGACCAGGACCAGGCTCGGGGTGTTCAGCAGGGTGCCCTCCGCCCAGACCGCCGGGTGGGCGCCGCACTCCAGCACGATGTCGGCCTCGTTGTTGGCGACCAGTGCGCGCTCCACGGTCCCGAAGGCGCCGGCCGCGATGTACTGGATGGCGCTCCAGGGCCCCATGACGAGCGCCGGCTCGGGCCCGGTGGCGGGGCCGTGTTCCCTGGCCCGGTCGACCATGCCCTTGACGGCGGGGTGGGTCACGCCGATCTGCCGGGCGATGTCGCGGCGGCTGAGCAGCCTCTTCTCGCCCGGGGCGGCCTCGGCGAAGGCGTCGACCGCCGCGACCGCCCGGTCGCGGTGCGCCTCGGCGCCGTGGAGCTCGTCGGTGAGCGCGTCGACGCGGTGCTGGGCCGCGGTCATGCGGGCTTTGGCCCGTTCGAAGGCGATGGTGTCCATGGGTGGTATCTAACTATCCAATCTCTGGAAAGTCACTAACCAATTTTTGGAGCCCAACCATCCAACCTCTTGACCGGGCACACCCACGATGGGTAGATTAGTAAACGTCGAACGAGGGAGGGCAAACCCTCGGGCGGCCACCACGACCACCCACCGAGGAGCACCGTGTCCCCGCTCACCGCAGACTTCCGCGTCCCCGCCGGCATGCCGGTCGTCGCCAACCTCGGCATGGGCGTCGACAGCTCGGCCTACGCGGCCCGCTGGCTCACCGACCCCGCCAGCCGCGGCTTCGACCTCGACCAGCTGACCTTCCTGATCGCCGCCGTCGGCGAAGAGTACGGCACCACCCACCGCCTGATGGAGGAGTGCCTGTTTCCCCTGATCGCCCGCCACCGGATCCGCACGGTGACCGTGGCCCGCAAGGGCCACAGCACCGCCGAGGGCTACCTGGTGCTCGACGACACCCGCACCCCCACCCGACTGCGCACCCGCCCGGCCGACGAGGCCGCCGCCGCTCCGGTGACCCTGGGCGAGCGGATGCTCCAGGCCGGCACCCTGCCCCAGGTCAGCCGGGACCGGCGCGCCTGCTCGTCGTGGATCAAGCACTTCGCCCTCGACTCGTGGATCAAGGACAACGTCGGCGGCGCCCCCTTCGTCCACGTGATCGGCTACAGCGCCGAGGAGCCGGAGCGGTCGCAGACCGACCTGCTGAAGAACAGGGGGCACCGGCGTCCGGACTTCCCGCTCCAGCGCTGGGGCTGGGGGCGCCAGCGCTGCGAGGACTTCCTCCTGGAGACCTTCGGCCGCCGATTTGTGCGCAGTTGTTGCGGCTTTTGTCCCTTCCAGGGGACGAAGGTGGGCCGCGAGGCCCTGGTCGAGCGCTGGGCCGCCGAGCCGGACCTGGCCCTGCGCGCCCTGCTGATCGAGCACTCCGCGCTGGTCCACAACGAACGCGCCCTGCTCTTCGGCTCCACCGCGGCCTACCGGGTCGTCGCCGACGCGGGCCTGAACGACGTGCTCGCCGCCCACCAGGCCCAGCTCGCCGCCCAGCGCTGGGCGATCTACGAAGTCCGCCGGATCTACTGGCCCCACTCCCAGCACGGCCCCGCGAAGAAGGGCCAGGCATGGCGTTCGGTGCGCGCCGTGGCCACCGGCAGCCTCTCCCGCATGACCGCCGAGCTGCCCCGCGCGGCCGCCGCCCACGGCGGCACCCCGGTCATCGACCGCCACGGCATCACCCGAGTCCCGCTGCTCACCCCCACCGCGCCGTACCCGGCCGTCGAGCACTTCCTCGCGCTCGGCCCCGCCCTGGCGGCGGACAAACAGCGCAAAGAGTTCGAGCGCGGCTGGTCGCAGGTGGCGGGACCGGCTCGGGCGCGAGCTGGCCAACCGCGCGGCCCGATCGGCCTGGCCGCCTGAGCCCGCACCTCCCCACCATTCCCCCAACCCCCTCGAAGGAGAACACCGTGATCCACCGTCACGCCGCGCCGCTGCGGCGCCTGCACGCCGACCGGAGTCCGTGCCCGCCCGAACACGCGCACACCGCCGCGCGCGAGCCGCTCACCGACGGCTGCCCGGGCTGGCGGATCGTGGAGGCCCGGTGCTGCTGCGGCACCTGGAAAAGCTCCGCCACCACCGCGAGCTCCGCACTCGCAGAACAACGCCGGCGGCACCTGGCGACCCACCCGCGCACCGGCACGGCAGCGTGCACCGGGACCGGTGGCCGATGAACAGCGCCGCCGACCATCTCCCGGAGCCTGGCAGCCCCGCCTACCAACAGCTCATGGCTGGCCTGGCCGCCGTCTACGCCGACCACGCCCGCCGCGGCGACATGTCGGAGCCCGTGCGGATCGTCATCCAGGCAAACGCCGCCTACCCGGACGGCCTCCTGGATCTCGCCGCGGCCCTGCTGCTCGAAGCCGCCCGCCGCTGCCCGCCCGGCCTTCGGCACGGCGCGACGCCGGACCTGTCCCGCCTCGCCCCCAGCCGGCCCGACGCCCTCACCGTGCTGAAGGCGGCCTCCGACACCAAGCGGCTGCTGGGACGCGGACCCGTGGACGCGGACGACATCACCTCGACCGAGCAGCAGGTGAGCACCCACGAAGCCCACCGCCCCACCGTGCAAGCCGCGCTCGCCGCTGCTTCCCGGGGCCTGAACGCGGTACGTGCGGCCCTCGGGCCCGCCGACGCAGACCCCCGGGCCGTCAGCGCGGTGCTGGCGATGGCGGCGGAGGCCCTGCGCACGATCGGCTGACGAGCGCCGCCGGAACGGGCGCGGGCAGGCCGATTCCCGGTTGCCACCACTCCCCAAGTCGCGTAGAATAATGAATGTCGAACAGGGGAGGGCAAGCCCCTGGGAGACCACCACGACCCCTGACCGAGGAACCCGCATGACCCTACGGATCGCGCCCGCCCCCGGCGTCCCCCCGCAGCCGGCCCCGCTCCCCGCAGCATCCCGCGCCGAACGCCGCGCCCCATGACCGACCCCCGCCAGGCCGTCGCCACCGAACGCGGCCGCTACTACGAAGACCCCTCCGGGGGGCCGCCGCTGATCAGCGTGACCAACGTCTTGGACCACTCCGTCAACAAGCCCATCCTGATCCCCTGGGCTACCAAGGTCGTCACCAACTACGTCTTCGAGCAGCTGCCCCGGATCACCACCGCGGCTCGCACCGGGCCCGAAGAGATCATCAAGGAGATCAAGAAGCAGCCGAACCTGGCCAGGGAGGCCGCCGCAGACCGGGGCTCGCGGGTGCACAAGCGCGCCGAGGCCCACCTGCTCGGCCAGCCCACCCCGGTCGAGGAGGACACGGAGGTCCTCCCGTACTTCCGGCAGTTCCTCAAGTGGGTCGCCGAATGGGATCTGGATCCGGCAAAAGATCTAGTTGCGGCCGAGGTAACCGTCGCCAACCGCGCGCTCGGCTACGCCGGAACCCTCGACATGCTCATCCAGCTGCCCACCGGCCGCACCCCCCGCACCCGCCGCCAGCTCTGGCTGGTGGACATCAAGACCTCCGCCACCCAGCCCTCGACCCGGATCTGGAGCGAGTACCCGCTCCAGCTCGCCGCCTACCGCTACGCCCCGACGATCTGGACACCCGACGGCAGCGACGCCCCGATGCCCAGGGTGCACGGCGCCGCCATCCTCAACCTGCGCCAGCGCCGCCACAACCTGATCCCCGTCCCCGCGAACCGGCGCGCCTTCCGCGCCTTCCGCTCCGCCCTGGTCGTCGCCCAGCACCTCCAGGAAGCGGAGACCACCAAGTACATCCCGTTGAAGCCGCCCACCCGCGACGACGCCGAGCCCCTGAGGAGGGCAGCCTGATGGACCGCGAGACCACCGCGCCAGCACGCCACCGCATCATCACGCTCCAGCGCCAGGCCGTGGAGCTCGGCCGCCTGCGCACCGGCTGGAGCGTGCCCCACCGCGACCCGAAGAAGCGCCCCGTCCCGGTGAAGTCCAAGACATGGGTACTCACCAGCCACAACAAGACCTACATCGACGCCGCCGCCGAGCTGTGGGGCGGCGAGGCCCACCGCTGGCAACCCCAGGGCAGCGGCGATCCCCAGTGGCGCGTGATCACCCAGGCCAGCAGCATCCCGGCGATGCTCCCCAACGGCGAGCCGCTCCGCCAGTACAACGAGCTATGGTCCGGCGGCGGCTGCGCGAGGCGCTGCGACGGCCAGACCGAGATGCTCAGCAAGAAGCCCTGCCTGTGCCTGGACGAGTACGGCGAGGACTGGTACCTCATGTCCCCCAAGGAGGTCTGCCGGGCCACCAGCCGACTCAGCGTCATGATGCCCGACCTGCCCGGCATCGGCCTGTGGCGCGCCGAGACCCACAGCTTCTACGCCGCCAACGAGTGGCCCGGCGTGCTCGACCTCGTCGTCGCCGGCACCGGCGGCCGGGGCTTCGTTCCCGTCCAGATGCGCATCGAACCCCGCACCCGCGTCGCGCGCGGCCAGACGAAGCACTTCCCCGTCGTGGTCTGCGAGTTCGGCAACGCCACCATCCGCCAGGCCATCACCGGCACCATCCCCAACCCCATCCTCACCGCGCCCCCGCAGCAGCGGCCCGCACTCGAAGCCGCCGTCTCCCCCTACCTCGCGGACGCCCTCGTCGCCGACACCGCCGACGAAGTCCTCGCCATCTACCGCCTCGCCGAGGCCGCCGGGGACCTCAACGACGACCTCAAGGCCCGGCTCAAAGCCATCGGCACCCAGCTGCGCACAGCCGAGAAGGCCGACGCCACCGCCGACAAGGCCAAGGCCGACGGGGAGGAGGAGCCGATCGACGCCGAGATCGTCGAAGACAGCGACCCGGCTGCCACCGACGACCTGAACAGCCTGTGGCAGCAGATCCTCACCGCCGCCGGTTCCCGCAACTGGACCACCAGCCAGGTCGCCCAGCGATTCGCCGCCGACAACAACGGCCTCGACCTGCGGCAGGCCAACGCGGGCCAGCTGCGCCGCTTCCTCACCCGCCTGCGCGAGCCGATCCCGGCCTGATCACCCCGGTCCGGCGCACCCAGGGTGCGCCGGACCCCGCCCAGAAAGCACCCATGGACAACGACCCCTTCCCCGCACTCCCCGAGCTCACGACCCTCCAGAGCGCCACCAACTGGCTCTATCCCTCGGGCTGCGCCGCCGGCTACGGCATCGCCCGCCTGCGGGTGTGGAGCACCAGCATCCCCGGCCAGGTCCTCGCCGTCGTCACCGAACTCGGGATCGGCGCGACCGTCACGAACAGCGCAGCGGAGATCCACGCCGAACTCGCCGTCCTCTACGGCCCCAGCACGGTCGTGCTCGAACACTGGAAGGCTCACGGCGACACCGGCCACCGCTTCGATCAGACGGCACTGGTCCGCGGAGAGCCGAAGTGGCGGGCCGTGTGGCCGACCGACCCGCCCAACCCCCTCCACGACCACTTCCAGCAGTGGTTCGCCCGGCACCGCGGCGAGCTCCTCGGGGAACACTGAGCCGGCCGCCCGTCGAGGCGCCCAGCGTCGCTATACTCCTCCGTACGGTCCACGTGGAGAGGTAGACCTCGCTTTCGAGCTTGAGGCCCTCCGCTTCGTGTCGGGTCGTGGTGAAGGACGGCTGCGAGGTCGTCCGGGGGCCAGTCGATTTTGCCCAAGTCGGTCCATCGAGGCCGGTACGTGCCCCGTGCACGTGTCGACTGGCCCCTTCCTTCTTGCCTCTCTCCCCCGGCCGGGTAGCTGGGCTGTCGGGAGATAGAAGGCCCGGTGCACCCGAAGTTGATCATTGCGAGTCCCGGCCCATAGCGGGGCCGGCCAAGGGGGACGACGGGCACGGCTCTGTGTGAGTGCCGCCCAGTAGACTCGGCGCGCGCATCTCGCCTTGTGCGCGTCGGCCCGGGCCCACCCCCGGAGTACCGGTGAACCGTGCTGCCGCGCGGACGCGAGCGACGATCGGTGCCCCTCTTCCAAGCCGTGCACCCTGGCCGTGCTCGTGGTGGGACGAACAGCTGGCGCCAGGGCGCGACGAAGGAGAAGGCGGATGTCCTCCACCAACCGGGAAAAGATCGCCCACGCGCTGAACCGCCTGACCGGCTGCGGCTACCAGCACGCCCTGCAACGGGTCAGCGCCGCGGCCGCCGCCGGACAGCTGCCCCCCAAGCTCGACCGAGCCGGCCGAGACCAGGCTGTGCGGACGCTCGCTGAGAACCTCGCCCGGACCGTGCCAGCCGCGGAGGCGGCCGGCGACCGGCCGGAGCACCAGGGCACCGCGACCGGGCGAGCTGACCAGTGCGCAGCTCATCGACCTGGTGATGGAGGGTCACCGGGCCTCGGAGAGGCTCCGGGGCCTGCGGCAGAAGGAGCAGACCGTCGCAGCCATGCGGGCAGAGCGGGACGAGCGCCTGACCGGGGACCTCATGCTGCAGGCCCTGGAAGGGCTGCTCGAGCGAGGTGGAGGGGGCAAGACCATCACCGAGTCACCCGGTTTGGCCCGCAGCCTCCGCGGGTGGCAGGGAGCGGACCGGGTTAATCCGCCCGCCTCTGCGCTGGGCCACCTGCGGCTGCCTGCCGCAGGTTTGCCGGAACCCGGCTACGAGATGGTGTTCGTAGACGTGGACTCCTTCCCGCCCCCAGCCCCCGCGCTGACTCCGGAGGAGAAGGAGGAGCTGCTGCGCTGGCGCGCGCCCGACGACGCGCAGTAGCCCGGGCCCGGCCGGGCCCGGGTACGAAGGTGAGCCGCCACGGGGCCGGCCAGACAACGATAGAAGGCCCTATGCGCGCGGTGGCAGCGAATACCCCGGCAATTTGCTCCTGGGGGCGGGGGTCGCCCCGCCCCCAGGAGCACTGGTACCGGCCTACGCAGCCGCGGCGAGCGCCTCGACCTTGATGTCCTTGATCGACCGGCGGAGCTGCTCGAGCGTCCGGGCCACCGGGGTCCAGCCAGGCTGCCCGGCGAGCTCCTCGTTGACCCTGACGATGGCGCGGCTGTAGGCCCGCTCCAGGCCGCGCACCTGCAGCGGCATCCCCGAAGGCGTCCGCGGAAGCGAGCCCGAGGCAGTTCGACGCCCGTGGTTGTTGCGCAACGACACCCAGAGCGCGTCCGAGGAACCCTGCACCGACTCGACCAGGTCCTCGCGCACCAGCAACCACATCCGCAGCGCGGACCGGGTGAACGGGCTCAGCCGGATCGACTCGGTGAACAGCCGGCGGATGCCGTACGGGCCCGTCGGACCCTGCGGGTTACGGACCAGCTCAATTGTGGAGAGGTCCGCGGACAGGGAGTCCAGGGTCATCGCGACAAGTTCACCCGATCGAGCGCCGGTGTCGGTCACCACGCCGAGCAGCGCGAGGGTGCGGATCCGATCGGCCTCGGCCATCGGAGTCCGAACCTGCTGGGAGAGCTGGTGCAGCAGCATCTGCCGCTGGTCGGCCGGAACGGGCAGGTGCGCGGTCGGGGTAGCCGGCAGCGGGAAGCGGACAGCGATCCCGAGGTACTTCGCGACGGTATTCCAGGCCGTCGCCCGCGTCCGCATGCTGTTGATCATCGCTCCGCCCTGCCGGATGCGGCCGCCTGTGCGGACCCGGGTGAGGCCGGCGCCGGCGATTCGCGCGTAGGCGTCCCAGGACTGCAGGGTGAGCAGCGCTTCGAGGGTCGATCGGGCCGCTGGCGGAAACTCGTCCGTTTGGGCTGCCTGCTCCAGGTCTCGGGCGACCCAGCGGAGGTTCGCGATGGTGGAGCGGCCCAGCGAGCGCTCCTGGATCAGGTTCTCCACCGCGCCCGAGAAGGCGGCCACGGCGGGGTACGACTGCGCTTCAACCACTTCGTCCTCACCTTCCGGCAGCGTCGCTACAGGGGGCGAAGGCCCTCGCTCCCTCCACACTATGCGCCAGCGGGGACATGGTCGGGGCCTGCGGGGAACATCGCAACACCAAATTTCGGCCGACACGTGCGGCTCGAATGATGAACATCAATCGCTCTACCCCCTAGGATGAGCATCATGACCACCCACAGCACTCCGATAACGCGCCGGCGGCGCGGTAAGAAGTTCGGATACGAGCGCGGCTGTGGTCTGCCGTGGCGCACGACGCTGACCTTTGACCCGGGCAGCGCCGACATGATCCACGACCTGATCGAAGGCGTTCATCCGGACCTGTCCGCGTCGACAGTCGTCAACACGATCATGAGCCTAGTGCCGGCCACGCCGAACGACCCTCCCCTGACCAGGGAGCGAATCGTGAAGGCTCTCGCCGCCGTGGCTGCCAACTTCGGCCCCTCTGAGAACCAGGAGGCTCTCCCCATGACCGGCTGACCTTGCCTGCGGGGAAACGGGCCCAAAAACACGAACGAGCCACCGCCTGACCAGCGATGGCTTCCGTGTCAGAACGCCTCGTCCCCCGCGAACCTCCCCTAACTCGGGATCCCAGCTCCTCGCCTCCAACAGCAGCGCTGAGACCCGTTCAACATGCGACCAGCTAAGCCACGACCTGCCGGAGACCAATCCGCCGGGCCGCGCTCTGTTGTCTCTCTTGACCTGAGAGGACGCTGCCATAGTAGCAACGACCCCCCAGGGCGGCACCCCCTTGTCTCGTTCCGGCGTGTCCGGAACAGAGTCGAACGTCCTTGCCCTGGAAGACGAAACCGCCCAAAAGCACACGTACGACCAGTTCCTGGCGATCCTGGCGCCGCGCCCCATCGTGCGTGTGGCGGAGCGGACTTCGGCCGGAAAACGGTGGACGGGCGACTACCCCCGTCCACTTCCCATCGCCATGGCGACGGCGGTTCCTGGCCGGCCCTTTGTTGTGCACTGCACGGCTGACTTCACCTCGAAGGGTGAGAAGTCGGTCAACGACCCTGACTGGTTGCGCATCCCGTTCGACATGGACGCCAAGACCGAAGGCGCGCTTGCCCAGGTCGGCCAGGACAACGCCGTGCTCCAGTCCTACCTCGGTGCCCTCGGCGTTCCGTACGTGCCGGCGATCTCGGGCCCGTCCGGTGGCCGGCACATCTGGGTCGCCGTTCCGGCCGGCATCTCGGGCTCCCTGGTGCGCCGCCTGGCGGCCGCCGCCGCCAGGGTCTGCCCGAGTCTGGACGTCAGCCCGATGCTGAACCGCAGCGGCTTCGGCGCTCTGCGCCCGCCGGGCTCGCCGCACCGCAACGGCGGGGTCTCCGAGTTCGACGGCATCACTCTCGACGAGGCGGTCGAAGCCCTGAAGGTGGGCGCTACTCCCCAGCAGATCGAGCAGCTCGTCGAGTGGCTGGAGGAAGAGGTAGCGCTGCTGCCCGCACCGGCGAAGGCCTCTGCGGCCCACGCCGGGCAGGCCCTCTCTGGTACGGGAGAGGACTCCGCGGCCCACGCCGGGGATCTGCCGCCGAGCGTGCTCCAGCACGGCACCGACCGGGTGCGCACCCTGGAGTTCGACGACGACGGGCACCTCAAGCTCACCGGCGGCATCCGGGCCCTGGACGAACGCGCCCGCCGCGCCCTGACCACCGTGCTGGCACCCGACGACGACCACAGCCACCGGCTCTTCCCGGCGCTGCGCGGCTTGGTCCGCGCCCGCTGGACCGCCGAAGAGGCGTGGCGGGTTGCCCTGACCGGCCAGTACCCGGGTCTGGCCTACCTGACCAGCGAGCGCCGGCCGGGCGGGCGCCGGGCGCACAGGGACGAGAAGGCCGGCCGCAAGATCCTGGACCGCCAGTGGATGCTGGCCTGCGAGGTCGAGGCCCGCCGCCCCGCCGGCCACGCCGAGAGCGACGACCCCGCCCCGCACGTGACCGTCGCGGTCGCCGGCCTGTGGGAGTTCGCCGCAGCCCTGGGCCCGGCGCGCTGGTCGCAGCGCAGCGGTCCGGCCGACGAGGCGATGGTCATCTTCGTCGGCCTGCAGATGCTCGCCGCGGCCCGCCTGGACGTCACCCTCGGCACCCGCCGCTGCGCCAACGCGACCGGTTTCTGCCACGAGACCTGCAACCAGGCCGTCAATCGCCTCCGGGACCGCGACGGGATGCTCACCGAGCTCGATCCGGATGCCAAGTACCACAACCGGCGGGTCACCATCTCCCCCGCAGTCCTTGCGACGATCTTCGGTGAGAGCGGCTCTGAGCAGGAATTTTCAGAGAACACAGGTCTGACACAAGCCCGGAACGGGCGGGGGGGTCCTAGGGGGAGCCTTACTCGGGCTGGCCTTCGCGCCCGAGGGGCCCGGGCCCTTGCCCTGCTAGCCAGCGATCTCTTCGCCCACGGTGGAGCGGTAGGGCACCACGGTGGGCGCACCTGGCTGACGGTGGCGGACGCACAGGGCCTTCTATCCATGGCTCAGCTCATCCAGGAAACTGGATACGGAGAGCGTACCGTGTGCAGGCACATGGCTGCGTTCAGCGACGCGGGTCTTGTCACGGGAGATCCGGTGACTGGCTGGACCCGTACCGACAAGCCGCTGGAGGAGGCCGCTAAGGAGTGCGAGACCGCTGGCACCCGGGAGGCCCGGGCAGCACGGTACGAGATCGACCAGATGGTGTGGAAGTGGTGGGGCGGGGAGGTGTGGTGGATGAAGCTGCCTAACAAGGAGAAGCGCCACCACCCCCGGGTCCCGGCCCGGCAGTGCGTGCTGAAGGTCGGTCAGCACCCCTCCGAGGGCCGTAGGTTCCCTCGGAGAACGTGCGGCGCCCCCGACCACTCCGAAGCCGCCAGGCTGCTCCTGGAGGACCTTGGCCGGGCCTGAGTGTGCCCGGTCCCCCGGACGCCTGCCTAGGAACCGACCGGCCCGGTAGGCTTCCCTGGAAGGAGGGAGCCGACGATGAGCGCCCAGCCGTACGAGACCCCTGGTGTCGAGCCGGTGCTGCCGACGATTCGCAGCGTGCGCGAGGACCTACCCGAGGACCTGCAGCCGCTCTTCAGCGCCGCGGTCGAGCACGCTCCAGTGCCGGCCGACCTTGCTGGCTGGGCGGTGCGCTCGCGCGCCTACAAGGTGCCGGAGCTGGCCGAGGCGGCGGCACGGGCTGAGCGGATCCACCGGGGCGAGGAAGAGCCGGTTCTCTTGGGCGACGACGAGCTGGCCGGCCTGCTGCCCGGTCTGCCCACTGCTCGGTGAGCGCGACCCCGTTCGCCGTCCAGGTCGACGAGGCCGCGGCCAAGACCCTGGCCGGTCTGAACCAGGACGTCCGCGAGCTCCTGGTCGTCGCGCTGCTCGAAGCCGCCGCCGACCCGTGGGGCCGCGCCCAGCGCTACCACGAGCGGATGAGCCCGGAGATCCGCCTCATGGAGTGGGGCGGCGGTGCAGGCCTGGCCGTCTACCTGATCCGGCCGCAGCTGGGCACCATCGTCCTAATGGAACTGACCTGGGTCGGCTGAAGCAGCCGCGCCACAGCCCCTACTCGATCGGGTGAACCCGACCCGGACGACCCCGGTGGACTGGGACACTGTGACGGGGCAGCACGACCGAACTACCCTCCGCCCGCAGCAGCGGGCCGCCGCGAGACGAAGGACAGTGCGTGGACTCCCGGATCAGGCAGGTCGGCGGCAGGCTCGGCGACATGGCCCCGGAGGAGGTGGTCTGCGCGTTCGCCGGTGAGCCCGCACCAGGTAACGACCTGGCCCGCCGCCTGGTGGGCGAGACGCTCGCCGCTCTCGACCAGGCGCCCCGCG
Organism: Kitasatospora sp. NPDC001261; assembly: GCF_042896795.1. Taxonomy (NCBI): domain Bacteria; kingdom Bacillati; phylum Actinomycetota; class Actinomycetes; order Kitasatosporales; family Streptomycetaceae; genus Kitasatospora; species Kitasatospora sp. NPDC001261. The sequence goes on from NZ_JBIAXP010000021.1 coordinate 121,145, forward strand.
GCACGCTCATGATCGCGGACCTCGCTTACGGCGCCAAGGACTGGCCCGAACTCCCGGTCACCCTACCCGCCACGCCCTGGGAAGCCGTGACCCTGGTCGACGCCCTGGCAGCACTGGTGCGTTCCCTGACGGCCGGTCAACTCCGGGAGGCCGCAGCCGGGCTCGGCCTGCGGCGAGGAGAACTCCTCACCGCGCTCCTCGACGCTCTGCCGGACGGCCCTACCTCTGCCATGCAGGAGCTCGGCCTCCTGGCCGCCCTCGCCGACAGCGCCCCGCAGACCTGGACGACCGACCAGCAGCAGGCCGTGCGCAAGGCCGTCCTGGTGCGGCTCGCCGCGCTCGGCGACGCCTTCGTCCGGGTCACCGAGCACCAGCCCGCTCCGCTTCCCTGGCTGGCGCAGCACGGCATCCTCACCGGCTGCCACCGCGTGGCCGCGTCACCGAACATCCTGGAAGCGGTCCTTCGGCGAGAGCCGGACCGGTCAGACGTCCGTGACGCCCTGGACGGCGTGATCTGGGGCGAGGCCGGTGCGCGAGGGCGCGAGCACTGGCGCTGGAAGGTCGGGTGGCGGCTGCCCGACGGGCGGTTCGCCAGCCACGAGGGCGCCGTCGAGGCGACGCGCGCGGCCGCGGTGTTCGCCGCCGAGCAGACCGTCGCCGAACTCCTGCGTCGGGCCCCGGCCGTACGGCAGCGCTTCACCGGCCGCCTTCTGGTCCCCCGTGGTCGGCGCCCGCAGTCGGCCGCCGAAGTCGAGGTGGTCACCCTGCGGGCTCTGCTGCTCGCGGTGTTCAACGAGGACCGCGATCTGCACCGGCAGGCCGCGACCGAGGGCCACCTGTGGCCGAGCCTGCCGCACACCGGACCCGACCACCAGATCGTCAGCACCACCGCCGCGCTCTTCGAGCACCTGGGCCTGCCCTACCCGTGCGTGGGAGAGGAGGCCAACACCGCTGAACCCGGCACCGAGGCCTTCGACGCCTTCCTCCAGGAGCACGCCGTCGTCCTCACCCCGCCCGCCCGCGCCTACCTGGCCGGGCTCGGCGCCGCCGGCCCCGGTCACCGGCAGCTGCGCGAGCGGCACGCCAGCGGCCTGAGCGCCGCCGTACGGCCCGGCACCCCGGAGGAGGACCAGCTGCTCGTCGCCGACCTCGGACCGCTGCCGGAGGGGATGGTCTGGAGCGACCTGCTCGACCCGCCGGCGCTGGAGCGGTTCCTCGACGAGCAGCTGCAGGAGCGCTGACCTTTCGTGGCCACCGACCCGCGCCAGCGCGACACCGTCTCCGGGCGCCGCTACGGGCGCACCAGGGTGCGCGGATTCGCCCCGTGGCGGCCCCGCGCCAGCACCCGGCAGCTCGTCGAGCAGATCCAGGAGGTCCTCGACGAGTACCAGCACCTGGGGTCGGCTCTGACCGCGCGGCAGGTCTACTACCGCCTGGTCGGCAGGTCCGCCTTCGAGAAGACGGAGAGCAACTACGACCGGCTGATCGAGACCCTGAACAGGGCGCGCCGGGCCAGGCTGATCCCGATGTGGGCCATCCGCGACGACACGGCCAACCAGTGGCTGACGGGTGGTTACCGCAGTCCGGGCGAGTTCTGGGATAGCGTGAGGTCGCAAGCCAGCGGCTACCGCCACGATCTCTCCGACGGCCAGCCGTACGCCATCGAACTATGGATCGAGGCGGGCGGCATGGTGCCGCTGCTCGGCCAGCTCGCGCAGGACTACGGCGTGGACGCCTACGGTTCGGGCGGCTACGAGAGCGTCACCGCGAAGTACGAGGCGGCCCGGCGGATCGCCGACCGGGACCGGCCCACCCACATCCTGCACGTCGGCGACCACGACCCCAGCGGGCTCTCGATCCTGGACTCGGCCGCGGCCGACGTCCTCGCCTTCATCCCTGAACTCGGAGACTGCCCACCGCCCCGGTTTACACGGCTAGCCGTGACACCGCGGCAGATCGAGCAGTATCGGCTGCCCAGCGCCCCGCAGAAGCCCTCCGACCGACGCGGCGACTACATGACCACCACGGTCCAGGCCGAGGCCCTCTCCCCCGACGAACTGGTCGCCGAGGTGCGCGCCGGCCTGGAAGCCGCCGTCGACCTCGACGCCCTCACCAGGGCCCGCGGCCTCGACGTGCTCGAGCACGCGGAGGTCCAGCGATCCGCGCGCCGACTGCCGGGCGGACCGGACGCCGGCTGACGCACCGTCGGCGTGCGGGTGGACTCCGAACCCTCCACAGCCTTGCTCTGTCTAGAGGAGGCCAGCGTTTACTCTCCCGGAACCCGTGCCCGCCGCGCGAGCGACACGCGCAGGCTTCACCCGAAAGAGTGGCGGCGTTCTGCAGGCGGCACGGTGGGGCCGAGCCGGCCGCGAGGTGTACTGCCCCGGCACCGGCGAATTGCCGGATTCGCCCTCGCCGGGCCGGACTTGCGCAGTACAGTGACGCCCAGCGGCGTGCACGTACGCCGCTCCCGGGTGGTCGCAGCCCCACGCCCGGACCCCCTTCGTCTGGGCAAGGTTCTTAAGAATCGCGTGCACCCCCATCGTCGCTGTTCACTTCGATGCGACGTGGGCGTGGGACACGTCGCCGAGGTCCGCAGATGACGAAGAACCGAGCCCGCAACCGGGCCGTGCGCGCCCAGCGCGCCGAAGACGCCGCCGCCGGCCGCCGCCAGCGCTTCGACCACACCGGCCAGGCCGTGGACCAGCACCACGTCGCCGGCCAGGCCGAGCGCCGCCAGCCCCCGCCGGGTATCGCCGAAGCCCCGAAGGCCGGCCCCGGCTACGAGATCCTGACCGCCCCGTTGATCGTCGCCACCATGCTGCCCGTCGGCCGCGAGGGGCTGGAGGCGGCCCAGGTGCTCGCCGACGCCTGCGACTACCTGGTCGGCGACGACGGCTGGTACCGGGCCCTGGCCGAGGTCCACGGCCCGCTCCCCAGCAGGGAGACCGGGATGGCGCCGCTGCCCGGCCACCGCCCCGCCATGCTGCTGGTCCAGGTCTCCGCCCACCGGGAGTGGACCTCCACCGACGCGGTCGCCGCGTTCCTGCGCCACGCGGCGACCGCCATCATCACCGCGCTGGTCGAGCGCTACCCCGAGGTGACCGAGCGGTCCGTCCACGTCCAGGCTCTGCCCCACGAAACCGCCGCGCAGATGACCGGCGCCAACGCCCCCGACGCCGTCACCACCCACCCGCACCGAAGCCTGCTCTCCCGCCCCTCGGCCCCCCCGACGGCCGCGGCGACGGCCGGCCCCGGCTTCCCGTTCCGGGTCGTCGACGCCCTCGACACCGGCTGGTACCTCATCGAGCCGGACCGCTACCGCGCAGACCACGCCGAGGACCGCAAGCTCAGCTCGATGACCCACGGGGAGCTGCTGGCCGTCCGCGGCCCACTGCGGCCCGTCGTCCCCGCCCCCGCGGCCGACCGGGACCGCGTGCAGGCGGCCCTCACCGGCGCCGGCCCCAAGGCGCTGGCCAGCCTGCTGGTCGCCCTGTTCCGTCTCGCCAAGCGCCACGCCTACGAGGAGGGCGAGCGATCCGGCCGACTGCAGAGCGGGCGCCTGTACGCGGGCAACGAGGAGTCCTGGGAGAGCACGGCGATGAGGGCGCTGCTCTGGGGCCCGGGCGTGGACATCGCCGACAAGCCGAACCGCTTCGACGAGCACGCCGTCACCGAGCTGATGACGGTGATCGACACCTGGGTGTCCGGCGACGAGCACTACGTCGAGGTCGCCGACACCCTCGCGGTCATCTTCACCCGGACCGCAGCCGCCAACGGCGGCTGGCCGGCCCTGGCCGACCGCCACTTCCAGCACGGGGAGCGCTTCGCCCACCCGGACCAGACCATCGACAACGCCATGGCCTGGCTCCTGCGCAGCACCGCCCCGGCGACCGCCGACCAGACGTAGGAACCCCCCCGGACTGCGGCCCGGTCCGGCGAATTCGGCGGCACGGGCGCCAGCCGGACGGTGCGCTGACGGGCTGCCAGCCGTTGCCGTTCACCCACACGAGTGAACGGGAACGGCGCGTCCGGGGGTCCGGCCGCCGCTGGCCGCTACTGTCGGCGTCGCGCGGCCGGGATTCGCCGGCCGCCGCCCGCCAGGGCCCCGCTCCACGGCGGCACGGCCCCTCGGACAAGGACACCTCGAACTGAGCGCCGTCTTCACCCAAGACCCCACGGCCAGCGCCGACCAGGCCTCCACGGCGCCGCTCCGCGCCTGGCTCCACGCCCTGCGTCCGGCCCTGCCCGAACTCCTCGCCGTGCACCGGGCGGACCTGGAGAAGGGGAAGCGGGACACCTCGGCCCGCCTGGTCGACGGCCTCTCCCGCCACCGGGACGTCCCCGTCTCGGTGGCCGAGTTCGTGGGCCGCCTGGTGGTCGTGCTCTGCCGCCAGCCCGAGCCCTACACGGTGCCGTCCACCGGCGAAGCGGCACCGGAGCGCGACCTGCGGCAGATCACCGCGGCCCTCACGGAGGGACTCGCCCGCGAGGCCGTCGTTCAGCCCGTCACCAGGGACTGGCTCTGCGGCGAGGGCCTACGGGCCGTCGAGCACGAGTTCGCGCTCGGCCGCTACCGCGCCCCCCGGCCGGCACCGGTGGCGGACTCCGACGATCCGCCCGGGCGCACCGACCGCCGCGCGGCGAACGAGACGCTGGACCGCATCGACCGCCAGACGCGCGACCTGCTGCGCGACGGCCTGGTGCACCTGAGCCAGGTGGTGATCCCCCGGGACAACCAGAGCGCCATCGACTTCGACAACCCGCGCAAGCTCGTGCGCTACGCGATGGGCGGCATCCAGGACGTCGCGGAGAACCTCTGCGGACTCCGGCGGACCCTGACCGAGTACGGCATCGACCCGCTCGACTGGTTGCAGAACACCTGCGGACTCACGCCCGAGGCGGCCGCCTTCATGGAGAGTGCGATGGCCGCCGTCGACGAAGGCGCAGATGCCGACGAGGACGAGGAGGAGTGACCGCGGCGCCTCCGGGGGGCCGGCGACCGGTGCGGCTCCGGGTGGCGCCGGCCCGCTTACTGGGGGATCAGGCCCGGCGGGGCACCGCGCGTCCCGACGATCCACGGGGAGCCCTGTGCCAGGCGCAGCCACCGGTCTGGATCGAAGGCCGGCGTCACCACGATCGTGGTCAGGCCGCTCGCCGCTCCCCGCACCCGTTCCTCCCACAGCTCGCGCAGCGCGACGGCCACGTCGACCGGATCCTTCGGGAAGAAGTCGCCGGCCTGCCGGCGGTGCCACAGTCGGACGGCGAACAGGAAGAAGTCCTCGGCCGCGGCTGCCAAGCCCTGACGCTCCCCGAGGCCGCGCGCGAACTCCTGCACGTCCGGGGGGACGGCGCGGCCGCCGATCAGCGCCGCAGCCGGCACCGGCAGGTGCAGCACGCTGTCGGCCATCCTGTTGGCCAACACCTCGGCGTCCGTGTCGGGGAGCACGCCGGCGTGGGCCAGCAGGATCGTCTCGACGACGTCATCGTTGGCGGTCACGGGGGTCAACGTACCGGCTGCTCCCGTGGCTCGGGGCCGGGGCGGATCAGCTCGCGCGGGTCAACTGCGCCTGGGCGCCGACCTGCTGCTCGTACTCCCGCCGGGCCTGCTCCAGCAGCCTGCTCCAGGAGACGACGGTCGGCCGGCGCCGGAGAAGCGCGCGCCGTTCGCGGTCGGTCATCCCGCCCCAGACTCCATGATCAATTTGGGCGTCCAGCGCGTAGGCCAGGCATTCCGTGCGCACCGGGCAGCCGCTGCACACCGCCTTGGCGCGGTTCTGGCCCGCCCCCTCGACGAACAGTTCGTCCGGGTCGCTGGTACGGCAGGAGCCTCTCGCGGCCCAGTCCGTGTCGCTCTCCCCCACGTTGGTCCCCTCCCCCGAGGATCTTCACGTCCGTGCCGGGTGCGGCGTGATGACGCACCGGGACGTAGAGACTACGCCTCGCAGTAGCCGGTGGAATCAGCAGGTCACTCGATCGGGTGAATCCGGGAGGGCGCCCCACCGGGCTGCCCGTATCGGTCGCCGTCGGCAGCCGGGCGGCTGACGGGGAGCCAGACAGGCACGGAGGCGCCGCGGGGCGCGACGAACGGCGCCAGCGCGACGAGGCGGTGGGCCGGAACGGGCAGAGCGTCGTGGCCGCCCCAGGGGGTGAACAGCACCAGGTCGTCGACCGGATCGACGGCCGCGACGGTGCCGGTCACCGTGGCCAGGAACGCCTCGTCGCGGGCCCCGCACTCCAAGGTCAGCGCGAGTACCTGATCTCGGTCCAGCCCGGCAACGGCCTCCACCAGGCCGTCGGTCCTGCACCCGCGGCCGTTCGGAGCCCACAGCGGCCGGTCACCGTGGTGGGCACGGGCTTCCTCGACCGCGGCGGAGGGGGCGGTCGCCGTGTCGGAGTCGGCGTCGGCGGGCCGATACGGGAAGAGCTCCCGGGCCAGCTCCACGGCCCGCGAGACGAGGTCGCCACCGCCGACGCCGAGATCGGGGACGACGCGACCCGCCCCGAGGCGGACCGCCCGACCGGCGACATCGGCGGGCAGGGCGAGAACGGCGGCGAAGTTGGCGCGGCCGCCGGCGCGAGCGCCGTAGGGGACGACCGCCAGCGGCTCGACAAGGGACAGATGTGCCAGGTCAGCGTCGTGGTCCAGGGTCAGCGGCCAGGTGAGGACGCTGACCAGGACCTCCTCCTCGGCCCCGCCGCCGGCATCCCGCAGAGCTTCCTCCAACTGCTGGCACCAGCCCTCGACGGCCTGGCGCCACCAGCGCCCGAGCTCGGCGTCAGCCCAGTCCGCGGGCGAGCTGAACCGTGCGCCCTCCAGCTGCGGGGCGGGCAGGGCCCGCACGTCGACCACCCGTGCGCCGTCCAACTGCTCGGCGACCGCGGCCAACGCGGAGGCCCGGGCCTCTTGCGGATCGCCGTCCCGGTCGCGGGCCGCCGCCCAGGCCGAGGCGGCCACTGCCCAGGGCTCCACGGCCAGCCCGGCCGCTCTGGCCAGCCGACGCGAGACGCTCGAAACCGTCCGCTCACCGCCGGCCGACACGTCCGTCGCGGCTCCGAGGCTCCCTGCCGCATCGAGCGCGGCGCCCGCCGAGGCGAGCGGCGGGCAGGTGTCGGCCAACCACTCCAGGAGCTCACGGTGCCGAGCGCGGGCGCGGGCCCAGGCCGCAGTGGCGGCTTTCGCATCCGCCCGGTAGTGCGGGTGGCTGGCCGCGATCGCCGACCAGGCGTGCACCAGCTGGTCGTCGCGGTCACCTGTCAGGGCCCGCAGGCGGGCGAAGGACAGGTAGGGCATCGCGGCCTTGGCGTGCGCGAGGTGCTCGGCATCCGCCAGCGCGGCCAGCAGGGTGCTCACCTGGGCCGCGGCCTGCCACAGGGTGCGGACGACGGGAGACAGGGGCAGAAGGCGGCATGCCGGGCAGATCCGGTCGTATACCTCGGCGATCACCACGTCCCGGGACAGGCCGGCGGCCCGGGAAGCGTGCCGGCACGGGCCCGGAGAGCTCCGCGGGCGGTGGAAGACGCCAGAGGCCCCCTTGCCGCCGGACAGCTTGGCCGTGGTCCCCAGCAGGACGGGCAGCTCGACACCGACCGAGCGAAGGGCATCAACGTCGATGCGCGGAAGCGGCCCGGCAGGCACCGAGACGCGCTGCGGATCGAACGACGAGAACATGGCTACCGACGGTACCGGGCGATCTGCTCCTCGGAGCGTGCGCGGTGGTGCGCGAGCGCCGTTCCCACCATGCCGTCGGCCGATCGACCATAGACTCTCCGCCATGCCGACCGCCCCGCCCATCGTGCCGGACGTCCCCCTCAATGAACTGCCCGCCGCCTTGGTGCCCGTGCTGAGCGGCCTCTGCCCGTCCGGGGCCGGCGGCTACGGCGCCTCCGGGTCGCTGACCCTGACCGACCAGCAGGTCGAGGACCCGGGAACCGATGCGATCCGCGCCGCCGTGCGCAAGGCCGCACACTCCCTCGGCTGGACGGTCACCACGTTCCCGTACGAGCTGGCCGGTGCGACGGCGATCTCGGTGAAGGACAACCGGCCCGTGCCCGAGCAGCACCGCGACGCGGTCGAGGCCCACCGGCAGAAGCTGATGCGGGAGGCTGTCGAGCAGGTCCACCGCCGCTTCCGGGAGAGGACCGCGTAGCCGTCAGCACCCCTGTCCCATGGGCCACCGGGGCGCCATCGCGCACCTTCCCAACGCGGTGCCGGCGGACCATCGCACGGCCTGGCGCGAATCCGCCCGATCACGCCCGCAGGCCCTCCCCGCGGACGCCGGCACGACGAACCGGATCAGAGGAACTCCGACAAGTCCACGGCCGGCACCGCGTCGCTGGTGTGGGCCTGGCGGTGCAGCAGGGCGCGGCCGGCGGAGGTCAGCACCGCCGTACTCCCGTCCCCGCCGCACTCCACCAGCCCGTTGGCGACCAGACCCGAGAGCGGGCCGGTGTCGAGCGGCGAACCCCCCAGCGGGCCGGAGTCGACCCACCGCCCGCGCTTCCTGGTGATGCGCTCCTGGTCAACGGCGACGAGCAGCTGCCGGTCCTCAGCCGCCACGGGCCGGACCGCGCTCACCCGGACAGCGACGTTGCGGCACGCCGGCGCGTCGATCGGCTCGGCCTCCAGCCCACCGTCGCGCACCAGCTGGCGGATCTGGTCGTGGAAACGGCCCTCGCTGAGCTCGTCCCCCTCGTCGTGGACGTAGCTGACCCTCCAGCCGGGCGGCTCCTCGGTCTTCTCGAGGATGAAGCCCGAGCGGCGGTGCACCACGGCGCCGGCTTCATCGCGGCCTGGCTCCTGGCGGGGCAGTAGCCCCTTGGAGTTGAGCAGAGCGACCAGCGCGTCCTTGCCGGGACGGGTGCGGATGAGCGGGGACTCGTCTGCCTGCATGGACCACCCTCTGCAGAGCGCGGCGCAGCGAGCCGCAGGTGCTGTCCTGCCCGAGCGGTGGTCGGGCAGGACAGCACCGTAGGGGTGGGCTGCGGTGCCCGAGGGCGGGCAGGCCGAGGTAGTACCGGAAAGGGTGACACCGAGGTGGCAGTGATTGCCGTCCGGGGCGGGGCCGCGGTCCGGGAGCGCGCCTCCCGCGTCCGGTGCGTACGGTGGGGCCATGACCAGCGACCGCGACCTCGTCTCCGCCCGGGTGATCAGCCCGGACCACTTCGTCGGCGGTGAGACGGTGTACGTGCTCGGCTCCCCCGCCGAGGTGAGCGCGTTCTCCGGGGTCGCGTCTCCGTTGCTCGAAGTCACCGGCGAACGGGGCCGTCACGTCACCGGCGAGACGGGCCTGTGGCTGGCCGGAGCAGCGGGGCGGCAGCTCGCTTCGGCCCGATACCTGATCCACCACGTGCCCGGCTGCGACGCCTGCGCGGGCTTCCGCCGCGACCTGGTGGCCGAGATCGCCGGCAGCGACTGGGGAGACACGCCGCCGGACCAGGTGATGCTGTACGGGCGGCTCGATGACCAGCTGGTCCACATCGCCGACGCCCTCCGCCTGGGCCTGGCCTGACCCCGAACTCCCTGCCGCTGCGCCCGCGCCCCGGCCCCGACGGCCGCGGTGCCGAACACCGGCCCGGTCGAGACCGGGCCGGCCCTGGCCGGGCGGGTGGCTACAGCGCGGCCAAGACCTCCTCGCGCAGGCGGGCCAGGTCGCGCGGTTCCAGCAGTCCGGCGTCTTCGCCGAGGTCGGCCACCAGTACGCGGGCGGTCTCCAGGTCCCCGTCCCGGACAGCTCGGGACGCCTGGAGCTGCCGCAGCTCCGCCATCCTCTTGGGGTCTTCGAGCAGGGTGACCGCAGGAGCAGCCTCGTCGAGGAACGCTTGGACGACGTTGGTGTCCGCCGGCTCCAGACCCAGGTGCAGGCGGCCGGCGGCCAACCGCAGCCTGACCCACAGCGGCAGGTTGTCGCGGCTGTGGAGCGATGCCAGGGCCTGCTCCAGCACCTGGACGGCCGCGGTGTTGGAGCCCTGGAACATGTGCACCATCGCCACCGTCCACAGGGCCTGCGCGCACAGCTGCGGAGGCAGCTGCTCCGCCAACTCCTCCAGCCGGGCCAGGTGCACGGCGCCGACGGACATGGGGTCGCTCTCGGCACCGGTCGACAGCACCGCCATCAGCACCTCGGCCTCCACCACGGGCGGCACCGGGAACCTGCCGGCGATCTCCAGCGCGGCCGCAGCGAGCCGCCGCGCCTCGGCCATGGAGACCGGGTCGGCCTTGGCCCGCAGCAGCCCGGCCAGCCGAGCCCGGGACCTGACGGACAGTTCCACCTCGCCCAAGCGGTCGGCGAGCCCCTCCAGCTCGCGCAGCGCCGCCGCCGCGATGTCGTCCGCCTCGTGCTCGTCCGATTCCACCAGCAAGTCCGTCAGCAGCCACAGGGCCTGACCGCGCAGCGCCCCCTCGGCGTCGGTGTCGGCATCCAGAGCCGAGCGCAGGTAGGCGATGCGGTCTCGGACGGGCAGGTAGCCCGAGGTCGCGACCACGCCGAAGGCATGGAGCAGGGAAGGGGCGGTCTCCATCAGCAGTTCCTCCATCGTCACGCCGAGCCGGCCCGCCAGGTAGCGGACCGTTGCCTCGGTGGGGTTGCGGGTGCCGTTCTCCAGATGTGCCAGATGGCCCGGACTCATCCCGGGGCGGGCCAGTGCCCGCACCGTCCAGCCGCCGTCCAGCCGCAGCCGCCGCAGCTGCCGTCCGAACCGCACCCGCCCGATCATCAGGTCCATGGCCGCGAGCCTAGGTAGCAGCCGGAGGCCCTCTCAAGACGGTGCGGGCTGACGACATTCGTCAATCCGTGACAGCACCGCAGCGACCGTGAGGCTGCACGCGGCCAGCGGTACGTCGCCGCGGGGCCGGCCCCGGAGCGTCCTTTCCCCCGCGCGTGGTGAGGCTGGCTCACCGAGAACATCAGCCGCCAGGGTGGACCGTGCCGGGGCTGCTGGATCGGTGCCGGTGCGACGGGAGTTGGACGTGTTGTCGGTGGCACGTCCTACCGTGGTGCGACGCGGTCGAACCACGGTAGGAGGGGCGTTGGCAGGGTTCTGGGTGGAGGTCGCCGGGCCGAAGTCGGTGTGGTTCGGGGCGAACCTCGAATCCCCGACGGCCCACGTCGCGGCGCAGCGGGTCCGGACGGACTGCCTGCGTCGGCCAGCTCCGGCGCCAGGTGCAGACCCGCGGCCGAGCCGCTGCTGACTATCGGTCGAACAGGCAAGAAGAAGGGCAGCTGAGGTGCAGGGATCAGGCCACCGCGGGCGGCGACCGGCCGAGGCGGCACTGGCGTGACGCGTTGGTGGGCCGGGGTGGACTGGTCGGAGAAGCTGCAGGACTGCGCCATCGTCGATGAGGGCGGCAGGGTGGTCACCCACCTGCGCGTGGAGGAGAGACCGGCCGGGGTGGCGCAGTTCGTCGGCGCGCTGCGCGAGCTCAACCTCCGCTCGCACCGCTTCTCCCGGCGCCAGGTGCCGGTGGCGATCGAGGACGGCCGCCGGCTCTTCGCGGCCGAGCTGCAGCGCTTACGCCAGCCCGTGGTGGTGGTCCCGCCCGCCGTCGTCGCCCGCCATCGCGGGCGTCTGGCCACGGCATCCTCCAAGTCGGACCGCACCGACGCCGCCCTGCTGGCCAACATCGTCCGCATGAACCCGGACCGGCACCGGACGGTGCCCGAGACCTCCGACCAGGCCACCGCCATCGCCATGATGGCGCGGGCCCAGCAGGACGCCGCGGACCGGTCCCGCGAGCTCATGCTCAGCCTGCGCAGTCACCTCGTGCTGTACTACCCGGCGGCCACCGAGGCGTGGGCGACGATGCAGTACGGGCTGCGGCGGCCCGAGGCCCGGGCCGTCCTGGCGCAGGCCCCCACCCCGCTGGCGGCCGCGGCACTGAGCAAGCGCAAGCTCGCCGAGGCGCTGGCTGGCGCGGGCCGCACCCGCCTCGTCGACAACGAGGCCGCCCGGCTGCGGGAGCTCTTCGCCCAGCCCCGCCTGCGGCAGCGGCCCGCGACGGAAGAGGCGATGGGAGCGCGGGCCGCCGTCCTGCTCGCCGACCTCAGCCAGGCCTGCACCCACGCCCAGCTGCTGGCCGACCGGACCGACGACCTGTTCTCCCGTCACCCGCATGCCGCGATCTACCGCAGCTTCCCCGGCTGCGGACCGTTGATCGGCGCCCGGCTGTTCGGCGAGATCGGCGACGACCTGGAGCGGTTCGCCACCGCCCGCGGACTCTGCTCGTACGCCGGCACCGCCCCGCTGACCTGGGCCTCCGGCGGCAGCCGGGCGGTGACCCACCGCAAGGTCGCCAATCGCCGACTCAAGGCCACCGTCCACCAGTGGGCCTTCGGCACCTTGACCCGCTCCCCCGGCGCCCGCCGCCTGTACGACGACCGCCGGGAGAAGGGCGACGGCTACGCCTCGGCGCTTCGCCGGGTGGGAGGCCGGCTGCTGAGCGGCCTGCACCACTGCCTGCTCCACGGGGAGCTGTACTCGGAGGAGGCGATGTTCGGCTCCGGCGAGGCCCGGGACGGTCCGGAGGCCGGCCAGAGCTGACACCTGCGCTGACCTCGGGCCCCTGAGCCCTCACGCGGAAGCGGTGCCTGGCCGTGCCACCAGAGCGCCCCGGGCCGGACCGGCCGACGGGCAGCCGGAGCAACACCTTCATGTCATCCCGGGCCGACGAGCCCTTGCGCGGGAACGGTGCCGGCTGTCCCTCCGCCGGGCCGGCCCGACGGGGGGCTAGGCCAGCACCGCGAGGTCGAGGTCGACGCTGACCGCGCCGTGGTCGGACAGCTTCTCCTCGACCGGCAGTAGATGGACCTGGTAGTTCGTCACCGCCGGTGCGAGCGCCGGACTGGTCAAGATCATGTCTTGGCGGCGCGGCAGATCGCCAGGGTCGAACGCCGCCGTTGCGACCTCGGCCTTCCCGGCGGCCAGGGCCGCGTCGACGAAGCCCGCCCGGGCCAGCAGCTCGACCGCGTCCCGGTCGCTCACGTCCTCTTCGCCCGGCAGCCGTAGGTGCCCGTTGAGCAGGTGCGCTGCCATCTGCGGCCAGGCCGGCTCCGGGAAGTTGCCGCCGATCGTGTTCAGGTCCCCAAGGACTGCGGCCAGTCGGCCGGGTGCGGCGAGGACCTCCAGCGGAGCGATCTCGCGGGCCCTGTTGCGCGGGTCGAAGGGATCCAGGTGCAGGTGGCGCAGCTCCACCTGGATCCCCGGCAGCTCGGGCAGCGCGATGTTCATCCAGCCCATCACGTGGTGGTAGCGGGTGCGGTCGCTGTCCTCGGCGAGGACGGTGACGCGATCGCTGACCACGACCGCGGTGTGGAAGCGGTGCCCGCCCGTGGTCAGGTTGGCCTCGGCCAGGAAGCCTGCGGCCATCCCGAGCTCGGCCACTGCCCGGTGCAGCCGCCGGCGCCCGAACAGGTCCCAGAAGTTGCACTCCTGAAGGGCCAGGATGTCGGGCTGCAAGCTCTTGAGGAACGCCATCTGGCCGTCCCAGCGTTCGGCAGCACCGAGGCCGGAGTCGCCGTGGCCGCCGAAGAGCGTGTTGAAGGTGACGATGCGGAAGGTCACGGCGTGCTCCCCGCAACGGCGAGCCGGTGAAGCACGACGCTCAGGGAGACCACCCGGTCGGCTCCCCAGCGGAAGGTCCAGTCGCTCTGCACCCAGTCGTTCTGCGCCCATTCGCCGGTCGGTGAGCAGTCCGCGCGGAGCTCGCTCCAGCAGGCGGCGACCGGGTCTTCCGGTGCGTCGAGAAGGTGGCCGGCCCGGGCGAAGAGCTCGTCGATGCGGGCTACGGCCGGCCAAGCGCTGCGGGTGTCGTCCGGGAGTTCCGCGATCGAGCGGACCTCGTCGGTGGAGACGGCTTCGACGGACTCGCCGCGGGTGGTGGCGAGGAGGTAGTAGACCAGAGCCAGGCCGGCTGCTCCTTCAGTCCACCGAGCCTGGTACGGGTCGTACGGATCCGCCGGCTGGGCCGCCCGCACCGGCGCGAGTTCGCCGATCGCCCGGCTCCAGGCCCGCTGCCACTGCTCGGGGCCGCCGGCGCCGCGCCATCGGCCGACCGGCCCGAGCGGCGTGCTGTCGGGGTCGGGGACATCTCCGTGGTCCGGCCGGGCGTCGTTCGCCCTCATGGCCTTGGTGTATTTGCCGCCCGCGGCGCGGATCTCCCGCGAACGCTTGCGCGAGGGCCTACGGTCCGTCATCGAGCACACTCCACACGGCAGCGCACCCCACGCGTACGCGCCCGGAAGTGGACACGACGAAGCCCGACTGCACGATGCGTCGGAGGACGGCTTGGCCGGCGTGCTGGGTCCGGCGTGGGCGGGCCCTAGCGGCGAGCGGCGGACGTGCCCGCCGCGCACCGCGAATCTACTGCGCCCGCCGCCGCGGTGTTCGCCGAATCCTGATCCGGATGCTCGGCCCGACACGGCTTGGCCAGAGCTCCCCGGTGCCGTTCAGCTGCCCGGGACGCGGTGTCAGCTGTTGGCTGACGGTGGAGCCGGCCGGGCCGCCAAGGTCTTGTAGTGCTTGTGCGCCGACTGCCTGGCGATGCGGAGGACTTGGCCGACGTCCGTCCAGGACGCGCCGGCGGCGCGGGCCCGGTCGATGATGGCGACCTCTTGGCTGTCCAGCGTGGCGCGCAGGTGCTCCACCAGGGCGAGGGCGGCGAGCGCGCAGTCCTGGCCGGGCTCGGGATCGGCGAGCGCGGCGGCGAAGGCCTCGGCGGCCGGCATGGGTGCGGCGCGCTCGCGCCACGCTGCCGCGTGGTCACCGTGGGCGTAGTGGCTGGTCAGCAGCTCGATCGGTGTCAGTCGTGGGACCGCGGCCAGGGGGGTGTCAGCTTCTGGATGACGGTCGCCGGCGGCGGGTGGGGCGAGGAGCCAGCCGATCCCCCGGCGATCCGTCAGCAGCTTCAGCGCGTAGTCGGCGTCCCGGTCGCGGCCCCAGCGGGTGTCCCGGGCGGACTCCTCCAGGGCCCGCTCCACCATGGCGCTCTCCCGGTCGGTCGCCGTGCGCAGCGGGAAGCCGATGTCCTCGAGCGCGCGGATCGCGGCGTAGCGAAGGTCCCGCCACTGACTGGCCTCGCCCGAGGCGAAGAGCCTGATCGCGGAGAGGACGATCGCTTCCTCGGAGAAGTCGCGGGAAGCGTAGATGATCTCCCGGTGGTCCGGCAGCTGCCGGGCGACGGCGGCGAGTACGAGACTGCTCGTCGGGCCGTCGTGCCAGCGGATCTCCCACTTCTTCCTGTGGTCGTAGTAGTCCGTCTCCATGGGACAGCCGTGGATCTTGGACAGCCGATAGACGAAGGAACGGATCTCGGTGCTGCGGCTCACCGGTCGAGCCTGCCTTGGGTGGCGATCCACTTCGCCGCCGCGGTGGGCGTTGCGAAGCCGTCCTCCGTGGCGCCGAAGACGACCATGACGCCGTCGCGGTGCCAGCTCGGCTGCGCCTCCGCCTTCCAGCGCAAGGCTCCGCGCGGAGTTGTGTAGCAGCTGACCTGGCCGAGTACGTCGGCCTGGACCAGGTCGGCGGTGCGGCGGCCGGCGACCAGGTACCCGAACACCTCCGGCTCGCCGATCAGAATCTGCTGCCCGGCGTACAGCCACACCGGCCCGGCCTTCACCGGCGGTGTCCCGTAGCCGACCGCGGCGAGCGGGGTGTGCCGGAACTCCAGCGCCTCGCCGGTGAGGTCGAGGATCCGGTCGCACGAGCGGCACAGGATCTGCACGCGCAGCTCGGTGTACTCGGAACGGTGGTCCTCGCACTTCGGATTGCGGCACTCGTGCTCGCCGCCGCCCCGGGGGGTGTCGTAGGCCTCCCGGTAGCGGACCTCCCAGCCGGTGGCCCTGCAACCCTGGGCGTGCAGGGGCTGCTGGTATCCGAAGTACGTCTCGGTGATCGTCATCGGTCCGTTCCTTCCAGCAGCGGCGGCACCCGCTCCTCACTGTCATCCTACGGCTGACAGTTCGCGCCGAGCGGTCGCAGCGCGACCTCGGCCTCCGTCCGGTACCGCCGGCCACCCGCCCGAGGTCCCGGCGGGACCTGGGATCCGGCGCTCCCCCCAGAACCCCTTAGCAGCCCGGGTGGAACCTGCGCCAACTCGCCTCGGGCACCGGCGCCCCGATGCGACGATGTGCTGGTGAAGGATCAGATCCGCTCCCTGGTAAAGCATTTGGCGGAGATCGACGACCGGCACAAGACCGTCCTCCTCGCCGCCCGGCCCACCGCCGTGCAGCCGCCCCGCCCCCGCACGCTGCACCAACTCGCGGCCCGACTGCTGGGCACCGCCCCGCTCTCGCGCTTTGCCCTCGACCTGGGACAGCAGCAGTTCCTGGAGGCCGCCGTCGCCGCAGCCGACCACACCCGCCGCCCGGGAGCGGCGTTCGGCTGCGACCGCGCCTACCTCGCCGCCCTGCTGGGCGTGGGCTCCGCCGTCACCGAAGACCGCTTCACCGAGGTGCTGCAGTCGCTCACGGTGCTCTCCCTGGCCTGGCCCGACGGCGCCCGGCTGATCCTCCACCCCGATGCCCCGGTCCTGTTCCCCCTCGCGCTCGGTCGCCCCGCGCACGGCCGACCGGCGATGCCCGCCACCGCGCCGCTCGCACCGGCCACTCCCGTCCCCGAGACCCGCCCCGCAGCCGGCCTTGGTCCCGGCGCAGCCGCGGCCGCGCTGAACGGCATGGACACCGTGCTGGCCGCGTTCGACGAGCCGTGGCCGGCGCTCAGGACCGGCGGCATCGGCGTGCGCGAGATCCGCCGCCTGGCCCGCCTCCTCGACGGCACCGAGGCGGACGCCCGGCTCTGGCTGCACCTCGCCGCCAACCTCGACCTGATCGCCGAACAGGGCGGCCGCTGGAGCCGGACGGAGCGCGCCCCCGGGTGGAGCCGCACGCCCCCGGCCGATCGCCTCGCCCACCTGGCCCTCGCCTACAGCCTGGTCCGGATCATGCCCGGCCTGCCGCCGATCATCGGGGATGACCCGCGGCTGCTGAGCCAGTTCCTCCCGTACTCGTCCGGACTGGTCCCGTTCCCGCGCTACAACGCCGGGGCGCTGCGCCGCACCGTCCTGCGCGTCCTCGCCAGCCTGCCTGCCGGCCGCGCCGCCGTCGACGCCCCAGCCCTGGCAGCGGCCGTCCACTACCGCTCGCCACAGCTCGTCCAGCCCCACACCCCCGGCCCACCAAGCCAGCGCCTCAGCGCGCCGCCTACGCTTGCCCGGCCCCAACCGGCCTCCGCCGACGTGGCCGCCCTGGTGCTGCGCGAGGCGGAGCTCCTCGCCCTGGCCGACGACGGCGCCCTCACCGCCCTGGGCCGGGCGTTCCTGCGCGACCCGGCCGACATCACCGCCCTGCGCCGGGCCGGCGACGAGGTACTGCCGCTGCTGGAGCAGGCCGCGATCCTGGCCGACCACACCGTCCTGGTCCCCGGCACCCCCTCCCCCGCCCTCGCCGAGCTGCTCGCCGGCCTCTGCGACCTGGAGTTCCGCGACACCCACACCTCACGGTGGCGCTTCACCCCCGCCGGCGTCCGCCGCTACTTCGACGCCAACCCCGGGACCGACCCCGCCGACCTGCTGCACACGCTTGCCGCCCGCTCCACCACCCCCCTGCCCCAAGTCCTCACCGTTCTGATCACCGACACCGCGGCCCGGCACGGACACATCACGGTCACCCAGGCCGCTACCGTCCTGGACGTCCGCACCCCCGCCCTCGCCGCCGAACTCGCCCACCACCGCGACCTCACCCGGCTGCAGCTGCGCCAGGTCGGCCCGACCACGCTCCTGTCCCCCGTGAAGGAGGGCTCCGTCCTGGCCGCCCTGCGCTCCGCCGGTTACGCCCCCGACGGCCAGCCCCGTCCCTCGACCGCCCGGAAGCCCGGAAAGACGGAGAAGCCGGATCCGGCCGGCGCCCCGTACGAGCTGCCGCAGGGTCACCTGCCCCGGCAACCGCGCCCCCGGTCGGCCCCCGCCGACCTCGGCCTGTGGCCAGCCGGACCGGCGGTGGAGGACCGGAGCGAACCGGCCGACGACCTCGCCCGGTTCATCCACGACCGCGCCCCGGCTCTTGGCGCCGATGACCGCGACCTCCTCACCGCAGCTCTGCGCGCCGGGGCCGGCGCTGTTGTCCATGTCGAGTACCGCACCCCGGGCCGCACCCACCAGCACGCCATCATCCGCGGTCCCCGCCTGGACCACCACGACCGCCTCACCTCGACCGGTCCCGGTCGTCAGGAACCGATCGGCCTGGCCGAACTCCAGCTCGTCCTGCCTCTGCCCGACGGCCGCAAAGTCCCAGAGCGCACCGACCAGACGTAGAAGACGATCACTCCAGCCGGTGTAGCATCGACGGGATATGACGAACCATCAGGAGCCGCCGGGGGTTGAGGCGGAGGCCGAGCCGGAGCTGGGGAGAACGGCCGACCCCGTAGCCGAGCCCTCCATCTCTGAGCCGGAAGCCGCCGCCAAGGCGACGATGCGTACGCGTGCGCGCTGCTGGTGGAACGGCCTCGGCCCGCGCGGCAAGGCCCTCGTGATCGGGGGCGGGCTGGCCGTGCTGGGCATCGCCGCTGCAGCCGCCGCCCATCAGCGCGAGCACTCCGCAGCCGGCGAGGGCGTCACTTCTCCCGGCCCGCTCGCCGACCTCATCCAGGCCGGCGTCGAGAGGCTGAACGACTGCCGCCCCGCCGAAGCGCAGCTCGACAGCGAGCAGCATCTTGCTGACCCCGGTGCCCAACGCCAGTACGTAATGGAGCAGTGGGACGTGGGCGGCTACATGCGCGACACCTGCCTCGACCCCCGTCGCCACCCCGGGGAGTGCCGCCACGAGCCGCGGCCGGTCTCGGGCAGCACTCGGAGTCGGCACCCCGACCTCCTCAACCCAGACGGCTGATCCCGTCCCGCGCCTCGCCGGCCGGGCGCTGTACGCCAGGTGGAAAAGTAGCAGCCGGGTCCACGAACTCGAAGCCGGTGGAAGCTCCTAGCCGCATGATCACGGAACGCTCCGCGGACGGGCGGTGCTCAGCGACCCAAGCGCAGACCGAGGCGGGCAGCCCGTACTCCGCCTCGTCCAAGGTGGAGTGGCAGACGGTCCAACCCTCGTCGTAGCTCCCGTCTTCCTGCCGGCCCAGAAGTTCACGGCGTCGCTCAGCGCTCAACCTGGTGGCCGGCCGCCCGACACACGTCCAGCACTTCGACCCCATCACCCGCACGCGACCTGTCTCGCTGTCCACCACCGACGGCGCCCCGTCGGCTTCGACAGCATCGGGAGCCGGTGCGCAGACGGCCGTGGTCCTGACCGGCGCCGCCCGCAGCGCGTGGTTGCTCGGGTCGGCACAGAAGTCAGCGAAACTCAGGTAGTCGTCACCGTCGATCTTGTTGGACACCGCTCCCCCGAAAAACTGTCGGACAGTCAGAATTCGCCGAGCACGGTCAGCGTCACCCGCCACCGGCCAGGTGCCAACTCTGCCACGGCCTCCGCAGTAGCACGACGGAGATCGTCTTCGTAGTCGTGGTTGATCCAGGCGAGCACCCGCTTCTCGGCCTCCGGGCCGTTCTCGGCGTCGATCGCGAAGTGGCTGATCGACCGGCCCCAGCCCTCGTCGGGGATCACGATCTCGTTCTCGGCGACCTTCTCGGCGTTCCAGCGGTCGTTCGGGACTTCCGGCAGGTCGGTCGGGTAGCGGGTCGGCATGGGCGGTCGTACTCCTGTTCTGATGACGGACGGTCAGGCAGCCAGGCCCAGGACGAGGGTCGGGTTCTGCTTCCAGGGCACCTTCTTCTGCCGGTACTCGTCGAAGGCTGTGCTGCGCTGCGAGTGCCGGGAGTGCAGGGCGACCACGTCCGGCGGGTTCCCGGCGGCGAGCATGGCCTGGATGCAGCCGCGCCGGAAGGAGTGCGCGGTGATCCGGCGCACCGCGGCGCGGGCGGCCCGCTTGGCGGTCCGCCAGGCCTTGACGATCAGGTTGCCCTCCTCGGCGGTCGCTGCTGCGGCGGCGGCCGCGTACGCGGCCTGCTTCGCCCCGGCGGCGGCCGCGGCCTCCTCAGAGGTGGGAGTGGGGACGAGCTTGGCGGCGCGGGCGGCGGCGCCGATGATGTCGTTGATCGTCTCCGCCGAGATCCCGCCGCGCCGGGCGGGGTCCTTGGGCTGGCGGCCGGCCGCCCGAGCACCGATGTTGCCGTGCTTGTCGATGCGGCGCAGCAGCGGTCCCGGAACCAGCTGGTCGTCGTCCGCCAGCACGTCCAGCCACTCGCGCAGGGCGTGGATGGGGCACAGCTCCTGGTCACCGGGGGCGAGGATCCGCACCTCGTGGCCGCGCGCGGCCTGGTCGGCCTTCGAGCGGCGGATCTTGATGATCAGGGCCGGGTGGGCGACCTCGCGGCCGGACTCGTCCTCGAGCTTCACCGTCGTGATCTTGACGTCGTGGATGTTCAGCCGGGCCGGCTCGGAGCCGCGGGCGGCCATCCACCACGAGATGATCATGACTGCGGCGTCCCGCTTGCCCCGGGCGGTGGTGCGGTCCAGGGTCCGCACCATCAGCCGCAGCTCGTCCAGGTCCACGGGGTCGGCCTGGAGCGGGCCCGGCTCGACCTGCGGGTCGTCGGCCTCCTCACCGGCGCGGTGGCGGATCATCGTCTGGCAGAGCTTGATCTCGGCGGCGTCCAGCGGCCGGCCGGCGACGGCCCGCATCGCCCGTAGGGTGCCGTAGTGGGACTCCAGCACGGTGGAGCGGTGCCCGCGGTCGCCGAGCTCCGCCAGGTGGGAGGCCACCGCGCCCGGCTCGTCGGTGCTCCACCCGTAGGTCTCCGCCCACAGCTCGAAGGTGCGCCAGCGGGTGGCGCGGGCGTTGCGGGAGTTCTGCGGGACGGCCTCGCTCAACTTGCGGGCCGCGGACGCTGACAGCCGGTGCCCGCCCGGCGTGAGGACGTCGGCCTCCGCGCGGTGCAGCACCGACGGGGCCCGGCGCGCCGGAGGCGCCTTGCCGCCGGTCAGGGCGAGTTCGCTGCCCATCTCTACCTCGTTCCCTGAACCTGGTGGACACCCCAGCGATCCCAGTCGCGCAGGGTGTGGGACTGCAGTTCCTTCGACGCCCGCGCCTGGGCCATCGCGTCCTCCAGGCGCTGCTGCCAGCAGGCCGGCCGACCGCCGGTGAGCGCGGCCTGCAGCAGCGGGCGGAACAGCACGTCGTGGCTGAACGGTGCGACCTTCCCGGCGTCGGTGGTGAACACCACCGCGGGCGGCAACTGCCGGGGCCGCGCGGCGGCGATCGCGCCCAGCAGGTCGTCCTCGGCGCCGCAGCAGGTGTCCAGGACCAGCGCCGGCGCGGTGATCGAGGGGAAGGCCCAGCTCGCGGTGTGCAGGTCGAGTCCGAGGAACTGCGGCTGGACCGGGTCGCAGCAGTGGTGGCCGCAGGCGTACAGGAGGTCCGCGTCCGTCCCCAGCAGCCGGCATGCCTGGGCGGGGGTGCAGCAGTGGGCGGATCCCCCGACCACGTCGACGTCCGGCCCCAGCCGGGCCAGCCGCCGGGCGACGGACGAAGCCTGGGCGGCCATCCGGGTGGTCCGGCTCAGCGCGAGCGCGACCACCCGCAGGGGTGTCCCCGCCGGCCTGAGCGGGCGCGGAGCTACTGCTGCCGGGCGCGGTACCGCGAACAGCGCGGCGGCGGCCCGAGACGGCGCGATGGCGCTCACCGGCCCTCCCCGAACGATCCAAGGGGCGCGGTCCTGAAGACCCGGGAGCCGGCGTGCCGCAGGTTCTCCGGCCGGCTCACCACGGCTCCCCCAGCGGGGCGCCGGCGTCCAGGGTGAGGACCGGGCCGCCCAAGCCCTCGTCCGCCAAGGAGGTGTCCACCCGCACCAGGCCGGCCAGGATGGCCAGGAGCTGCCCGGGCGTCACCCCCCAGTCGCGCGCGGCCTTCTCCAAGGCACCGGCCTGCGCCGGGTCGAGGTCGACGGTGACCTTCATGCCCGCTCCGTTCTGCGGGATCTGCCGCAGCGTCACAGCAGCTCCAGCTCGGCGGCGTTGAGGGAGGCGGCCTCGGCGGTGCACACCTCGACGACCGGGCCGGTGAGCCGTCCGGCCCGCCAGGACTCGATGAGACCGGCGTCGAGGAGGTCGGCCCGGGTGGCCAGCAGCCGCAGCTCCCCCGCCAGGCAGCCCGCTCCGGCGGCATCCGCGGTGACCACGGACAGCCTGCCGGCACGGTCGGCGACGAGGACGGAGCGGTCGCGCTGCTGGTCGCCGACCAGCACGGTCAGGGCGCGCAGGTGCTCCGGCTTCACCCTGGCCGGCACCCACGAAGCCGGGGCGAGCGGAATCTGATCCCGGGTCATCACCGATCGCCGCCCTCGCCGGGCTGCGGCCGCGCGACGCTGAACTCGACGTACGCGGCGCCGTCGCGGGCGACGGTCTGCTCCCGGTAGAGGAGGCCGCGGGCGGCCAGGTCGGCCCGGATCCGATCGGCCGGGCTGGTCTTCCCGCTGCTCGGGGGCCCCAGGACGGTGATGCCGTCGTAGCTGCCGGGGGGAAGCGCGCGGCCCCTGCGGGCGAAACCGTCGATGAGCTGGGCGAGGCCGACACCGCGGCGCAGGGCCTCGGCCTCCAGCAGCCGCCGGGCCGTGGCGAAGGCCGCCTCGGTGGGCGGCTCCTGCTCCTGCGGGATCTCTCGCGGCATCTGCTCCCCCACGCTCTCGGGCCGTCCTGGCGAAGTTGTTGCGTACGCGGGCTGCCCGCCGACGCTGCTTGTCGTGTCCTCGCCGGATTCTGATTCCGGATAAGGAGAGCGTATCGGGAATCAGGGCCTCGGCGGGGCCGAATCGACACGATTGAAAATTCAACCTGTCCTCCGGGGTCCGGCGAGACCCCTCGCCCCGATCCGGCCCCACAGGGCACTCTGAGACGCCTGAAGCAGCTTATGGACTAACTGGGCGGCTAATACACTTCGCATGCTAGATGGCCGCACAGCGGATCTATGCAGTTCAGAGCGCATCTCAAGTCACATCAATGAACATCAAAAAACGTCATCTCTGAATTGAGTTGAGATATTGATGTGAGTTCGCTATCCTTGGAAAACACCGAGGTGAGGCCCCCGGCGGCCCCGCCTACCCCCCTCGCGCCCCAGGGAAGACCGGGATGACCACCGCGCCGCAGCTCCACCCCGACACCTGGCTGAGCAGCCGCCTCGCGGCCGCCGGCATCGGTGCCAACTGCGAGTACCCGGAGTGCACCAACCCCCGGACACCCCGCAAGGACGGGCAGACCGGCCCGCAGTCGAAGTACTGCCCGGCGCACAACAACGAGAAGGACCGGCAGTTCGCCCGGCGCTACTACCAGAAGCTGGAGCGGCAGCAGCAGGCCCGCGAGCAACAGGCGGCCCTGGAGCCGCCCCGCGACCCCCTCCCCCAGCTCCTCGCCCGGCGCGAGCGCGACCGGGAACTGGTCGGCGCGCTCGGCCCCCGGCTGCTGGAAGCCCTCCAGACCATCAACGAGGGCGAGCAGGCCGCGGCCGACGCCGACGCCGTTCAGCAGCACATCGAAGGCGTTGAGCGAGCGGCCTCCGACCGGATCCAGGCCGCTCAACTCGCCGCCGAGAAGCACGTCGAGGCCGTCGAGAAGGCGGCGCTCGAACAGGTCACCACCGCACAGGCCGCCATGGCGGCCGCCCAGGCGAAGTCCGCCGAGGACGAGCAGGCGGCTGCCGACGCCGCCGAAGAGCGCGACGCTGCCCTCCTGGAGGCGGCCACCGCTCAGCGGGAAGCCGCCGCAGCCGACGCCCAGGCCAAGGTCGACCGCGCTGCGCTCGACCTGCTGGTCGCGCAGCACCAGGAGCTGCGCGACCAGCACCAAGCCCTGACCGGCCGCCACGAGCACCTGACCGAGACGCACGAGGGCCTCGCCGACGAGCACCGCGAGCTGGCCACCGCCCACGCCGAGCTGACGGCGGCCGCCGGCCGGGCGGAGGGCGAACTCGAAATCCTCCGCCCCCGGGTCTCAGAGCTTCAGCAGAGGGTCGCTGCGCTGGAGGCGCAGCTGCGCGAGGCCGGCGCTGACCTCGCCACCGTGCAGGCCGAGAAGGCGTCCCAGGCCGAGCAGTTCGCCGCCGAGCGCAGCCGGTACGAGACGGAGGTGGTCTCTCCCCTGCGGCAGCAGCTCGCCGACCAGGCCACCGCGTTCATGGAGCTACGGACCGGTCTCGCGGCGCTGACCCCGGCCGCCGAGCCCGAGCGGGACGCCGCCGAGGACACACCGACGACCGTCCCGGTCGAGGAGCCCGAGGGCCTGGAGCTCGTCCCCGACCAGGCCCACCCCGGTGCGTACCTGGTCAGGTCGGCCGGCCGGACGATCGGCACGCTCAGCCCGCGGCAGTCGGGCCGGTGGGCTGCGACACACCGGCGCCGTGCCCTCCAGCCGACCGGACAGCGGTACTTCGCCGACCAGGACAGCGCGCTGCGTGCCGTCGCCGACGCCGAGAGGACCTGGACCCCGCTGCCACCCGCGGGCGACCCGGCCTGGGACACCATCCCTCCATGGATGATCCAGAACCTGCGGCACGCGGTTCACCCCGTCAACGCGCGCAAGGGCCAGCTCGGCAAGCTGGAGCCCCTCGACTACCGCCGGCAGGTCCACCAGGCGATCGCTCAGATCAAGCGCCGCGCGACGCCGCTGCCGCAGCACCTCGCCGTCCTCCTGGACGTCCCCCAGGAGGATCTCGGCCAGCGCAGCAAGCCGGCGGAGCGGCTCTTCGGGGTGCTCCAGCAGATCCGGGAGCACCTCGCGCCCCCGGCCGCTGCCAGCGACCTGGACCAGCCGTGACCGACGCCTGGGCGTCGGCGGCGGTGGCGAGCGAGACCTGGCCGGACGAGCTGGCCGGACTGCCGGCCACCCACCTTGCCCAGCTCCTCGGCGCCCGGCGGCAAGCTGCCGAAGAGGCCCAGCAGCTCCTGGCCCAGCCTCCGGGCCGGGTCCTGCTGGTCGACGTCGAGACGGACCGGCTCACGAACCCGCGGATCGTGGAGGTCTGCGTCCTCGACACCACCGGCACCGTCCGCTACCTCCAGCGGATCCACCCCGGCCGGCTCCAGGACCCCGAGGCCGTCAAGGTCCACAAGATCAAGGACGAGGATCTGATCGGCTGCCCCGCCTTCGAGGCGATCGCCGCCGAGCTGGACCAGGTTCTCGCCTCGGCGGCGACGGTCGTGGCGTACGGCGCGCACTTCGACCAGCCGGCCCTGCGCGGCGAGTGGGGCCGGCTCCCTGGTCGGCCGCTGCCGCCCAGGTGGACCCGCCGCGGAAGTTGGTGGTGCGCCATGGAGGGATGGAGTCGGCACGCCATGGCCTGGGACCCCGAAGAGCAGCGGTACCGGCGGATCCGACTCGGTGGCGACCACACCACGCAGGGCGACACGTCGGTGCTGTTGGAGCGGCTTCACGTCATGGCCGGGCTCCCGCGCGGCCGCGTAGCAAGCCATCGCGCTGTCCACGGCCTCGACCGCGTTCGGCGTCCGTGATTGAAGAAACGACGGTCAGCGAGCGGGAGCACCACGAACGCTACGCAGCCAGCGGTTGAACGCCACCCGGTACCCGGGGCCAGCCGGGTCGGGACCGGGACGGCCGCCGTTGGGCACCGGCTCGGGGCCGTCCCCCGGTCTCCAGATCTCGTCGAGCGGCGGGTAGGCGGGGAGCGTGTCCGTCCAACCGTCCCAGGAAGCGACGGTGAGCCCGGCGCCGGCCAGCGCCGGGTCATGTGTCGCGTCCACCAGCACCCACACCTCCGCGAGCAAGACCTCGACGGCGGAGTGCGCGTCCTGGCGGGAGACGAGCTGGTGCACCTCGGCCGGCTGCTCCGGCAGCAGGTACAACCAGCGGACCCGCCGGGCCGGGTAGCCCAGCAGCAGGAATCCCCGAAGCAGGAAGTCCGCCTTCGCCAGGCAGTCACCGCGGCCGATCACCATCAGGCTCTCGGCATCGTGGGCTCCGTCCGTCGCGTACGGAACGGCGCGCACCTGCTCGAACAACCGGATCCGCTCGGCCACCTGGTCATCCACGACAACGGACCCTACGGGATCGCCGCCCAGAGGAGCCCGGAACGCCGGGGCCCGGCACACGGCTGGTTCGAGGACGGCGAAGCAGACGGTCGGCCGAGGGTGGAATCATCCCCGGCATGACCGTCATCCCCGCCGTCTCACCCGACGTCTTCGAGCGGACCGTCGCCGCGTACCAAGCCAAGAACCCCGGCCACCCGCTGACGGCCGGCCAAGTCGAGCAGGCCCGCGCCCTCGCGATGAGCGAGCAGCCCGTCGAGACCATCGTCAGCATCCCGGGCACCGGCCGGAGCACCATGCTGGAGCTGCTCGCCTGCGCGGTCCGCGCGAGCGGCGGCCAGGTCATCGGCATCAGCCCAGCGCAGCTCTCCGCCCACATCCTCGCGGAGTCCCTCGACGGCGCCCCGGTCTACACGCTCTCCCGCTGGCTCACCGAGCGACAGCAGGCCCGCGGCACCGGAGGTAGCGCTGCCGAGTTCGCCCTCGGCCCCGGCGACGTCGTGATCGTGGACTGCCCCGAGATCCTCACCCCGAGCGAACGCGAGGAGCTCCTTCAGGACGCGGTTGACCGCGGGGCGCTCGTACGCCTCACCGCGGGACGGTAGGTCGGGGTCCGGCCGGCTTCTCCGCGCTGCTGGTGCCCGCAGTCCACTGTGTCGGCCCGCAGCTGCGGGTGGCGCACACGACACCGCTGACCCCTCCCTGCCTCGAAACCCGACACCTACCCTGAACTGGTGCGATTGCTGAACCTGTTTCGTCGACAGCCCGATCCGCCGGTCTCCCCCGAGAGGCAGGCGCTCGAAGAACGCGCCCGGACCCTGCGGTGGAACACCTACTACGTCTCCGGCGAGACCAAGGAGACCCGCGAGCTCGCCGAACTGGAGCGCCGACTGCGGGAGCTCGGCCCCAGCGAGGCCGCGGCCAGCTGAGGGCGGCCCCGGCGGTATCCAGGGCGAAGGGCTGGTCGTTGTGCCCGTTGTGACGAGGAGATCGCAGCCCCAGTTGGTCAGGCCGCCGCTCGACGGCATCAACGTCAACGACGTCTTCGCCCTGACCACCGGACCCAGCATGGCCAGGGGCGGTAATCCGGGATGGATCTTGACCGTCCGAGATCCCCGGCAGCCGGCCACCGGGGCCGCCGACCTGGACGTCGCGGTCGCACTCGCGATCGGGGACCGGGGCCATCTGGACTGGGTGCGCGATCGGCTTGCGCACTGGCTGGTCGAGCATGCCTGCTACGAGATGCCGCCGTACCTGGACGTACGGTCCGGCCTCGACCTCGACCTGTCTCCGCCCGGCCTCGTCCAGCCGGCCTTCTTCAACTTCACGATCATGGGCGGAGACGCGGTCGCGGGGCACAGCTTCCGCGGACCCTGGCCCCTGCTTCGGCTGATCTTCACCGTCCGGTCGCCCTTCCGGAACCGCGTGCTGGTGACCTTGGGCGCAGCGGAGGCCGCGGAGCTCGTCCAGCTCTTTGACCGCTGAGACTGAGCGGCAGCGGCTACCTAGTGCGGGTGCCGCTGGTGCGGCGCCAGAACTCGTCGAACTCCTTCGGGTCGTACTGCGTGCCGTTCTCGGTGTCGATCGCCGACGGGACGGTGCCGCCGGCCGCCACTGCGCGGCTGAGCCTGTGGCTGATGGCACTGATGGTGACCCTGTAGTAGGCGGCCAGCTCGGTGGCCGATCGCGGAGGTCCTGCCATCCAAGCACGCTGCTCCGCGGTGCCCCGGGGGTTGTAGCCGAACTCGCGCAGCACGGCTTCCTGCTCGACGCTCACCTCCTGCCCGGCAGCGGGAAGGTAGCCGAGCTCAATCAGGACTTCGGTCTGCTCGGCGGAGAGCGGTCCAGATTCCGGCAGGTAGCCGAGTCGCCAGAGCACGGGCAGCAGGTCAGCTGCGGGCCACACCCGCGAGCGTCCGACCTTGCCGCTGCTGAGGCCGGCGATCTCAGGCCTGCGCACCAGGGTCTTGACGGCTTCCTTGCTCCGGCCGGTGAGCTGCTCGATCATGGCGGCGGTTAGCACGTCGAGCGTCGGCCCTGCGGTCGGAACTTCGGCCGGGGCCGGGGCTACGGCAGTGCCGCGGGGGCCGGTGCGACCGGACCGCCGGCTCAGCCACTGCTTCACCTCTCCCCAGCTGTAGGTGCCAAGGGCGTCGGCGGCGGGGAACGGGTCGGCGCTGTTCTCGTACAAGGTGGGCATCGGGCTGACGGAGCCGCGCTTGAGGCCGGTCCGGCTCGCGATCTCGGTGATCGTGACGCGGTCGCTGTCGTCCCCCGGTAGCTCGGTCACGTCGATCCGCGAGGCCTGGTTGTCGCGGAACCACTGCACGCACGCCTTGCGCGGGAACCGCTGCTCGCGCTGCTCGGCGGTGCTGACCAATCCCGGCCAGCCCGGCTCCTTGCTGAGTCGGCGAACGGTGGAGACGGACAGTCCCGTCGCTGTTGCGATCTCGGCGGCGCTGACCGTTTCCAGCTCGACGACGGCGAGGCGATCAGCGAGCGTCGGGGCCACCGAGTGGGGCACTGGATCTCCTTCTGCCGGTGTGCGGGAGGAACACCTCACCGTCTTCGAACACCGAGCAGTTTAGGGCGGTCGAAGACACCGGCCCGACCATGCGACTCAGGCGACAGCGCGGAGCAGGACGACGACTGCCGCCCCGTAGGTCCTGGCCCTCTCCCAGACCGCGTGCCTGTCCTGGTTGGCCTGCGCGAACTCGTCCATCCGATCGGCCTTGACGCGGAACCCGCTGCCGTGGCCCAGCAGCAGGTTCGCCTTCCAACTGCGCTCCGGACTCAGCCCGGGGATCGGCGGCACACTTCGCCCCTGCAGGGGGCCGCCGTCCGGAACGAACGCCTCGTAGCTCGAGTCCCGGCCTTTGTAGCCGACCAGGCTGGTCTGCAGCAGACGGGCGCCCTTGGCAACCTCCTGGACCAGAGGGTCGTCCAGCTGGCCCAGGGCGGTCTCTGGCCCCGGCTGCGGGATGGCCCGCCAGATTCCGGCGTCGGTCTGCGTGACGACCTGCCGCCACCACCGAGGGGCCGCCTCGCCCGGCAGTACCCGGCTCGGTGGAAGCCACAGCGGGGCCGATCGGCCGGCGGCGCGGCGGCGCAGGGCGGAGCCAGCCGCCCGGAGCAGCGCCGCGTCGCGTGCCCGGCTCAGGGCGACGAGGGCGAAGAGTTCCTGGGTCTCCCGCTCGCTGTGCCCGAAGTCGGCCTCCGCGTCTCGCATCCGCTGAGCCACGGTCTCGGCCAGCTCGGCCCGGCGGGCCAGCGCCGCGGTGGTGTCGGTCCAGCTGGGACGGATCATGGCTCCTGCTTCGTTCGTGTGCTCCGGCCGGACATCCTTGTAGGCCAGAGCCCCCGGGAGCGAGGGCCTCGCGCAGGAAGTCAGCGCCGGAGCCGGCGGGCCCGGAGGCACTCGCGAAGCAGCAGGCGCAGTGCGGCCGGCTTGGACGGGCTCGCCGAGCGTCGCAGCACAGCGCCCAGGTCCGCGCGGGCGGCGGCGCTGGTGAGCTCGTCCACCCCGACGATGCACCGGACCATCGGCTGGTGGGCGGCCGGCACGAGGTCGACGACGGCCTTGCCCTCGGCGAGGGTGCGGTCCACCTGGTCGAGCAGGTCGCCGAGTAGCGCCCGTACGGACGGCAGGTCCCGAGCCTGCTCGAGGTCGGCGCGGGTGACGCCGTGCTGGGCCAGCGTCTGCTCTGGGATGGTCAGCCGGCCGTCCGCGAGGTCCTCGGCGAGGTCGTTGACGAAGTCCAGCCGCTGGCTGCCGTCGATGTACGTCCGGCAGACGGCGTCGAAGGCGCTCTGGTCGCCGCTCGGGCCGAGCAGGCCGGCGACGACCATGAAGCCCGGCAGCGAGTACCCGTCGACGTAGCGCTGGTAATCGACTTCGCTGGCGAACCCGGCGAAGTCGAGGTCCGCGTCCGCCGCAGCGAGGTACGCCAGCACCCGCTCCCGCAGGGCCGGGTGCGCGCTGATGCTGTGCAGAAGGGGGCGCAGCTCGGGGTCGTCGGTGCGGCCGGCGTCGAGGCTCTCGACGACCTGCTCGCCCCACCGCACGGACGCCTCCCGGCGGCCCTCGGCCGGACCGCTGTCGAGCAGGGTGTCGGTGCGGTGCATGAAGGCGGCCGCGGCGATGACGTGCGGGACCATCCGCTCCGGAAGCAGCATGGCGGCTGCCACCGCGACCTCGCGCTTGTAGTCGGCGACCTGCTGCCGCTGCCGGCCGTAGTCCGCCCGCAGCTCGGGGGCCTGCACCCCTGCCGCGTCCAGCGCGCGCTCCCACCTACCCACGTGGCCCACCAGTCCTCTCGTTCGAGGCACGAGCCTAAACGGTCGATTCCGGGCAACCTACTCGGAAGCGTGGCACCCGCCCGGGGGTAACCTCGCCGCCGCGGCTGACGCGACACCAGAGGTCGTCCAGCGAGCCGCGGTCGCCACGCCACGGTCCAGGAGGTCAGAGGGCCTTGGCGCCCTCCTGCGCGCGGTAGAGCTCGACCACGGCGTGGTCGCCGGGAAGAAGGGCTGCACTGTCGCAGGCGGCCTTAGTCTCCAGGTCGCGCAGGGCCAGCCCCAGGGCGGCGAGCGCTTCGTCGACGCCTTCGAGCAGCTCGCGTCGAACGGCCTGGTCCACCCCCTCCCCCTCGACCTTCCACAGGGCGCTGAGCTCCAGCGTCCGCCTGCGGTCGGCGGGGCCCGGGAAGAGGTGCAGGGGCACGTCCCTTTCGAACCAGGGGGTCAAGGCGGTGACCGCGTCGGCCAGCAGGCGCTCCGCCGCCAGGATGTCCAGAGCGATCGGCCGACTGTGGACGCTGCTGGCCCGCGCTGCGACCTCGTTCGCGCTGGTTCCTCCGCGGTGGTCGGCGAGCATGGCCTTCTCCAGCCGCTGCTTGGCCCGCGTCACCGCCAGTGCCGCCGGCGTGGTGTGGTCCACTCCCGACGACGTCGGCATCGGCCAGCCCGTGCGTGAGCACAGTTCCAGCAGGTCCCGGTGTCCCAGCCACTCCGTCACGGCGGCAATGTGGCCGGCGACGTCGTGCAGCTCCAGCCACTTCAGCCCCGCCGCGCGCAGCTGCTCGACCAGACCGTCCAGCGCCCGCAACGAGCGCCGGGTGAAGGCGATCTCCAGCACATCCTCGGTCATCGTCATCCTCTCCCCGGGCCGGATCGCGCAGCCAGCCTCACCTCTGGGCATCCTACTGGTCAAAATCTTGACCGGTAAAGATTTTGACCAGTTCGGCTGACCTGGTCACCTGGTGGAGTGACCACGTTGTAGTTCCGGCCCTCGCCCGGGGACCTGGCCCGGAAAGATGGGCACGTGTCTGACTCCACCAGCGCGCTGGGCGCCCCCTGGCCAGCCGTCCTGCAGACGGGGCGGTTACTCCTGCGCCCCGTGCAGGAGGACGATCTTCCCGTGCTCGTCGAGCTCTGGCAGGACCCCCGGGTCCGACGGCACCTCGGCGGCCCGGTCTCCCCGGCCAAGGCCGAAGCCCGCAAGGCCCGGTACGTCGGCGCGCCTGGCGCGTTCGCCGTAGTACTCGCCACCGGCGGGCCGGCGATCGGCCTGGTGACGGTGGAGGCCGACGGTCGGGGGCCGGGGACGATCGAGCTGTCCTACCAGCTGCTTCCGGCCCACTGGAACCAGGGCGTGGGCAAGGAGGCCGTCGCTGCGGTGCTCGACTGGACCGAGGCCGCCGGGCAGACCCGCTCGGTGGTAGCCGTCACCCAGCACGCGAACACACCGTCGCGGCGGCTCCTCGAGTCCCTCGGGATGACGATGGTCGACACGGTCACCGAGTACGGCGAGCTCCAGGCGGTCTACACCCGAACCAAGGACGCATGAGTCTTTTCGGTCGGGCCGAAGGCCCCATGCTCCCTGGTGGCACTACCTCCTGGTAAGGGCGAACCCCGGCAGGTACTCGGCCTTCGGGCTGCCGGAGCGCGGTCCGTCCGGTGCGAGGATCAGCTCGCCGTGCTCGCTCGGCACCAGCCCCGCAGGCGAGAGCTCCCAGACCAGTACGCGCTCGGCCGCGCTGCCGGCCGGCGCCGAGGTCAGCGCGGCAACACCGGTGGCGGACGTCGGCAGGGCGGCGGCCAGCAGCGTCTCCAGCCGACCTCGGTCACGATCGTCGAGGGCGGGCCGCCCCCCGACCAGCCTGACCGCCCCGGCATGGGCTCCGAGGGACAGGCCGGCCGCCTTCGCCACCAGGGTCAGCTCGTCGCCCGCCTGGGCGCCGTCGAGCAGAGCGTCGAGCATCTTCCCCGCTTCCCCGCGCAGTTCCCGCTCGGCGACCGGACCGTGCTCCTCGACCACCGCGGCCAGCACCGCCTTCGACCGGAGGCCGGTCGCCCAGGCTTCCCTCTCGTACCGGAGGACGTTCAGCAGTACCTCGGGCGGATCGCCGAGGTACTCGGTCAGTTCCTGCTCCGGCACCGGCAGAGCTTCGTACGCGGCCAAGGCGGCCGCACTGCGAGGGTCGAGCCGATGCTGGTCGCAGAACCTCGCGTAGTCGAAGGCGACCAGCGGCCGGAGCAGGACCAGCCGCCCCGTCCGTGCCGCAGCCCGGGCCCGAGCATCCACCTCAGCCCAGTACGCGGCGAAGGAGACGGGAGCACCCGGCAGCAGACCGAGGTCGGCTCCGTCGACCGCGACGAGCAGGACGTGCCGGCCGCGAACACCGGCAGGTCGGCTTCGCCTGGCCTTCTGCCTGCCCATCCCGTACCCCCACGGTTCCCCATCCTGTCCGGGGGCTCTCCCCCGGCCGTTGCCCAACTCTGCTGCACGTCCCGCCTTCTTGGCCAACCGGCGTGCCTACTGGGCGAGCCCGAGAGCTGCCAGGGCGGTCGTCCAGTTCTCCGCGACCGCCTTCTGGGCCTTGGCGAGCGGCACCCGCCGGGAGCAGATCGCTTCGTGGATCCGGTCCTCGACGTCGTCCTTCGGGTTCGCGAAGCCGTCCTGCGGCCGGTGGCCCGGAGAGGGGGCTTCCAGCCACAGATTCCGAGGGTCGTTGGGATCTCCCCCGGCTGAGAGCGGCACGAGATGGTCGTACTCGGCGTCGTGGAGGGAGCCGGCGTATCCGTACGCGGCGGCGCTGGCGCGCTTCTCCGCGTCGGTGACGGCCACCGGCGGCCGGACGCTCGCGGTGTAGCCGCCCTTCCGGCAGATCGTGCTGTCGAGGTTGGCCTGGGTGACCGCGGGTGACACCGCTCCCGGCGTGCAGGCCGGGTCCGGCAGCGGCTGCCCGTTGGCGTACCGGTATCGGCAACTGCCCGGGGGCGGTTGGACGGCCACGGTGTAGGTGGCCTGCGGCCCGGGCCCGACGGCGAGGGAACCCGCGCTCTGGGCCGAGGTGTCCGCGCTCGCACTCGGGGCGGCGACCGTCGACCTGGCACCGGCCGAGGTGCCGAGCGGGGTGCAGGCGGTGGCCGCGGCCAGCACCAGCAGGCCGGCGACGCCGGCCAGGACCGGGCGCGGTTGGGCGGGACGAGGCACTGGGTTCTCCCCTCGGTGGTCGCGGCGTCGCGGTGCTGGAACCCCGCGTGGGTGGCTGGCGGCGAGAGACTCACCATCGGAACAACTGTGCACAGAAAGCCCTTGGGAAACCAGGGTAAGCCTATGCAAAAACGTACGTTTTTGCAGCCTTCAACCGATAGGCTTGAGCATGCCTGAGCGGCGGTCAGCTGGAGTGGGGAGTCCTTGTGGTGGATGAAGCGTCGGGCACGTTCGCGGCCGACGGAGCGGCCGGTACGGCTCAGCGGCTGCGGGCCGTCATCAAGGAGGTGTCGGGCCGGTTCTTCGAGCGCGACGAGGTGGTGCGCACCTTGGTGGTGACGCTGCTGGCCGGCCAGCACAGCCTGCTGCTGGGGCCGCCGGGAAGCGCCAAGTCCGAGCTCGCCCGCGAGCTGGCCGGCAGGATCGAGGACAGCCGGTACTGGGAGATCCTGCTGTCCAAGTTCACACCGCCCACCAAGATCTTCGGGCCGGTGGACGTCGGCGCCCTCGCCCTGGGTGAGTACCGCCAGGTGTTCGACGGCCGGGCTACCACCGCCGACGTCGGCTTCGTCGACGAGATCTTCAAGTGCAGCACGGCCGCGCTCAACGAGATGCTCGCCTACCTCAACGAACGCCTGTACCACCCGGAATCCGGGGGCGCGCCGATCCCCTGCCCGCTGATCGGCGCGATCACCGCATCGAACGAACTGCCCTCCGGGGAGGACAGCGCCGCGATCTACGACCGGCTGCTGGTACGCCTGGAAGTCGACTACCTGACCGACCCGGCCAATTTCGCCGCGCTGATCCGCTCGGCCACGGCCGCGTCCGCGCCGACCGTGCGCACCACGGTGACGCTGAAGGAGCTCAAGGCCGCGGTGGCCACCGCGGTGCCGGCTGTCTTGGTCCCGGAAGTCATCGTGGACACCATCGGGGCGCTGCGGGCTGCGCTGCGCAGGGAGGGGCTGATCGCCTCGGACCGCCGCTGGCGCCAGTCGGTGCGGCTGATGCAGGCCAGCGCGTGGCTGGACGGGCGCACCGAGGTCGGCGAGCACGACGTGGCGGTCCTGATCCACGTGCTGTGGGACTCCCCGACCGAGCGCCGCCTGGTCGAGCGTCAGGTGCTGGACCTGATCGACCCCGAGGGTAAAGAAGCACTCGACCTGGAGGAGGCGCTCGACGATCTCGAGGCTCAGTGGGCGGCGAAGGACGGCCAGGCCGCAGAGGACGTGAGCAACTGGGTGATCACGGAAGCGAGGAGGAAGCTCAACCGGACCGGCAAGGATCTGGAGAAGCTGCGCGAGGCGGCGGTGGCCGCCGGCCGGTCCACCACCGTGGTGGACCGGGTCCTCGGCCGCCAGCAGAGCTTGCTGCACCGGATCGTGAGCGAGGTGCTCGGCGTATCCGTGGGCACCGGGAAGTGAACACCAGCAGCAGGAAGGGGGACGAGGGGCGATGGGCAGGGCGCTGACCAAGCTCAAGGACCTGGCGCACCGGGCCGGCCGCTGGCTGGGCCTGGCCGGCGCCGTCGCGCCGAAGGCGACCACCGCGGTCGTCGCCGACCGGTGGGACGAGACCGACTGGAGGGAGATCCTCGACCAGTCCTCGGCCCTGCAGGACCTGGCCGATGACCTCCACCAGAGGTACGACTACACCGCCGGGCTGCTCCAGGACGTCTTCCTCCTCGCCTACAAGGTCACCCCGACACTGCGGGAGCAGGGGGAGATGGAACCTTCCCGGCTCGCCAACCACCAGATCGTCGCCACGATGGCCGCCAGCCCCGACCTGACGGAGCTGCGCCGGGAGACCGTCGGCGACCTGTACGCGGCCGGCCTGTCCGTCCTCGCCGTGGCCGAGCACCTGCGCCAGCTGCTGGAAGAGACCCGGCAGGCCCAGGAACAGGCCCAGCGCGCCGAGGACGCCCAGCGCGCCGTCGACGAGGCGGCACAGGCGGTGGCGGCCGCACTGGCACGGGCCGAGGAGGCGGCCGACGCCGACGGCTCCGTGCCCACCGCCGTGGCGGACGCGGTCCAGGAAGCGGTCGAGGCCGCCGAGCAAGCCGACCGGGCCGAACAGGACGCCGCGGCGGACGCCGACCAGGCCCTGGTCCGCGCTCTGCCCGCCATCCGGGCCGCGGTGCGGCACGCCCTGGCCGACGCGCTTGAGCAGGTCGGCGAGGACAGTGACCTGGTACGCGCCTGGGGCGTGGAACCCGGGCAGCTGGAACGCATGGACTTCGACCAGCGCGCCGAGCTCGCCGAGCGGCTGCGCGGCAACCGGCTCAGCGAGTTCGTCCAGCTGATCGGCCGCTTCCGGCTGATGGCCGCAGGCGAGCGGGCCCGCCGCGTCGAGGACGTCCCCGGCGAGCTGACCGGGGTGACGCTCGGGGACGACCTCACCCGGCTCCTCCCCTCGGAGACAGCCGCCCTGGGAGTGCCAGTGATGCGCGCGGTCTTCGCATCCCGCTACGCCGAGGGCCAGCTGATGCTCTTCGAGAGCCGCGGGGAGGAGCGCATCGGCCACGGCGCGATCATCGTCTGCGTCGACTGCTCCTCCTCCATGGACACCCGCCACCGGCGCGAGGCCGGCTCGCCCACCCGTGAAGCGTGGGCCAAGGCCTGTGTCCTGGCCCTGCTCGACCAGGCCCGCCGCTCCCGGCGCGACTTCGCGGTGATCCTCTTCTCCTCCCCCGGCCAGCTGCGCACCTTCCACTTCCCCGCCGACGAGCCGGTGAGCATCGCCCAGGTCGTCGAGATGGCCGAGCACTTCTACGCCGGCGGGACGGACTTCGAGTCGCCCTTGTCGGCGGCCGCCGAGGTGCTCGCCGCCCAGTACAACGCACAGGGCACCCAGCGCGGGGACATCGTGCTGATCACCGACGGCGAGTGTGAGGTCGGCGAGGAGTGGATGCGCGACTGGCAGGTCACCAAGGCCCGGCTCGACTTCCGCACCTTCGGCATCGCGGTCGGATCCCCGAGGGCCGGCGTACCCGGCTCCGTTCTCGACGTGCTCTCCGACAACGTGCGCACCATCGACGACCTCACCGACCCCGAGCCCGCCGCCGACCTGTTCCGGACGATCTGACCCGTTCCCACCACCTGCCAGTGCCCTCCCCTGCCGCCCGGAGCCCGACCATGACCACCCAGGACCCGCAGCATCCCTCCCCCGCCGCCGACCTGACCACCGGCAACCCCGAGCTTGACGCCTACACGGCGGCCATGGCCGGCGACCAGGCCCCGTTGCTGGGACACGTGGTTCTCTACTCCGTGTTCCCCGGCACCGTCACTCCCGACGACCTCACGGCCTGGTTCACCGAACTCGACCTCGACCCCGACTTCCTCCCGCCTCCGCTGAAGAGCGACGCCGCCTACGAGCGGGTCACCGGCCGCGACGGCGTCAGGGTCACCTACCCACTGGACGACCCGACCGCCACCGGCCGCGACGGCCGCCGCCGCAGGCGCCAGCCCGACGAGCTCGGCCGCTCCGCTCTCCTGATGGTGCGCCCGGTGTCGCGGGACAGCGGGCGCATCGTGCGCCACGTCGTGCGGGAGGTGCGGGACGAGCGCAAGGTCAAGCTCCGCTACGACACCCGCCTCGCCGCGGTGGTCTTCCGCCGCGACACCAGCGAGCCCGGCGCCGGCCAGATGACCATCAAGCCGGACGACAAGGCCATCGCCGCACTCCCCGAGGCCGAGCAGACCACCGTCCGGGAGATGCTCGCCGAGATCCAGGCCAGCTACATCACCAACTGCACCTACTTCACCGGCGACCGGCTGCGCTCCCTAGTCCGCGCCTACGTCGAACACCTCGGCGCGATCAAGCTCCGCCCCACCGGTGGCGTCTACTTCGTCCACCACCGACACGACGCCACCCTGGCAGCCCTGCGCGAGCTGGTCCGTCGCTTCGGCCACGGCAGCCTGCTGGCCAGGGTGCCGCTCCCGGACCAGGACGAGCAGCGCGAGATGGTCATCGCGGCGTTCACCACCAACGCCCGGGACGAGCTGGAAACGCTCGCGAAGGACCTCGCCGCCGCCCGCCGAGCCGGAGCCAAGCAGGCCGAGGTGGAGAAGCTGTTCGAGCGGTATCGCGCTCTCCAGGCATCCACCGCCGAGCACTCCGAGCTGCTGTCCGTCACCCTTGACGACACCAACGATGCCCTCGAGCTGGTCAAGCTGCAGCTCACCAACCTGCTCACCACCGCCGACCACGAGGACGACGACTAGCCCGGTATACCGCGAATCCCGGCGACGACGCTCGGCACGGTGGACCAACACCTTGCGCCTAGGCAGCGGTGGGCTCAAAGCCAACGGAGGCGGCGACCCGACTCTTCAGGAGTTGCCACCGCTACGGTCACGGGCGGTTGGCTCCGCAGCCGTAAGTTTCCAGGATCGTCCGGGTGGCGTCGTCGGCGGGGATCAGGCGGTGGGTGCTCCCCTGGTAGGCGTTGGCGAACACCAGCGGCTTGTCCTTGCTCGACGGCACGACGGTCATCTGCCGGTCGGAGAACGCGACAGCGCGGATCTGGCTCCAGTCGTACGGCGTGCCGTTGAGGCAGCCGGTGGTCCCGCTGAGCTCGTGCTGGTAGCGCAGTTCGGGGGCCGGCCAGACGTGGTGGGCGAGGTCGGAGCTCCACGTCATCGCGGCGAGCAGCGCCGCGATGCCGAAGGCGGCGGCACCCTTGTGGGTCCCTCCGGGCCGAAGCCGCGTCAGCACACTGGGGACGACCAGGAGGACCCCCACAGCAGCCAGCATGGCTCCGCCGAGGTAGCCGGTTTTCCTCGTCGCGGTGGGCAGCGCCGCGTCGACCATGGTCGACGCCAGGATGAGCAGCGCAGCGGCGAGCGCTCCGCCGGCGACGGTAGCCGACACGGGCGGCCACCGTCGGGCGTCAGTGGAGGGGTGGGGCACGGTCGCTCTTCTCGGGTGGTGGCGGGGACGGTCGAGAGTACAGGGCGACCACGACGGCGCCGGGGCTGCTGGCCGCGATGCACCGGACATCTCATTTCGCCGGGGGCCGAGGGGGGAACGGTCCGCGGACCCAGCTCCGACTCGGCCAGCCGCCGTCGCCGTTCCCACCAACCCCATGATCTGGAGACCGAATGCCCACCACACCTACCCTGCTGTGTCCGAGGACTCCCTGTCGGCGCCGTGCGCTCAGGCGTCGGGCTCCTGGAAGTCTTTCTCCGGAGCGTTGATGATCTGGGACACGGCGGGCTGACTGATTTCGGCGGCATCAGCCAGATCGGCCTGGGTCCAGCCGCCACCC
This sequence comes from Kitasatospora sp. NPDC001261, assembly GCF_042896795.1. Taxonomy (NCBI): domain Bacteria; kingdom Bacillati; phylum Actinomycetota; class Actinomycetes; order Kitasatosporales; family Streptomycetaceae; genus Kitasatospora; species Kitasatospora sp. NPDC001261. The sequence continues at coordinate 159,932 of NZ_JBIAXP010000021.1, forward strand.
GCGTAGGCCTGACGGATCACGCGGGCCCGCTCCCGACTCGCCTTCTCTCCGTCGACCACCCGAAGCGTCAGCCCGGCAAGGTGCGTGCGGGTCGTCAACCGTGCGGTCTCCGGGTCTGCCAAGATCTCTTGCACCCGGCGGGCGCGTTCCTGCAGGTCGATCTGTTCGTGGTCGTCTCGCTGAGCCATGCCACACCCCTCAAGATCAATATAAGCAGCTTCTAAAAGTAGCTTATACTAGAGTGTCGCTGCTCCGCCGAAGGTCGCGAGGCTCCCGGGCGGGTCCCATGGAGCTACTGGTCGGGGCCCCTTCCAACTCCCGCCCTTCCTCCCCCTGCTCCGCCGGCGCGGTGGTGGTGACGATCGCCCGAGATATTGCCAAGACCTCCCGCCCGGCCGCCCGGGACGGGACGGCGGGCTGGCCGGTGGGCCGGGGCGCGGTCGAGCGCCATGCCGACGGTCAGGTGTGAGGTGTCCGCCCACACGAACAGCAGGATGCGCAGCCCCTCGTCCTTGGCGCGCTGGAGCTTGCCCAGCCTGTTCGCCGCCACCTCGCCGAGAAGGAAGGCGGCGACGCCGCCGACGCTACTGACGGCGGAGGTGGAGGCGAAGATCCGGCCCGGACGTCCGGGCCGGTCTCGACCTGCGCGACGGCCCGCAGGCGCAACGCGCGAAGCATGTCGGCGCCGTCCCCAGCAGCGGTCGGCTGTTCGTCGCTGCGGGGTTCCTGACGGCCGTCTCGCCGCGGCTGGCTCTTCGGACTGCAACTTGGACGGCCCGGGGCTGAAGCGCTGTCAGTAGCAGGAGCCGACAGGTAGCGAGGACGCCAAGCAGCCGAAGTCAGCGACGCTCACGGAGTTGCAGTTGGTGACCTGGCCGTCGGGGTCGAATAAGCTGCAAAAACGTACGTTTTCGCAATTGAAACCAGCTTCGCTGGACCGTATTTTCTTGGTTCACCCCACCCTCCCGGCTCTTCGATTCTCGGGGCTCGGCACCTGCGCACCAGGTCGTCCGGTCCGTGTCCTCGCCGGCCCGCTCGCACGCTCGCTCTACCGGCTCCGGTACTCCCTCCCTCCCCGGCACTCCGGTCGCCGAGCCCCGGACATCTCATTTCGCCGGGGGCCGGGGGGAACGGTCCGCGGCCTTCGACCCGAAGTGGCCAGCCGCCATCGCCGCCCTCCGCCCAGCACACGACCAACAACCAAGCCCCACGATCTGGAGCCCGAATGACCACCATGCCGACCCTGCTGATCGAGAACGCCCTCGACGACGCCGCCCAGGCCGCCGCGATGGACGACACCACCGCGCTGCTCCGGGCCGCCGCCAGCCGGCACGGCGTCGCACAGGAGAGCCTGCTGGCCGACCTTGCCGCCGAGGTGCTCGGAGCCGTCCACCTGGGGTACCTGCTCGCCGCCCGCGACGGCCTCACCGGCGGCGACCGGCAGCGGGCCGCCATCACCACCCTGGCCCGATCCCTCCAGGAGGCCGGACAGCCCGACCTGGTAGAGCCGGCCATCCGACGGCTCTGGGGCGGCTGGCCGACGCGGGACACCGCACCGCGTCGCCGGGCAGCAGGTTGACAACCCTCCCCGTGATGGGTAGATTAGTACATGTCGAGATCGGGAGGGCAATCCCGCGAACGGCCACCACGAACCAGCGCAGCCAGCTCTTGTGCCAGCTGCCACATCGAGACGAATCGGAAGTGACCGTGAACGAGTGGACGCAGGTCATCACCCGCAACGGGAAGCTGTACGGGGAGGACCGGGTCACCGAGGACCATGCCCGGCTCATCCTCTCCCGTGCCGGAGGGGCCCGCCGGGACATGACGCTCTGGCACAGCGGCCAGTTCGAGTACGAGCACCCTGCCACGTTCGGCAGCGCCGGCTCGCTGGTCCGCTTGGTGCCGGACTCCCCGGTGCTGCCGCTCAACCCGTCACAGGCCGCAGCCGTGGCCCTGCTCGGTCCTGCGGGAGCGACGTGGCAGAACGTACGGGACCAGTGGGTCATCCGGCCCGAGGGCAGCGGTGACATACTGCCGGCCCTCTCGGCGGAGCTGCTGCAGTTCGGCTACATCACTGGGGAACAGGCCGCAGGCGCCCCGGTGCAGGCGCGCACCGCGGCCCTGGTCGCGTCCATGTTGCTCGTCCACCAGGTGGTGTGGACCGCGGCCGAGGCGACGTGCAGCTGCGGGTGGCTGCAACTGGCCGATTCGCGCGAGGAGAGCAGGGGGCAGGCCGAGCGGCACAAGCTCGGCCGGTGGCACGCCGCCTTCGCCGAGCCGCTCTAGCCGGCCCTGCGTGCAGCGCGGCCGAGGTCCGCGCCGAGAGCCCAGGTCGAAGAGAGGGGGCTCTCGGCCGACGCTCGAAGCCGACTGCGGGGTACCCACGGGGCCCCGGGCCGACTCCGGTTGACACCCCTCCCCAGAGCTGGTAGATTAATGCATGTCGGAACGGGGAGGGCAAATCCGAATCCGGCCACCACGGACCACGCCCACGAGGAGCAGGAGCAGCATGGGAGCCGTCGACTTCACCGCCTACCAGGACGGCACCGATGCCGCGAAGGCATTCCGGGATGCCATCGAAGAAGCCCGCTACCAGTACGGCAACCGCCCGTACACCGGCACCCTCGCCGAGAAGGACGACTTCCAGGTCATCACCGACACCCCCCTGTCCATGGACGACGCCGAAGCCCTCGCCGGCCGCATCATGTCCGACGACCGCCATCCGGTCCAGGACAAGTACGGGCCGGCCGGTGCCATCCCCGTCCTGACCGACCAGCGGACGGTGACGGTGACCATCCCGGCCACCGCGCAGGGCTACCGGACGACGGAAGAGGCCGCGCTGACCGTCCTCGCCGACGAGGGCAGGCTCCTTCCGGGCGAGACCGTCGGCTACTGCATCACCGGCATCTACTCGCACTGCCCCCGTACCGGCCGGATCCGCTCCGGCGATCTCACCGTCCCCCTCCAGGGCGGCCCGCCCGAACACCGCGGCTGGCTCTTCTTCGGGCTCGCCTCCTACTGATCGCCAACCCACACCGTCCGGGTGGCCCGCCCTGAGTGCGGTTGCCGCCAGGGCGTGTCGGCCCCAGGGCCCGGCCCGGCGCGCAGGGGGAGGCGAACGCGCCGAAGGTCTGGTTGTCAACGAGTCCGCAGCCGGGCCGGGGCCCGGCTGCAGGCGAGTTGACATCCCCACCCATGTCAGGTAGATTAGTGAATGTCGGAACGGGGAGGGCAAACCCCGGGGCCGGCCACCGCGAACCACGAAGGAAGTGCCATGAACGTCGCCCCCGACCCCGTCTCCACCCCCGCCCGCGCCGCGGAGCCCCGCATGCCGCGCTTCTGGCCCAGCCGCCGCCGGGAGTCCACCCCGCCGCCGTCCATGGAGCTCAACTGCGTCTGCGGCGCCCGGATCGCGGCCACCGGCCTGGTCGGCGTCCTCGCAGCCCGCACCGCCATCACCAAGCACCAGTGCACCCCGGAGGGTGGTCCGAAGGCTCCCGAACAGGAGCAGACACCCCTTGCCGCGAAGTGACAGCCCCAGTAACGACCGGAAAGCACCGCTCCATGACCACACACCCCCCGATCGTCCCTGAAGCTGCGGCCTTCCTGGACCGCGCGCATGGGGAACTGGCCGGCAACCCCCTCCGCGAGTGGATCCTCAAGGAACTGGCCGAGGGCTTCGGACACCTCTATCGGCTCGGCTACTGGCGAGACCCGAAGCCGATCGGCCCGGCCCCGGTCGGCGTGCCCGAGGCCGCGGCCGAACTCGCTGTGCACTCGCCGCTGGTGGCGTCCGAAGATGCCTGGGCCTCCTTCGAGCTCCTGGCCGAGTTGGAGGAGCCGCAAGGGATGACCGGCTCTGCAGGCGACGCGCAGCAGTGGATCACCGGCGCGACCGACCAGGCGTACAACCTGTACGTCCTGGCAACCGGCCGGGAGATCGGCGCCAGCAATCTCGACGTCTGGCGCGCGGTGACCGTGGTTGCCGAGGCCCGCGCCGACGTTGAAGCAGTCCGCGGCGGCGGCACGTGACCGCGCCCCCGGCCGACCGGCCGCGCGAGCGCTGCCCGGAGTGCGGCACCCGCGAGCACCTCGACCAGTGGCAGGATGCCGCCGCCTCCGGCTGGCAGTGTCTGCGCCCGGACTGCCAGTCCTACGGCGTCTACGGCGAATACGAGTAGCCGGCCTGCGCCGGCCTCCCCCGCCCACCTCTCAGAACCACCAACAGCAAGGAGCAGCCCCCGTGGCAGACCAGACCCGTCACCTCGTCCTCATCGTCGACCAGTCCGGCAGCATGGAGGAACTGCGCGCCGACATGGAGGGCGGAGTCGCCACCTTCCTCGCCGAGCAGCAGGAGGTGCCCGGCACCACCCTCGTCACCCTGGTGCTGTTCAACAGCGACGTCGAGACGGACTACGAGCTGCGCCCGCTCGCTGAAGTGCCGCGGCTGCGACTGCGGCCGATGGGCCGGACCGCGCTGCTCGACGCCATCGGCTCGACCATCCGGCGCGTCGACCGGCGCGCCGCGACGGGCCCGGCGGCCGAGCAGCCGGCCGAGACCGTCTACGTCATCGTCACCGACGGGCAGGAGAACGCCTCCCGGGAGTTCTCCGGCGACGTGGTCCGCTACCTGATCGGCGAGCAGGAGGCGCGAGGTGCCACCTTCGTCTACATGGCCGCCAATCAGGACGCGTTCGCAGTGGCGCGAGGTCTCGGGATCAACCCCGGCACCGTCCTGCCGTACGACACTGCCGCCACCGAGGCCAGCATGACCTCCGTCGGCCGGGCGGTGGCGCGCGGGTCGCGGACCGGCGACTTCACGTTCACCGGGGCCGAGCGTGAGCAGGCCACCGGCACCGCGTGACCCGAGCGGGCGGGTTGACATCCCTCCCCAGAGCGGGTAGATTAATGCATGTCGGAACGGGGAGGGCAAGCCCCGGATCCGGCCACCACGAACCTCCGAGCATCAAGGAAGCACCGTGAAGACCACCTGTGCCTGCGGGCACCCCATGTTCACCGGCGACGCCGAGCCGCAGCAGCACGAGCCGGAGGAGAGCCACTCCCCTCTCGACCTCCTCCTGTCCCTGCTGGTCGCCGTCAACGGTCCGGGCGCCCCGCAGCGGCCCGCCCCGAAGGCCACCGCCGAGGCGCGGCCGGGCAGGCCGGACGCCGACCGCGCGAACGAGCGGGACGGCGCAGTCCGGACCGTCGACGTGTTCGTCATCGACCTGAGCTGACCCTCCGCCAGGTCCGGGGCGGCCTACGCAGGCCGCCCCGGACCAGCCCTCGCAACGAAAGACGCCACGCCATGACCATCACCTTCCCCGAGGCCGTCAACTTCCTCACGACCCAGGCCAGCCGCGAGGACCTCGCCACGCTGGAGGCCACCGCCGAGGTGCGCCGCAAGACGCTGCGCAGCGAGCGCGCTGCCGCGATCACCACCGGCATGAACGTCGAGCTGGAGAAGCTCGGGACGAAGTACATGAACGGCCTCTCCGGCACGATCGTCGAGATCCAGCGCCCTCGCACCGGCGAGCCCCGCGCCGTCGTCCGCCTGGACGAGCAGTCGTTCCAGACGATCCAGCTCTACAAGTACATCTCCCCCACCACGAAGCACTACAGCCTGCGGGTGCCGCTCGGCTGCTGCAAGGAACTCACCACCCCGACGAAGCCGTCCTGACGCGCCGAAGGCGCCTGACCATCCGCACCACGTCCAAGCCGTCAGCCTTCGAAGAGAAAGACGACCACCAGTGACCAGCACCGTCACCGTCGCCGACGTTGCCGCCTACCTGGCCAGCCAGGCGACCGACCCCGAGATCGACCGGTTCTTCGAGCTCTCCCACCAGCGAACCAAGTTCCTCAACTCCGCCCGCGCCGCCATGCTCACCACCGGGGACGCGGTCCGCATCCAGGGCATGAGCCCGAAGTACCTCAACGGACTCCAGGGCAAGGTCGGCCCGATCAACACCTCCCGGAAGGGCCCGTACACCACACTCCTGCTGGACAAGGCGTCCACCGCGAAGCTCCGCAAGGCGTCCAAGAGCTACTACATCCCAGCGGACGCCGAGGACTTCGGCCTCGAAGGCATACCGCTCAGCTGCTGCGTCCCGCAGGAGTGACGGGTGTGCCCCGGGTGCGCAGACCGCGCACCCGGGGCACGGCCCTGCCCGCCGGCACCGGCGCGCCTCGGACCGGTGGCGGTCCTCGCCGGGCTCGCCGGCGGAGCGCGCAGTGGCCGCTGGGGGAGCGGGGCCGCTGCCAAGCCGGGCCGGCGCAGTTGGCGACCCGGCTTGACACCCTTCCCCACGAAGGGTAGATTAGTACATGTCGGAACGGGGAGGGCAAACCTCGGGCCGGACACCACGGACCACCACGACGAGGAGCACTCCATGCAGGCCCCCTGCGACGACTGCCGCACCCGCTCGGACCTTCGCCTCCACACCCGGCTCACGCTCGCCGGGAACATGATCCGCACCTACCTGTGCCCGCCCTGCGGCACCGACTTCGACGCCGCCACGGCCCGGATCGAGGCCGAGCACCCCCGCGTGCTGGAGCTGGTGTGAGCGGGCAGCGCGGCCTGACGGCCGCCCGGTCGATCCGATGCCACCTCGCCGCCGCGCGCGGCGCGGCCACCGACGCCGCCGCCCGCCTGCTGATCTCGGCCACCGATGCCGTGGCCTCCCGCTCCCGGGTGCCGAACCCCGTTGGAGCGACGCGCATCGTCCTGTCGCAGCTGGCCGACCAGAACCTCTCCGGTGCCGACTTCTACGACGAAGTCACCTATCGGCTCGCCAGGGCCGGATTCACCTGGCCCGCAGGGCTCTGCGACATCTGCAACGCCGAGCTGACCGAGGACCAGGCCGAGCGGACCAGCCTGTGCCAGCTCTGCGACGGCGACGCCCCGGCGCTTGCGCTCGCTTCCTGACGGCCGCTCGATCCCGACCCCCGTACCCCCCCCGCACCGCCGGACGCCGGATCGGGCGCGGCGGTGCCCACCAGCAGCAGCCAGACGGACGACCGTCCCGCTGCCTACCTGTCGAAGGAACGACACATGTCCACGCTGAACCTTGCCGCCCTGCACTCGGCCACCAAGTACCCGAGCATCCTCACCTACCACGCCCTGGGCCACCGGGGTGCGCTGCTGGAGGAGGCCACGCCGTTCCACGGCGAGGTGGTCGCCACCGAGAAGATCGACGGCGCGAACGGGCGGATCATCGTGATGCCGGACGGCCAGGACTACGTCATCGGCTCCCGGGAGGAGCTGTTCCACGCCAAGGGCGACCGGGTGTTCAACCCGGCGGCCCGGATCGTCGAGGCGCTGAAGCCGCTGGCCGACCGCCTCACGGCGGGCACGTTCCCGCTGACCGGCGACCGGATCACCACGCTCTACCTGGAGGTCTACGGCAGCCAGGTCGGTGCCGCCCACCAGCAGTACGCGGGCGAGGGCAGCGTCGGCTACCGCCTCTTCGACGTCTCCTCGGTGGACGCCGAAGTCCTGGAGTGGGAGCAGCAGCGCATCGTCGCATGGCGCGACCGGGGCGGTCAGGACTGGTGGGGCGAGGGGGCCCTCCAGAACCTCACCGCCACCGAGGGCATCCCGCTGACCCCGCGCCTGGCCGTGCTCCAGGGCGACGAGCTGCCCACCTCCGTCGAGGCCATGCACCAGTGGCTGACGGCCATCCTGCCGAGCACCCTCGTCCCCCTCGACCAGGGCGCGGGCGGCCAGCCCGAGGGCGTCGTGCTGCGCAGCTCCGACCGCACGACCATCGCCAAGGCCCGGTTCGTGAACTACGAGAAGACCCTGCGCCACAACCCGCGCCAGGCGCAGGGCAGGAAGAAGCCCGCGACCACCGGCTGAGCACCGTACCGGCCCGGCCCGGCAGGCCCCACCCGGCGGCCCGCGCCGGGCCGGGCCAGCCGCCGGGAGACCGGCCGACCCCGCCACCGAACCGCACCCCGAGGAGATACCTGTTGACGTTCGACACCCTCCCGCTGGCCACCGAGGCCGCCGCCGCGCTCGACGGCTGGACGGTCGGCAAGAGCCACGGGGACACCTGGCTCCACCACCCCGACGGCGGGATCGTGAAGATCGGCCAGGGCAAGGGCCGACCGGTGCGTGTGGAGGTGACCGGCATCCTCCCGGCCGGCAGCTCCCAGCACATGCCCGCGATCACCGTTGCGGCGGCCCGGGGCGGCACCGCCCTGGCCGACGAGATCCGCCGCCGGCTCCTGCCCGCTTACGGCGAAGCACTCGACCTCGCCCGGGCCGAGCTCGCCGCGGCGAAACGCCTGGCCGACCAGTGCGAGCAACTGCTGCGGCAGCTCAGGGCGCCGCTGCCCACCGCCACCCCGGACCGCTGGGACCCGACGAAGGCGTTTCGCTGGAGAGCCGGCCCCCGGGACTTCGGCAGACGGCCAAGCGCCCCTGACTGGCACACCGCCGCCGAAGTCTCCATCACCGGCAGCCAGTTCGAAGTCGACATCAGGCTGCGCTGGCTTCCCGCCGAGGTCGCCGCCCAGATCCTTCAACTCCTCGGGACTGCGGCCGCCGCCCGCTGGGCCCCGGCCGCCAGCAACTTCTCCGGCAGCCGCCCCCGCCGGAACCAGCAGCGCAGGCTCAGCCGCCGCGACCGCCGGCTGCACCGCCGCGAGCAGCGGCGCCGGCACCCGGCACCGAACGCCGGCGCCGCCCCGCTCGACTGACCACCCTTCCTGGAGAACGACGTGACCACGACCTTCCGCGGCTTCACCGCCGAGCCCAACCTGGGTGAAACCGGCTCACAGACCAGCGCCCGCGCGATCACCACCGGCGTCGCCCACTGGGGCGACCCGGTCGCCGCCGCCGTCTACAGCGAGTGGGACACCCGGTCGCCCGACGGCCTCATCGACTTCACCGGCCCCAACGGCTGGTACCTGGAGCTCGAGGTGGCCGGCCACGCGGTCCGGGTCACCCACGACTGCACCACCCACGACATGAATGCGGTGTGGTCGATCGACATCGACGGCCGCCGCCAGCCGGCCCCGAAGGTCTTCCACGGCGAGCCCACCGACGTGAAGGGCCTCCGCCTGGGGCTCACGGTTCACCGGGCTCTGCGCGCACTGACCTCCCCCCAGGGAGCCCAATCCTGCCCGAATCTGGTAGAATAGTTCATGTCGAAGGCGGGAGGGCAAGCCTGCCGAGGCCACCACGGACCCCCGAACCCGGAGCCCCAATGCCGCACACCGTCATCCCCGCCGCCAGCGTGCGCCCCGTCGCCTACGCCGTCACCTGCCTGCCCGACGGGCACCCGTGGCAGGCGGACCTGACCCTCTCGGTCGAGCAGCGCGACAGTGGCTGGATCGTCCTGCACGGCTTCCGGACGCTCTCGCGGGACGGCGCCTGGGACCTGACCGAAGACGGGGCGGCGTGGACGGCCGGGCACCGCTTCGAACTCGACCAGGCCCTGGAGCTCGCCCGCGCCGCCGCGCCCCACGTCCTGGTCAACGGCCGCGGCGTGGCCCAGGCGCTGCTGATCCACCCGGGCCCGTGAGTGCCCATGGTCCGACGGCTGCGCCGGTCGCCACCGGCCATGCCCTCGGATGACCGCGGCCACCGCCACGACGACTGCCACACCGAACCAGAGAGAGCGAACAGCAATGAGCGCCGAGCAGCGCAACTACACCGTGACCTGGAGCATCGACGTCACCGCAGCCACCCCGGCCGAAGCGGCGCTGAACGCGGCCGAGTTGATGCGCAGCCGCGACCGCGAGGTCGACGAGTTCGAGGTCTTCGACGTCGAGGCCCGCACCGCGGCCAGCGTCGACCTGGTCACCGGCACCACCAGGGAGATCCCGTACGGGCCGAGGGTGGACGTCGTAGTCGACCACGACCACGCCGGCACCGAGGTCACGGTGTTCGTGCAGGGCCGCGAGGCGCACCCGGACGACCCGGCGGAGCCCGCGGTATGGCACGTCATCGACCCGGGCCCGGAGGACGAGAACCCCGACCATGCCTGGTACCGCGACAACGTCGAGAACCGGCCGGAGGTCCCGTCGGCGGTCCGCACCTTCATCAACCACCTGGCGATGGCGTACCACCACTGCGGCGCCGAGGAGGACTGCGCGGCCTCCGACCCGGACGGCGTCGCCGTGTGCTCCGCGGCGGAGGCGTGAGCGGGCGGCGGACCGCAGAGGCGGTGTGGCGCAGCGCGGGAGCCGGTTGGTGGCACCCCGGCCCGACTCCGGGTTGCCAATCCTCCCCCCATGATGTAGATTAGTGCATGTCGAAACGGGGAGGGCAACCTCGGATCGGCCACCGCGAACCACGACCGAGGAGGACCCATGGCAACCCAGGCCCAGTTGATCCAGGCCGTCAAGGACGCTCAGGCGTCGGGCTGGACCGTCACCCGGACCAGCAGCGGCTACCGCGCCACCCGCACCTCCGAGCACTCCACCCCCGAAACGATCCCGGAGGCGTGGTGGGGTGCCCCCACCTACACCGACATCCGCCACCTCAGCATCGTCGTGATCGGCGCGAAGGTCACAGCCGCTTTCACACAGCACCGCCGCTACCCCTGGGTCGGGGCCCACGAGGTGAAGGCCTCGTTCAAGGCCGCCATCGCCTTCCTCGCCGAGGGCGCGACCGGCGACACCGAGGCGGCCGCCGCGACCGGTGCCGCCGCGTGAGCGCCGCCGAGCGCTGGACCGTCTTCCACGCGCCGGTCGACGACGATGACGGCGGCCGGATCGAGGCCCTGTCGATCGAGGGCCCCGACCTGCCCACCGCGCTCGCCGACGCCATCCGCGCCGAGAGGATCGAGTGGGACCCGGACGCCGCCGAACAACTGGCCAGCGTCGCCGACGCAGACCTGATCGAGCAGTGGGTGGACGACCAGCATCCCGACATGCAGGTCATCCCCGGCCACCACGAGGCCCGCTCGCTGCGGGCACTGCTCACCCTGGCCCGCCCCACCCTCTGACCGTCCACCACACCGGCTGCCCGACCCGGCCGGTACCCGGCCGCCGCGACGACGCCTACGGGCGCTCGCGGCGGCCCCCGAAGGAGAACACCCGTGCCCGCCAGCAAGCCCTACCTCGGCGCCCCCCAGCTCTACACGCACTTCGTACACCTCGACCTCGACGGCTGGGCCTACGCCCTCGACGCCGACCACGCCGTGTACGCCCCCGGTCCCTACCCCTTCCGAGAGGAGGTCTACGACCTCGTCCCCAACCCGTCCGCCGGCCCCCACGCGATGAAGCGCGCGCTCACCGGCGAGCTGCGCCCCACCTCCGTACGGCTCTCCCCGGACTGCGCCCACTTCTCCTGGGGCAACGAGTACGTCGCCCTCTACCCGCACCCCGCCGGGGCCGCCGCCCGGATGTACCTGGCCACCGGCACCCGCGGCTACGTCCAGCCGATGTGGGCCGTGCTGGACCTGGACGCCGGCCGCGCGGTGCTGCCGGACGACATCCCCGTGGACCTGATGGAGCAGGCCGAGGTGAAGACGGGCCGGCTGCTGGACCTGGTGGCCCGGGCCTGCGCCGAGCGCGACGCCGGTGCCAAGGTGACCACCGCGGTACTGCACCCGTTGCGCCCCGGCCGCGAGACGGAGGGCGTAACCCGATGACCAGCAGCCACCACGCCGCAGCCCGCCCTCGCTACCGGCATTGGCGCCACCGCGCCCACGCTGCACTGCCCTGGGCCTACCTGGCCATGGCCATCCTGGTCTGGCTCCAGACGGGTGCCCTCTACCTCCTTCTGGCGGCCGGCTACCTGGCCGTCCGCTCCGCCGAGTTCTGGCACCGGCGCGAGCTGTGCGAGTGGTGCATCGCCGCCGTTCCACTGGACGCCGCAGCCGCAGCCGAACGACGCCGCCACGTCCTACGACCAGTGCACCACTGGCGCCTCAACATCGCGGCCGACGTCGTGCTCCTGCTGCTGCTGTTCGTTCTGCCGCTCGGCAGCACGGCCGGAAGCGTGGCGCAGAGCGCGGGCTGGGTGATGCTGGGCTACTTCGCCGTGGCGCGGATCCAGCACAACCAGCTCCAGCCCTGGTGTCCGTGGTGCCAGGACGGCAACGGCTGGGAGGAAGACCTCTACGACGACCCCGACCCGGCCGGCGGGCTGCACGAGCAGCAGCCCGACCGCACCTCCACCCAGGACGATCAATGACCACCGCGACCGCGCCTGGAGCCCTCGAGCTGCTCACCCCCACCGGCGTCCAGCTCACCGTCCGCCCGGAGACCGACTGGCGCCGCGGCCTGGCCATCTACGCCGTCGCCGAGACGGCCGGCTCCTTCACCTTCACCCCGGGCACCCGCGACGCGGACAGCCTCACCCTCAACTACGGCCGGCCGGTTGACTGCGACGTCCGCCACCGCGGGTCTGCCTCCGCGTGGGACGACCGCCCGGTCGTCAACGGCATGGAGCTGGCCGGTGCCACCGGCATCGACCTGCCGGCGCTGCGCCGACTGCTGTCCGAACCCGCCTACTGGGCGGATGCGGACTGGACGGACTGCCTCACCGCCTGGCCGAAGCGGGCCTACCCGCTGCCCAGCGCCCGGCCGAACACCTTCGAGCGCAGCCGGGTGACCGAGGCCGCCCACCACCGCACGGCCGCCATCGTCGCCGCGCTGGCGCGCCACCACCTGGCCCGCACCGACCTCGCCGCCCTCGACCTGGCCCGCCGCGCCGCGGACGCCCCGCTGCAGATCCGGGCCCTGCACATCTCGCGCGCCGCCACCGAGCAGGAGATCGCCCGTCGGCAACGCCAACTCGGCGAGTACGACGAGCGGATCGCGAGCCTCGAAGCCCTCATTCGCACCCGGGGCCCGGTTGACATCCCTCCCCGCATGCCGTAGATTAGTTCATGTCGAACCGGGGAGGGCAAACCTCGGTGAGGCCACCGCGAACCAGCACACCAGGAGCTACGACCGTGACCAGCCACCATCACCCCGACGAGCACGGCATCTGCGCGGCCTGCGAGGCCACCGGCCTGCCCGCCGTCGCGGCCCGCGACCTCAAGCCCGGCATGCTCATCCAGGACAAGTTCAACCCCGGCCCCAACCAGACCTACTGCGTCGGCGAGGTCGCCACCGTCGAGGTGCGCCCGGGCGACTTCCTCAACGTCACCTGGAGCTGGGCCTGGCACAAGGTGCTGCGCGGCACCGACCCGGCCGAGACCGTCTACGCCTACCCCGGCGGCTTCGGCGAGACCGTCGTCAGCGGCGCCAGCGAGTACCTCCCCCTGCCCGCCGGATCCGTCGAGCGCCCCGTCGAGCGCTTCCCCGCTCTTGCCACGACCTGACCGCCCACCCACGAACGGAAGGCCGCGCACTGTGGGCGTAGACACCTGGGTGCGCGGCACCGTCGCCGTGCACCCGCCCGTCCCCCTGGCCTCCCTCTGGGAGCTGATCGAGGGTCGCGGCCACTTCGCCATCGCACCGGCCGCCGCCTCGCCCGCGGAGCTCACCGAACTCGCCGACCACCACGAACTGCTCCTGATCCCCGCCGACGGAGCCGGACGCGACGCCCGGGGCAGGCCGACGCACATCAAGGCCCTGGTGGTCGACAGGGACGCGAGGTTCAGCAACACCCTGCACGCGCTGGACGCCTTCGCCGGTTGGTGCACGGGCCACACCTTGACCGCAGAGATCGTCTACTCCGGAGACTACGGCGACGAGGGCACGGTCGTCCTCGACCCCAAGCGCCGCGTCTTCGACTGGGTCGAAACCACGCCGATGCAGCGCTGACACGGACGAAGCCGGCGCGGGAGGGCAGACCCGCGCCACCACCACAACCAACCACACCCCGAGGAGCACCACCCCATGGGCGCACGCGCCATCACCGAGTGGCACGAACACGAGGCCGGCCCCTCCATGGTCGACCGCAACCCCTGGCTCAGCCCGGTCACCATGATCCCGGCGCTGGCCGACTACCTGCACCACACCACGACGGCCGGCCGGCCGCCGAGCGCTTCCGGCTTCCGCGCCTGGGCCACCGAACACCTTCCCGCCGTCCTCGGCACCGTGCAGACCGAGGGCCCCGGGGCATTCCTCGGCGCCGGCACCGACATCCAGTTCCACTACCTCGTCCAGCAGTCGGCCAAGGACCCCGGCACCCTGCGGATCGCGGTCCGCGAGCGCGAGCGGCGCACCTGGACCCTCACCGCCGCCGCGCACAACGCCGACGAGCTGTTCGCCCTCGCGGCGAAACTGCTCCACCAGCAGGCCCGGAACATCCGGCGCCTGCGCACGGCAGGCCGCGGCGGACCGATGCCGGACCCGGAGGAGATCGAGCAGCGCGCTGAGCAGATCCGCGCCCGCATCACGCCCGCCGCGCTCGAGGCGGTCGCCCCCTGACGGGGCAGGACCGCGGCCGGTCCCGGCACCGGCCACGGCCCTGGGGCGACCGCCCGCAGCCGGACCCGCCGGCCCACCACCCGCGCGAACAGAACGAACCTCCGGAGAAGCGGTGACCGAGACCAACACCCCCACGACACCCGTGTCGTACCGAATGCCCGCCGGCCCGGGGGACGAGACGAAGACGATCTTCGCCGTGCCCACCCAGGCCTTCTACGACCTGGCCGCCACCATCCCGCCGTGCACCCCCGGCTGCCGGGGCGTCGCCCGCACCCTCGGGCCCGGGTACGACCTCGTCCCCGGCTTCGACGGCCGGGTGTGCCCGCTGCAGGCAGCCGTCTACCACCTGCTGCACGACGGCGAGCGGCACGACCGCGGGCTGCGGCGCGCCGAGCGCTGCGACGCCCAGGGCCTGGCTGACCGGGCAGCCGAGCTGCGCGCTGCCGCCGCCGGGCTTCGCGCCGACGCCGAGCGCCTGGCCGCCCAGGACGCCACCGAGGCCAGCTGCTGCACTCCGGCGCCCGTCGAGGCGTGGCCGCCGGCCCCGCCCGGCCTGGCTGTCCTGCGCACCCACCAGCTGGAATGGGACCCGCCGGGCCTGTCTGCGGCGAACCGCTGGACCTGCGCCGCCTGCGGCCAGGCCGCCATCGACTACCGCGGCAACGTATACGGCTCCGCCACCACGGGCCCGTGCGCCGAGGCGCCCGCGTAGCAGCACCAGCACGTCCCGGCGGGGAGGACGAGCCCGGCGTCCGTCGGCCGGCCTCCCGCGCCGGGTGGAAGGCACCGGGGCGCTGCCCCGGACCCCGGCCTCGCTCCCAGAGGGGCGGCCCTGTCGGTCGGGTGCGGCACAGCGGTGGTGGGTGGTGCGGGGGCCGTGCGGTGTCCCTCCGGTCGTCCGACGTCCGAACCCTGCCATCCCGGGCGGGACCGCCAGGCCGAGCCGCTACGCGGTCGCTGCGCGAGCCCGGCAGTCCCACCCGGCACGGCCACCACCGCGCCGCCGAACGACCGGAGGGGCACCGCCCAGCGGCGGGAGCGTCCTGCGGAGGCCCCAGGGGGCATCTGCCCGGAAAAGATCATGGAAAGAGGGCCGTCCCGGAGTTGCCTTTCCCGCCCCGGTCGGGTAGATTAGTACATGTCGGAACGGGGAGGGCAAACCCCGGAACCGGCCACCACGACCAAGACTCCCAGGGAGCGCATCATGATCGAGACCACCGAGTACAGCCGCCGCGCCACCGCCCTGCCGACCGCCACCAACGCGGACGCGCGCAACGCCGGACTCCAGGACCTCGTCCAGATCCTCCAGCGCCAGCAGTCCAGCAAGATCGACATGGTGGCCCCGGCCTCCGCCTTCTCCGCCCACCACGCCAACATCAACGTCCACGGCGTCTCCATCCTCAGCGAGCGCGGCGTGACCAAGGCGGACGGCACCTACCGCCCCACCACCGTCGCCGACGAGGGCATCGCCGCCAAGCTCGGCATCCCGCTGGCCTACCTGCGCCGGATGCGCGCCGAGATGCCCGCCCTGTACGACACCAACGTCAACAGCTGGCTCGCCCAGGACCCGAACCGCAAGTTCCTGCTGCGCGGCTTCATCGGCGAGGCGGGCGGCGAGGGCGTGCTGCGCGCGGTCCTCTCCGACTCCTACAAGATGATCGACAACTTCGACGTGCTGGTCGCCGCGCTCGACGGAGTGCGCGCCTCCGGCCACGGCGTCAAGATCACCGGGTGCGACCTCACCGAGCGCCGCATGATCGTCCGCGTCGAGTCCGAGCACGTCGCCGTCCACGCCCGTCAGCTGCTCCGGGGGTACCGCTCCCCCTTCAACGGCCAGAGCGGTGACGAGCTGCCGATCGTCTCCGCCGGATTCGTGATCACCAACAGCGAGGTCGGGGCCGGGGCACTCACGATCACCCCCCGCATCGTGTTCCGGGTCTGCGAGAACGGCCTGACTCTCACCAAGGACGCGCTGCGCGCCGTCCACCTCGGTGCCAAGCTCGACGCGGGCGTCATCCGTTGGAGCGACGACACCGAGGCGAAGAACCTCGAACTCATCACGATGCGGGCCCGTGACGCCGTGTCCACCTTCCTTGACCGCGCCTACGTCGAGAAGAAGCTCGCCGAGATCGAGCGGGCCGCCGGGCGCGAGGTCACCGACCCCGTCCAGACCGTCGAGGTCGTGGCGAAGAAGCTCCGGTTCGCCGACGGCGTCCGCGAGTCCGTCCTCAACCACTTCATCAAGGGCGGCCAGACCACGGCGGGCGGCATCATGCAGGCCATCACCGCCACCGCCCAGACCCTCGACAACGCCGACGAGGCGTTCGAGCTCGAAAGCCAGGCCCTGGCCGCGCTCAGCCTGGCGATCTGACCGCCCCTCCGGCCGGGCCGCCCCAAGGCCCGGCCGGAGCCCCCGAACCGCCGCCCCGCTCCCCACCGGGGCGGCCCCGGCCCGCCCGCCACCTCACCCCCGGCGGGCGGGCCGGACCCCGCCGCCTGGCCGCGCGCGGCAGCCGCGTTTCGACGGCATCGAGCCGCCGAAACGCGCACGCACCGCCGCCGATCGGGCCCCCGCCGCCGGCGGCCCCGGGCCCGCCGAGCCCAGCCCGACCCGGCACCCTGCGCCATCCGACAGCCCTACCGAGAAGAGAACCTCACCCGTGCCCCTGACCGCCGTCCACATCCCCGGGTGCGTATGCGAGGACTGCGAGGCCGACCGAACGGTCCCGCTCAACCGCGCCACCGAAGACCAGGTCGCCGCCCTGCTCAGCGGGCGCCTGGCTGACCACACCGGCTCCACCCTGCGGATCACCGTCACCTACAACAGCACCGCGGGTGAGATCGCCACCGCCCTGCCCGACCGCATCGACGTCGAGTACGACGAGCGCACCTGGAGCCTGAGCCACTGGCAGCTCCCCGCCGGCTTCCCCCGCTGACCGAGCGCCGCAGCAGCCGCCGGGCGGCATCGAGCCGCCCAGCAGCACCCCTCCCGCCCCGCCAGCCGGCCGCCCGGCCCCACCACCGAAGAGACCCGATGCCCCAGAACACCAACCCCACCGGCGAGCACCAGGAGCAGCGCCACCTCGGCAGCTACGGCCTGCTGCGCTTCACCACCGCCACCGACCTGACCACCGGCACCTGCGCCTACAAGCTCACCGGCCCCCACGTCCGGGGAATCGCCACCCTGGTGCCCGCGGCCGCCACCGCCGACCCCACCGACCCGAACGAGCAGGACCGCCGGTGGCAGCCCGATCTGCTCATCTTCTACGGCGCCGAACCGGTGGCCCCCCACCGGCACCGCGCGGACCCGCTCACCATCAACGGCGTCCAGCTCGGCTCCATCACCCGCGTCTCCTACGACCAGGTCGACCGCGGCGACCCGATCAGCGCCCGGCGCCCCAACAAGGCCGGCCACGCCATCACCCTGCCTCCAGCCACCCGCCGCCACGCCGAGGCAGTGCTCCTCACCGTCGTCGACCACTGGCGCGCCCGCCCCGACCTCGCCGAACTCGACGAGGCCGCCCAGCGCGCCAACGCCCCCCGCTGGCTCGCCGAGCAGCTCAAGAAGCTCGACCAGCACGACGAGAGGCTGGCCGAGCTGGACAACGAAGTCAGCTACACCCGGACCGCCCGACGCCTGACGATCGACCGCGTGCGCCAACTGCGCGCCCTCGCGGCCGGCACCGACGCGGCCGCCGCATGAGCAGCACCGCGACGGCGCCCGCAGCCGGCCAGCACCAGGAGCACGGCCACGCCGACCTCGGCGAGCACGGCCTGCTGCACTTCACCTCCACCGCCGAGCCGACGACCGGCTGCGTCATCTACCGGCTGACGGGCACCAGGATCAGCGGCGCCATCAGCGCGGTACCGCCGGCCTACGCCCACGACCCCAGCGAACCGCCCGGCCCCGCCCGCCCCGAGCTCGTGCTGATCTCCGGCGCACAGCCGCACCCGACCGGCCGCCGACACCGTGCCGAGCCGCTGACCGTGTTCGGAGTCGACCTGACCGGGGACTGCAACATCTACCCGGGCACCCTCGCCGACTCCAGCCGGCTCCCGCTGTTCCAGCGCGAGGACGAGTGGGGCCGACGGCTGGACATCCCCCCGGCCACCAAGCGCCGCTGCGCCGCCGTGCTGCGTGCGCTGGCCGGCCACCACCTGCGCCGGCCCGACCTCGACCAGCTCGCCCAGGCCGCCGCCCTGGCCGCCGTGCCGACCTGGCTGGTCCTCCACCACGGCCGGCTGGTCAAGAGCGAGACCGCGGTGCGCCGAGCCGAGGAGGCCCGCGCCGAGGCCGCCGAGCGCGTCCAGCGGCTGCGGGCCATGCTCACCGCGTCCGCAGCCTGACCCGGCACCCCCTTCTTCTTCCCGACCCGCGACGGAGCGACCCGTGCCCCTGCCCCTGCTCTACCTGGACGTCGACGGCCCCCTCAACGTCCTCAACCGCTGGCCCGAGGAGCCGCACAAGCTCACGGTCCACCGGGTACGGCCGCAGTGCTGGGTACGCCAGCACCCGAACCTGCACCCCGACGATGTCCCCGAGCTGGTCCTGCGGCTGAACCCCGACCACGGCGCCGAGCTTGCCGACCTGCCGTACGAACTGGTCTGGGGGACGACGTGGGAAGAAGAAGCGAACGAGTTCATCGGCCCGCGGATCGGCTTGCCCGCCCTGCCGGTCGTCACCTGGAGCAACCTTGACGGCTTCGGCCCGGAGGGCACCTATTTCAAGACCGCCGAGCTCGTACGGCACGCCGCGGGCCGGCCCTTCGCCTGGGTGGACGACCAGCTCGGCCAGGCCGACCGCGAGTACGTGGCCCGGCACCACCCGGCTCCCGCCCTGCTCCACTACGTCGACCCGGCCAAGGGCCTTGACCTGGACGATTTCGAGACCCTCGCCGCCTGGGTTGACACCCTGCCCGCCGAGTACCAGCCGACGGCCTCGGTCTGACGGCCGCTCTGGTGGAGGGGGGCACCCCCGCTTCGCGGTGGTTAGGCCGGCGCTGCGCGCCGGGTGGTGCCCGGCTGCGCCGGGCGCCGCCTGTCTGCCGGCCGGGCCTTCGCTGCGCTGCGGCCCGTCCGGCGTTCTCCCCGCCCTCCCGGCTTTTCGATTTTGGGGGCGCGCGGCCTGCGGTCAAGCGCTCCGGTCCGTGTCCTCGCCGGCCCGCTCCTTCGTCGCTCTACCGGCTGCGGTCCTCCCTCCCGCGCTTGACCTCCGGCCGCTCTCCGCCCCCAAGATCTCATTTCGCCGGGGGGCCGGGGGAACAGTCCACGGGACCAACCCGTACATGGCTGAGCTCCCTCCCCGACACACCCACCCACCAACGAAAGGCCCAGAAATGAACGAGACGCAGTCGCTCCGCGACTACGAGCCCCGTACGGGCTGCGGCCGGTGGACCTGTGACGGCGAATGCTGGGAATGCAACGACCCCGGATATCTCTCCGAACTCGAATTCGCAATTGAGGAATGCGAAAGGACCGCCCGGATCGAGGAGGCGCAGGAAATCCGGAGCGATATAGCCCACGGCAGGCTTTTCATCCACCGACTCCTGCGAGATGCGCGAGGCGACCTCTGGGCCACCGGCACCTACCCCGGCACGGGATGCAGCGTCATCCTGTGCGGAGAAGGCGACAGCCGACATTTCTTCAGCGAATGCGACGACCGCGACCAGGCCAGCGCCGAACTCGACGACTACCTGACGCAAGTCCGGTAGCCGAATTCTCTGCCAGGAATTGCCAAACCCTGCCCCGATGGGGTAGATTAATACATGTCGGAACGGGGAGGGCAAACCCCGGGCCGGATACCACGAATCACGAGCACGAAGGAGCAGCCGATGGCCACCGCCGACCGCGCCGCACGGGACCGCAAGGCATTCGCGGGCCGCCTGAAGACCGCCGCGCACGCTGGCCTGAGAAACTCCCAGCGCTCCGCCGAGGGCTGGTGGAATCGGCTGCACGAGGAGCGATTGACGGCGCACAACGTCTGCATGGAAGGCTTCTTCGAGCACATCACCGGCTACCAGTTCCAGGCCGAGCTGTGGGGCGACCTGATCAAGGCGCTGGACGCCAGCACCGACCCCGTCGCCACCTGGCACGAGAAGATCGCCGAGGCGGAGCGGGTGGCCGCCCACGCCGGGGGCAGCATGGGCAACCCCGTGGCCGACGCCCGGCAGCACGTGCGCCGCGAGGCCCACGGCAACTTCGCCCGCTATGCCGCCGACTACTTCCGCCGCGTCAGCTGACGGCCCAGCCGGGGGCGCGGCATCCGACGCCCCCGGTTGACACCCCTCCCCCCGTGGGGTAGATTAGTGCATGTCGGAACGGGGAGGGCAAACCCCGGGCCGAACGCCACGACCCGACCCGGCCAAGGAGCGCGCCACCATGACCGTCCTCACCGTGCAGGCCCCCGCCGTCCCCGCGATCACCTGCGGCTGGTGCGGCGAAGACGGCCACCACGCCGCCCACTGCGAGGAGGTCGAACTCGAATGCGAGCACTGCGAGGCCAAGGCCGGGACCGCGAACCCCGAGACGATCGACGCCGCCGACTGGCACGGCATCGGCGCGGGTAACGCCCGCTTCTGCTCCTGCCTCACCAGCTGCCCCGACTGCGCCGAGGACCTGCGCGGCGAGTGCGAGGCGTACATCGACGACTGCGTCAACGGGATGCTCTACCGCTGACCGACCGGGCCGGGCGCGGACCCCCGCGCCCGGCCCCCTCCCCCGCGCCCCCGTCAACGACAGGATGACCCCGAAGTGACCGAGCACCACGCCGACCCGCAGCCGTGGAAGCCCACCGGCACCTACCCCGGCCTCTACCGGGAGAGCGTTCCCCCGATCGAGGCCGCGCGGCACCTGAACAAGATCGCCGCCGAGGCGTTCCGCCAGCGCGCCGACGCCCGCCAAGCGCTGCGCACCCTGCTCGCCGACCCCGACGCCGACGTCTACGACGTCAATACCCTCCTGTTCGCCCAGGAAAAGGCCCGCCTGTGGCGCAGGGCCCGCGCCCGCGCGGTCGGCCACCCCGAGATGGAGGGCCAGGCCGGCGGCCCGGTGTTCGACCCCGAGGACGGCCACCTGGTCGCCGCCGTCCGCGAGCTGCGCACCGAGCTGCGCACCGCCCAGTACAGCAGTAGCGAGGAGTGGCAGGAGCGGGAGGCCGTCAGGACGTTCCTGGTTTACACCGACTTTCTGGACCGTTGACCCGCACGAGTTGACACCCCTCCTCATGTGGGGTAGATTAGTGAATGTCGGAACGGGGAGGGCAAACCCCGGGCCGGACACCACGAACCAACTCGACCAGGGAGACGCCATGCTCGCCGAGATGCTGACCGCCGCCGACCAGCTCGACACCATCCGCGAACTCGCCGCCGAGCTCTACGGAGAGCGCGCCGAAACCGTCGACCGCTTCGGCTGCGGCAGCTACGAGGCCACCCACTACGACTTCGGCACCTTCATCTATGCCAACCTCCTGGCCCACCTGGACGACGCGCAGGCCACCGCCCTGCGCCACGAACTGGCGGCCCACGTCGCCGAGTACATCGCGGACCCCGAGGCCGACCCCGACCGCATCGAGACCACCAGGAGGGCCGACCCCGACAACACCGGCAGCTACCTCTACGAGCCCACCGGCGTCCGCCTGTAACCCCGCCCGCTCCCCGCGCCCACCGGGCGCGGGGAGCCCCTACCGGCCCCGCAGCCGGCCCCCAGGGGCCCGACGCGACCCCCGCCCGCGACCGCCAGGAGAAGGCCCCCATGCAGGCCGCCCACCATGCCCCCGATCCCTACGCCCAGCCCGCCGCCCACCTCCACCACTGCCGCCGAGCCCTCGAACGGGCCAATACCGACATGGCCGGAGCCTTCCTCCACAGCGCCGCCGACACCCTGCGCCACATCTGGCCGACCGCCGCGCGGCTCGTCTTCGACCGCACCGAGAACGACCGGCACCCGCTGCGCCCCGTCGAGTTCCTGCGCATCGAGGACAGGCGGGGGCGCGCCATCGCCACGGACGCCGACACCGCCGCCCTGACCGGCGACGCCCAGGAGTGCTGGATCATCGCCCTTCACGAACTGCTCGCAGCCGTACGCCACTTGGGCGCGGGCACGGTGCCCACCGGCCGACCCTGGAGGATGGAGTCCACCTACTCCTTCCAGCGCGAGGCCCGCGCCCCCTACCTGCTCACCATCACGCTGCCGCCCGCCGCCCCGCCGCCGGACTCCGCGCGGCTCGGTGATCCCGCAGGTTGACACCCCTCCCCGCGTGGGGTAGATTAGTACATGTCGGAACGGGGAGGGCAACCCCGGAGCCGGCCACCGCGAACCTCACGAACCAGGAGACGCCGCCATGGGCTACACCCACTACTGGAGCTACACCCCGCAGGCCGAGGGCTTCCGCGCGGCCTGGCTCCAGCTCCAGCTGGACGCCGCGGCCATCATCGACTTCGTCCAGCGCCAGGACGTGCAGCTCGCCGGTGGCGACGGAACCGGCGCACCCCGCATCGACGACGGGGCGATCCGCTTCAACGGCCGCCAGGCCGACGGCGACGACTACGAGACGTTCAGCATCGACCTCAACCCCCACCGCCCCCGCGAGCGCGAGGAGTCCGGATTCTTCTGGGAGTTCTGCAAGACCGGCGAGCGCCCGTACGACATGGCCGTGACCGCCGTCCTGCTGCGCGCCCACACCCTCGCCCCCGACTTCTTCGCCATCCAGAGCGACGGGGACTGGGACAGCGACTGGCTGGAGGCCCGCGCCATCCACCGCATCCTGTTCGGCGACCCCGGCATGGCCGACCCCTTCACCGACACGACCCAGGGGCCGCGCGCCGCGCGCACCCCGGTCGGCTGACCACCCGCCGGGCGCGGCCGAACCGGCCGCGCCCACCCCTGACCGCCGATCCGGAATGAAGACGTGAACACCACCCCTACGACCATCACCCTGCACGACGGCCCCGCCGCCGGAGCCCGCTTCCTGGTGCGCGCCGCCGACGAGCTGCCGGAGACGGTCCAACTGGCCATCCCGCTCGACTACCCCGACGACTGGCTGGAACGGCAGCCGACCCCCGCCCTGCGCGGCGTGGTGACGGCCGTCCACACCTACCGGCGCGTGGCAACCACCACCCTCTACCACTGGCACCGGGAGGCAGCCGGCTGTGCCGGTACGGCCGGCTGCACCCACAACGACCGCCCTGGCGGCCGGTGACCGGAGGCCCCGACCGGCCCCACGGGCCCGCAGTCACCCCGTCCGGAGTCCGGCGCAGCCGGGCGCCGCCGTCCTCCCGGTCCGCCGGGCCGCCCCACAAGGAGAAATGCCGCCGTGCACCCGACCGACCGCATGAACTGGCACGAGTGCGCCGCCTGGCTTGCCGGCCACCTGAGCACCCGCGGGATCCCCGCGGCGGCCGTCGCCACCGGCGAGCACACCTCGACCACCGTCGTCCGGCTCTCCATCGGCCCCGACGAAGCCGACCACACCCACACCCTCCAGGTCACCCTGGACTACGACTTCATCAACTGGGCGATCCTCGAAGCCCGCACCGGCCGGGCCGTGCGCGCCGACCGTTGGTTCGCGCCGCCGGGAGCCTGCGCCGAGCGCGTCGCGATCCTGCTCAACGGCAAGAGCGCCCGCATCCTGCCTGCGCCGCTGCCTTCCGACGCCGTGGCGACGGCCCCGGTGGACACTCCTCTCATCGTCTGGTAGATTAGTTCACGTCGGAACGGGGAGGGCAAACCCCGGAGTCGGCCACCACGACCACTTGGACCAGGGAGATACACCATGAGCAGCACCATCCTCGACCCCGAAGCCACCGCCCTCGCCCTGACCGTCGGCACCATCGCCGCCGCAGCCGCCCAGGCCGCCGCGCCCAAGCTGAACCTGTCCGTCGAGTTCCTGCTCGCCCGCTTCACCACCGACCGCGCCCTGGACGCCGTCACCGCGACCTACCTTCGCGGTATCCGGCGCGGCCTGCCGCCCGCCGACGCCGCCGCCGAGGCCGGCCGCCCGCTCCTGGTCGCCGCCATCGAGGCCGCGAAGCACGCCAACGCTGCCACCGCCGCCCGCTGACCTGCCCAGCTGCGCCCGGCCGCCGAGCCGGGCGCAGCCCGCCCCGCCCGGCTCCCAGGAAGGCCGACCCGTGACCACCGCCACCCCCGCCGCTCCCACCGTCCACGCCATCCGGATCGGCACCGTCCCGCTCTACGGCGCGGTCTGCGACCTGTGTCCCGCCTGGCTCGGCCCGACCACCACCGACCAGGACGAGCACGTCCAGCACGTGCGTTCCCATGCCTGGCAGCACCCGGAGCCGCCGACCCGGCCCGTCGAGGAGTGGGGAACCCCCGCCCCTGTCCCCGCCACCCGTGGCGAGATCGTCGGACAACTACCCATGTACCGGGTCACCTGCCCCGAGTGCCCCACCTACCAGGGACTCGGCAGCACCGACCGCGACACCGTCGCCCGCTACGTCGAGGCCCACGCCGCCGTGCACCGTGCCCACGCCGAGATGCAGGCCAACCGATTCGACTCCAACGCCATCCGTGCCCACCGCGCCGCCGTCCGCGCCGACCCCGGCCGCTGGGACGCAAGCGCGATCCGGTGGTGACGACAAGCCCACGGCGCACCATCCGGCCGGCGGGCCCGACCCACCCACCAGCTACAGGAGACCCCGTGCACACCACACCGTCCGCCCCGGGCGGAGGCGACGACCTCGAAGACCTGCGAGAGCAGAAGGCGGCCGCCCAGGCCGAGCAGACTCGGCTCCGGGGCCAGGAGGAGGCCGTCAGGGCCCGCATAAGCGATCTGGACGAGCGGATCGCGGCGGCCGACCTGCGGGCCGCCCTGGACGCCGACGGCCCGGCCGGACTGATCCGGCGCTGGTCGGCGCTGGTCGGCCGCTCCCCCGGCCTGGACGGGGCCGTCCGCAGCTGGCTCGCACAGCTCCACCCCGGGCTGGCCTGGAACAACCGCGGGCGCGGGGGGCGCGCCCCGGTCTTCCCGGTCCACCTCTGGGCCGATCCGGACGGGGCCGCAGCAGCGGCTGAAGCGCTGGACGGCATGGCCCCGGCCCTGCGCGCCGCCCAGGAGCGGGACGCAGGATTCCCGCGCCTCGAAGTCCGGGTGATGAAGCCCCGCCACGACCCGCCGCTGCTGATGTCCCCCTTCGCCGACGCCCCCGCCGCGACCCTCACGCTCTCCACGGGCGGCTGGAACCTCGGCACCGGCAGCCACGCCCAGAGAACCGAAGGGAGCTGCCTGCCGCTGCTGGCGCTGGCCATCCGGATGGGGATCGACGCCCGGGCAGCCGAGCCGGCCCGCCGCTGATCCGAACTCCCGGGTTGACAACCCTCCCCATTGTGAGTAGATTAGTGCATGTCGAGAAGGGGAGGGCAAGCCCCGGACCGAACGCCACGAACCACGAGAACGAGGAGCACCACCCATGTCCGGCGAGACCGTCATCACCCTGATCGGCAACCTGGTCGACGACCCCGAACTGCGCTTCACCCCCTCCGGCGCGGCGGTCGCCAAGTTCCGCATCGCGTCCACCCCGCGCACCTTCGACCGCCAGAGCAACGAGTGGAAGGACGGCGAGGCGCTGTTCCTGACCTGCAACGTCTGGCGCCAGCTCGCCGAGAACGTCGCCGAAAGCCTCACCAAGGGAACCCGCGTCATCGTCCAGGGGAAGCTGCGCCAGCGGACCTACGAGACGAAGGAGGGGGAGAAGCGGACCGTGTTCGAGGTCGAGGCCGAGGAGGTCGGCCCGAGCCTGCGCGGAGCCACCGCCAAGGTCACCAAGGCCCAGCGCACCCAGGGCGGGCAGAACGGCCAGCAGGGCGGCGGCTGGGGCGGCCAGCCCAACCGGGGTGGCCAGGGCCAGAGCGGCGGCTGGGACGGCAACGGCCAGGACCCGTGGTCCTCCACCGCGCCGACCGGCCCCGAGGAGCCCCCCTTCTAGCCGCCGCGCCCGTGGCCGGTCCGCGCCGCAGCGCGCGGACCGGAGCGAGCCCGCCCGCCGGAGCCGCGCAGGCGCAGCCACCACCGGGGCGGCATCGAGCCGCCCCGGTGGTGCGCCCACCCGCCGCCGGCCCCCGCCGCGCTGCCGCGTGACCCGCCCGAAGGACAACCGCTCTGTCCCGCCCCCGAAAGACCACGCCCGTGCCCCGCTCCCGCTTCACCACCGAGCAGATCCACCTCCACCTGCACACCCTGCTGGACGAGAACCCGAACCGCACCGACGACGGCCCCGGCTACGACCAGCCGCCCCGCATCCTCTACCGCGGCAAGCCCGGCTGCCTGACCGGCGTCATCCTGCACCGCCTCGGCGCCAGCGAGGGCGTACTGCGCGATCTCGACACGGAGCTCGTCGACACCCAGTTCACCGACATCCGCCACCCCTGGCGCAACCGACTCACCCCGACCGCCTGGCTCGCGCTGGACGCCCTGCACAACTGGAGCCCCGAGGAAGGCTCATGGGCCCTGGCCCACTCCTCCGCCTTCGGCCCGCGCCCCTCCTACCGGGGCCGCCGCGCAGACCGGGACCGCCGCCCGTGGCTGTACTCCCCCGCCGAGACCCCCGGCCTCAGCCGCACCAACGGCACCGAACCGTGCTGCCGCGCCCACCCGCCCCGCCGTCCGAACTGACCGCCACCGAGCAGGCCGCCCCACGGCGGCCCGCCGGCCCTCCCCCGACAAGGACCAACCCCCGATGTCCACCACCTACGACCTGCGCCGCACCCCGAACGGCACCACCGCACAGGGCCGGCTCGACCACGTTGCCGGGCGAATCCTGAGCCGCCACGGCTTCGCCGAGTACAAGGTCAGCGACGGCGTCACCTCGCACCGGAGGCTGGCCGACGGGACCAGCGAGAGCGATGCGAACGCCGCCGCGACCGCGGCCGCCAACGAGCTGCGCAACCACGCCTTCCACGTCACCCTCGACCCTGCCCTCGGCACGCCCGTACCGGCCGGCGTCCACTTCGTCCCCACCTCGGTGCCGGACCCGGTAACGGCTGTGGCGGACCTGGCCGGCCGGCTGCCCGACCTCGACCCCACCGACGAGGCGTACGAGGCGGCGCTGCTCGCCGACGCCCTCCTGGGCCCGCACGGCGCGCTCACCCGGATCACCGAGTTCACCACCACCCTCGGCGGGTGGTGCTCCCGGATCCCCGACGGGGCCGGCGACGACATCGCGGCACTGCTCGCGGACAGCTCGAACCGTCTTGCCGGTGCCGGCCAGCAGCTCGCCGACATCGCCATCCGGCTCAGGGCGGCCGTGACGCCCGAGTACGACGACTAGTGCGCGGCGTCGCGGAGAACACCCCGGCCTCCCCCCAGCGGCCAACCGGGGCCGCCAAGATCAGAACCGAGCGCGCTCAAAGAGAGGCACATCCATGAACACCACCCCCGAACTTCCCACCTCCAGTGTCCCGGCCGCCTACGCCGACGGTCACCTCTTCAGCCCGACCCTTGATCTCACCTCGGCCGGACTCGACTTCCGGCCGGGCGACCGGTTCGAGCCGATGGCACCGGCTCCGGTCGGCAGCCTGAGCGGGAAGGCCGAATGGGCCCGCACGGTCGCCAACGTCGACACCCCCGACTTTCTCGGCCTGACCCGGGGAGCCACGATCACGGTCCACCACGGCGGGGGGCTGAGCACCGGCGAGGTGATCTCCACCTTCCGCAGCGGCGCGCGTGTACGGGTGGTGCTGCCCAACGACCCGGAGGGAAACCGGGCCGAGGTGGTCGTCAGCCGCCGGAGCCCGTCCGGCTCCTGGTACGGGCCGTACGGCCCCACCCCCCAGGACCCGACGGCACCGCCGTCCTCGACCAGCCCAGCGGCGAGCCGTCGGACACCTGAGAGCCCCGCCGTTCTGCGCGCCCTGCTCCGCCTGGACCTCCCGTGACCACTGTCAACGCGCACCCGCCCTACTACGCCGTCACCTTCCACACCGCGATCGGCGGTGGCTCTGGCCGGTACACCGCCGTCGAGGACCCGGCGAGCCTCGCCCAGACCCTGGCGATCACCACGCCGCCCGCCGGCCCGCTGAGGATCTTCGACCGGGACGGCCGCACCCCGCAGGTGAGCGTCGTCCCCCTGGACCTCGCCTGGCGCACCGCCACCGCCGAGGAGGTGCACCAGGCCGTCGCCGACCTGGCCGGCACCTCCTGGTGGCACAGCCGTCCCGGCTACCACTCCCTCCACCAGAGCCGGTTCACCGGCGAGAGCATCGCGGAGATGGTCACCATCCTGGCCGCCGAGGGCGCGCCGGTCGCGCTCGGCGGCCACGCCATCGGCGTCACCGTCAACGGAGAGCCCTGCGTCTACCTGCCCCACCACCCGCCCGCGGCGTGGGAGCGGGCCGAGCACGCCCCGGACACCGCGCAGCCGGGCCCCGTCACCGCCGTCCTCACCCTGGCCGGCTTCCGCCGCGCCACCGACGACGACCCGGCCGACTTCACCGCCATCGACGCCACCGCGGCCGGCCGCCCCGGCTGCGTGCTGCTCACCGCCACCGGCAGCGACTGGTTCACCACCAGCTCCAACATGGCCAGCGCCCTGGAGCGCGACGACTACACCACCGAGGAGACCGAGCACCCCGAGACCCTGCTGGTGCGCACCGCCACGCCCGCCGAACTCGCCGAGCACCGCCGGCGCGACGGGACCGGCGCAGCACCGGCCTGGCTGCCGACCGCGCAGCTGCGACTGCCCCACCAGGGCGGCCGCTGATGCCGCTCCGCCCCCGCCGGGTTGGCGACCGCGCCGGCCGGTGCCTGGCCGTGGCCGCAGAAGGCCCGCTGACCGCCGTCGGCGAGTACGGCGCGCTGCGCTACCTCACCAGCACCGGCGGCGCCCACCACGGCGCGGTGCTGCGCCCGGACGCCGCGCACGAGTGCGCCGAGCGCGGCTGGATCGAGTGGTCCGCGGACCGCTCCACCGCGGCGATCACCGACTCCGGCCGGGCGGCCCTGGCCGAGTACCGGCGCGAGCTCCAGGAGCTCGAGGCGCTGCCGTGCCGCATCACCCGCAACCCGCTCACCGGCGCGGTGCACGATCCGCGCGAAGCGCTGCGCGTGCTGCGCGACCGAGGCACCGGGGCCGAGATTCCGCCCGGTGCCACCGTCACGGACCCGGCCGGCGAGACCGTTACCTACCTCGGCCCCACCATGGAGCAGCAGGCAGCCGACGCCCCGTGGCTGCCCGGGCGGACCGCCCGTGTCCTGTACGCCGGCGGGACCCCCTGGGTCTACCGGCCCGTGGACCTGGGCGCGGCGTACGACGAGAACGTACGGGTGCCAGCCCACTCGCAGGGCCGGCGCCCGTGACCGGCGAGAGCCGGGAAGAGCCCGGACTCAGCGCCGAGCAGCGAGCCGCCCTCGACGCCCGCGACCTCACCAACTGGACCCGCAACCAGCTGCACGCCGAGATCGCCCGCCGTACGGCCGGAGCCGGCGGCCCGACCGAGCGGTACTGGCTGGGTCGCCTCTTCGCGGCCGTGGCCGTCGAGGAGGCCCTGGCGGTGCTCCGCGCGGCCGACCCGTACCCGGGCCTGCGCACCGAGCGGGAAGGAGCGGAGGGCTTTCGCCTCCTGCACAAAGCGAGCGGGCTGCCCGTGAACGGCCGCTACTACCTCCGCCGCGACGCGGCGCGCTCCGCAGCCGCCCGCCTGGCCGCAGCCGCCGACTGGACCCTGCCGTGGAACGAGCTCGGCACCGAGCACCACGCGGCGGCGCAGCAGGAGGAGCGCGACGGCTGACCCAAGGGCCGTCGGTGGTCACACCCTCCCCGATGGGGTAGAATAGTTAATGTAAGGGCGGGGAGGGCAACCCCGCGCCGATCGCCACGAACCCGAGGAACCATGGACATCACCCCCGGCGCCCGCGTCCGCATCGCCATCGAGGGCGAAGTCGCCCACCACCAGCCCGGCGAGATCGCGCTGATCAACCGCACCCGGATCGAGTACGAGAGCGAGGACGACCTCACCGTCGACGTCGTCCAGCAGGGCTACCAGGTCGGCGACGTCGTCCGCCTCGACGACCAGCACCTCCTGCGCTGCCGCGAGGACGGCGGCGCACTGTGGATCGCCTCGGACGGCCGCCGCATCCACGACGACGAGCTCAGCCCCCAGAACCTGACCCTCGTCGCTCGGGCCACCCACCGACCCTGACACCCGGCGGGCGGCCCGCGGTCCCGGCCGCCCGCCAACCGGCCGTCCTGATCCCACCCCGAAGCCCCCGACCCGAGGAGGCCGTCATGCCGGCGCAGCCCGCCGCCCACGCCGCCACCCAGGCCCTGGCCGACCTCCTGGCCGACGCCCCGCCCTGGCTGCCCGCCGTCCGCTCCTGGGAGGTCTTCCAGGAGCCCGACGGCACCTTCTCGCTCAACGGCGAGATCGTGCCCCACGGCGGCGCCTCCGCCGGATACCTGCTCCAGGCCGCCGCCGAGGCGACCGGCGGCCACTACGAGCACCCCGCCGGCCTGGAGCGCACCCGCCTGACCCGCGCCGACCAC
This sequence comes from Kitasatospora sp. NPDC001261, assembly GCF_042896795.1. NCBI lineage: Bacteria > Bacillati > Actinomycetota > Actinomycetes > Kitasatosporales > Streptomycetaceae > Kitasatospora > Kitasatospora sp. NPDC001261. Next base: position 190,768 of record NZ_JBIAXP010000021.1, read on the forward strand.
CAGGTGACCCTCTACTACCTCTCCCCGGCAGCCCAGCGCCCGGCGCCGCCCGGGTGCGCCACCTGCCCCGAACCGCTCGAGCAGTACGTGTGGATCGGAACGCCGCCGACGGCCGTCTGCCTCGCATGCCGAGACCGGATGCACGCCGCCTTCCTCGCCGCCCGAGTTGACACCCCTACTCGCGACCGGTAGATTAGTCAATGTCGGAATGGGGAGGGCAAGCCTCGGTCCGGACGCCACGCACCCGACCCCCGAGGAACCCATGGACACCACACCCGGCGCCGTACCCCTCGGCACCAGGCGGACGGCCGCCGAACCGGTGATCTTGATGACCACCCGCGAATCCGTCGCCGTCTGGACGGCCGAGGAGTACGGCCGCTACCTGGCCGTCAGCTCCGCATACTCCCGCTGGCTCCACCCCGGGCCGGTCGCATTCGACCTGGCCCTGCCCGGCGAGACCACCCTGCGCGCCTTCGGCGTCAGCACCAGTGCGCCCCTGGGCCACGGTCAGGCCGGCGGTCAGCGGTTCGAGCGGGTTCGCAGCACGCTCCGCCCGCTGAAGGCGCCGTGGGAGGACCAAGTGCCCGAGGCGTTCACGATGGAGCACTGGGTGTACGACCTCGACCAGCCGCCGGTCGACCGCGACGAGCCGTGGCGGTGGACCAATGGCCAGCTGGAGATCGACCTGCAACTGCCCGCGGCGATCACCCGACCCGCCGGCGCGTGACCCGCCGCGCCGCCGCCGGCCGCCGCTCGGCGGCGGCCGACTGCTCGGCCGGCGCCCCCAGGCCCGCCCGAACGCCGGGCGGGCCCGCCGACCACCGCGGCCGTCGGCCGCCCAGCCCCTGGAGATCCCATGGCACTGCACCCCGACCTCGCCGATGTCATCGCACACCTGACGCGGCGGGGGCTCACTCCCGCCGTCGTCCACGGAGACCTGGTCGACCACGTCGAGGTCACGCTCCCGGGCCTGCGCCTCCTGGCCGTCTCGCCCACCGTCGTCGAGTACGAGGAGTCGATCGGGCCTGTCGACGGCTGGATCGTCGGCGACCCGTTCATCCCTCACTGGTCGTACGCCAGCTATCCCGGCGGGGACGACGAGCGGCACGGAGCCACAACCGCGCCGATGCTCGCCGCCCTCGACCGCCTCATCGACGCCGACGCCGCGTCGGGCTGACCGGCCCAATCGCAGGTGCCGGGCTGCGCCGCTCCCGGCTCCCCGGTTGACACCCCTCCCCAGCATTGGTAGATTAGTGAATGTCGGAACGGGGAGGGCAAACCTCGGTCCGGACACCACGACCACCGCACCAACAAGCAGCCCCACGTGCTGCTCCCAGCCACCGACACGGCAGGCCGGGCCGGTGCCCACCTGGAAGGGGAAGCGGCATGACCGCGACCGCCGTCGGCGACACCACCGTCATCGAAGACACTCCGTCCCTCTCGCCGCTCAGCCGCCCCGGCAAGAAGCCCATCTACTTCCACCAGATCCGCCACCTGCTGATGAGCGACGGCACCGAGCTCTACGGCTGCGCGCACTGCACCTACACCTCCCCGAAGATCGGCGCGGTCCGCCCCCACCTCAAGAGCCACAAGAAGGGCGCCGCCCCGAAGGCGACCCCGACGAAGCCCAACCAGCTCCCGCCCAGGACCGCCACCGCGCAGAACCGGAAGACCACCGCGCCCGTCCCCAAGCGGCCCGCCACCGCGCACCGGCCCGGGGACACCGGCACGGACCTGACCACCAGCTCCCTGGCCCAGCTCAACCTCGGCGAGCTCGTCACCCAGGCCCAGCAGGCCGACGCCATGCGCAAGCAGCGCGACCTCGCCCGCAAGGAACGCGACGCGGCCCGCAGCGAACTCGACTCCGTGCGCGCCGACGCCGACAAGCAGCGAACCCGCGCCGACGAGGCTGAGGCCAAGCTCGCCCAGGTCCGCCGCACCCTCCAGCTCTAGACCCAGGAGAAGACCATCCCCACCAGCAACCAGGACGCGGTGTCCGTCCCCACCTCCGTCGCCAACGGGGCCATCGAGGTCTTCGACAGCCAGCCCCTCGCGGAAGCAGCAGCGCTGCTGAGCTGCGGGCAGGTCGACGCCCTGGCCGCACTGCTGCGCACCCTCGGCGGGCACACCACCGCCGAGAACTTCCTCGACAGCCACGCCGACCACTGCGACGACCACAGCTGACCCCGCCCGGACCCCCGGTCGGCCCGGCCCACCGCCGGGCCGACCGGCCCGCCCCTCGCCAAGGAGCAGCCGTGCCCGAGCGCGCCATCCTCGACTGGATCGGCCCCGACGACCAGATCCAAGCCCGCATCTACTCACGCTGGGCACCCCCCGCCCAGCAGCTCCCCGCCCTCGCCGACTTCCTCGCCGACCACACCGCCACCGGCACCGAGCCGCCCACCCTCGCCCACTACCGAGCCTGGACCCACGACCACGGACCCCACCTGATCACCGCCATCGTCACCCCCGGAGCCCCCGAACGAACCGCCACCGTCGACTACCGCTACCGCGTCCGCCTCCACCCCCTCCAGATCACCGCCCGCACCCGCACCGGAACCGACTGGGCCACCACCGCACAGGCCGACTCCCCCGCCACCCTGTATGCCCACGCCGCCCAGCTCCTGGCCGAGCAGGCCACCCGGGTCCGAACCCTCACCCACGGCCAGCCCCGCCCCCCGTACGCCGCCCACCTGGCCGACCCCGCCGCGCTCGCCGCCGCCGCCAGCTGGCACGAGGTCAACGCCGCCGCCGCAGGCTGGTGGCCCGACGACCCCGCCCCCCTCCACCGAGTTGACCACCCCACCAGGCAGCCGTAGATTAGCTAACGTCGGACAAGGGAGGGCAAACCCGAACCGGCCAACCACGACCCCGAGAGGAAACCCACCCCGTGACCACCACCCCCACCACCCTCACCGACGCCACCCGCCACGTCCTGGACACCGCCGCCGAAGCCGCCACCGCGATCGCCGCCGCCATCCAGCACATCGGCCCCTGCCAGCACCTCCCCGCCTGGCCCACCAAGCCCATCACGATGCCCGCCGACGTCCTCGCCCACCAGCAGGCCGCCCACACCTTCCACACCCGCCTCACCACCTCCAGCTGCACCTGCCTGCACGGCCTGCCCGAGCAACTGCTCGCCGACCTCTCCCAACGCTGGGCCGCCACCTTGCAGGCCGGAGCCTGGTACGGACAGTCCGCCCGCCGCTCCTCCGCCGAAGTGCGCGACCACAGCCGCAAGCAGTTCGACACCAGCACCACCACCCTGCTCGCCACCGCCGAATGGATCACCAGCGGCACCGCCGCCCTCACCGCCCGGGCAACCTGGTGAACACACCACGACACGAGAAGCACCCCGACCTGCTGCCCGCCACCACCTTCGACCCGACCACCGGACAACCGTGACGCCCCACCCGGCGCCCCGGCCGGCGACGGACCGTTGGCGCACCTGCTCCCACACAGCAGGTGCGCCGTCGACCCGTCGTCGGCCCGTTGGCGTTTCACCACCCGTCCACCCCGAACTCGGCTGCCCCTGCCGGACCGGCCGGCCACTGCCCGCGGCCGCCGGCACCACCCCGACCCATCACCCCACCACCCAGGAGAACCCGTGAAGTCCCTCGGCGAGGTCAAGGCGGCATTCGCCAAGCTGCCGGCCCGCGTCACCATCCAGCAGATCGCCACCGGGACCGGCCGGACCGTTTTCGGCGTCCGCAACTGGATCGCCGACAAGTCGCTCGGCTTCCCCGAGGAGGACCCGCCGCCGGGCCCGCGCGGCGTCAAGTACCGCCTGAACCACAAGGTGGTCGAGTGGTACGAGAAGCAGTCCTTCGCCACCGCCGAGCGCCCCACCGGCCCGGGCGAGGTCGCCGAACGCGCCCGCATCGCCCGGCCGCGCCAGGCCCGCATGAACACCCGCGAGCTCGGCCACACCCTCGGACTCACCGACGACGGCGTGAACTACTACTCCAAGACCTACACGCCGGCCAACAGCGAGGACCCGTTCCCCGAGATCGGCACGGACGGACTTCGCGACTGGCCCGAGGTCCGGGAGTGGATCCTGCGCCGCGCCGAGGCCGGCCGCACTCCCTCCAGGGAACCCGAGCGCGACGAGCTCGGACTCACCCCCCGCCAGCGCGAAGCGCTCGACATCGTCCTGGAGGCCGACCAGCAGGACCAGACCGTCAGCCCCGAGACCCTCGCCGAACGGCTCGGTCTCAAGAGCCCCGACTCAGCCGCCCGGCTGCTGCGGGACATCGAGGAGCACGTCCCCGAGGGCCGCCGGTGGCGCCCCAGCGGGGGCCGGCACCGCCCGGCCGCGCTCGCCGACGCGGTCGGCATCTCCCGGGACATGGTGAAGTACTACGCCAAGACCTTCACCGCGGCGAACAGCGAGGACCCGTTCCCCGCACCGGACGAGAGCAACACCCGGGACGAGGCCGAGGTCAAGGCCTGGATCGAGCGGCGCCGCAACGCCCCACGCCGTCCGCGCGGCACCCTGACCGACCGCACCTGACGGCCGGCACCCGCAAACGACGAAGAGCGGTCCTCCCGTAGTAGGGAGGACCGCTCTTCGTCGTACACCGCGCCGAGCGCCAGCTGCAGCGTGCGGTGCCCTACGCCGCCGCCGGAGCCGCCGCTCCCTTGGCTGCCGCGGCCGCAGGCGCAGAGCTCTTGCCCTTGCCGTCACTCTCGACCGCCGCCAAGAGTTCGAGGTACTCCCGCTGCTCCTTCACCGATATCTCGAGCTGCTCCTCGACCGCCTGCTGGCTGCCGAACGCATCGACAGCCTGTTGCACGGCCTTAGCCATGTCCAGCTTGGCCGCAGCCACCTTCTTCTCGGCGGTGTCGATCGCGTCCGCGGCCGATGCCTGCTGCTTGTGACGCTCGCGAAGCTTGAGCTTGCGGCTGAGGTTCTGTTCGTTCGTAGAGGAAGTCATAGCGGCGATCCTAAATCGTCAAAAAATGATCACCAGCAGTGCCCTGGAGCTATGAGCTGCGGACTCTCGCAGCGAACCAGAGAATCGAATACGAACACACAGTCAGTAGATCGCTCCCGCGGTCATCCCGGACCCCGGCCGCAGCCGCCCGGGTCACGGGCGCCCGACCATCACCGGGCCGACCACACCGGACACCGCAGCGCGTGCCGGAGGAGGAACGCCACCGTTCCGCCGGGCAGCACCTCGCGCACCCGCTCGGCCTCGCAACACCCAACATCGACCAGCACACCGACGGCACCGCGCCACTCCACCGGGCCGGCCGGCCGCACCGACCCCGAGACCCTTCGCCGGGCCAACCCCCGACCAACCCGCACCCGCCCACGCCCTCGCTCGCCCATCGAGCCAGGATGCCGCCCACGGCGCTCGCCACGAAGCAGCCATACCGGTGACGATCCTCAGCCGTGCCGTGCCGCGCCGCCAGTACCCCGGTGTAGCAGCCGCACCTGCCCGCGCGCCCACCGCACGATGAACCTGCCCTTCCCACCGACGGCAACCTGCTCACGGACGCACTACCGGCAACCCGCGCCGGCCCGCCGGTGGGGCATCATGGTCGACGGCCATGCATCCGTATACGCACGGCCTTTCGTTCAAGTACGGGAAGAGAACCGGATGAACCGCCCACTGCTGCTCACCGCCACCGCCGCGCTACTGGTGCTCACCGGCTGCGGCACCGTGCAGACCGGGGCCGAAGCCGGTCAGGCGCCCACGGCCACAGAGGCGAGCCGGTCCGCGGAGGCGAGCCGGTCCGCGCAGGCCGAGCAGGCACGCAAGGACGCCGCCGAGCGGTACCGGCAGGCGATGGCTGAGCACGACGGGCGCTACCCCCAGGTCGCCCAGGCCTGCGCCACAGTGGCTGACGCCACCCCGTCCGCCGGGGCGCCCGCACTGGACCCGGAGACCGCCAAGCACGCGGAGAACAACTTCTTCAAGCAAACCCTGCCGCTCAGCGCCACTGCCCAGTGCCGCGGCGACGCACACGCGGCCCGGATCACCACCGCGCTCGCCGGAGGCAAGGACGGAGCCCAGACCCGGCAGGTGCTGGAGAACCTCGGCTACCCCATGAACACCATCAAGGTCATCGCCGACGGCACCAGCCCGGCCGGCTTCGTGCTGGAGGTGCCGGGCGCGGGGCCGTGCATCGAGGGCATCGCCTACCAGAGCGGGCGGCTGGAGATCGAGGCGCACGGCTACTACCAGGAGGGCGGCTGCGAGATGCCCAAGGGCGGTCACTGAGCCGCGAACCCCAGGGGCACCGGTCGGGCGTCACCGCCCTGGACTCGTAGGCCAGCCCTTCATCCCCGGCGGGACCGCCCTTCTGCGCTACCCCATCGCGGACTACACCGCCGGCACCGCAGTACAGCACGGGCGCCGTGCCCACCGCGGACTCAGCTGAGCAGCACGTGCGGGCAGCCGCAGCACCCGCCCGCAGTGAACACACCTGGCGTCCACGGAGTCCACCAGCACGCCGTCCTCGCGCACGATCGCCGCGATCGGCTCCAGCCCGAGCGGGCGCATCTGCTCCCGGGCCCTCCGCACGATGAAGTCGCCCTTCCCCACCGGCGCCCTGAACGCCCGAAGCGCCGGCCGCAAGGGGTCGATCGGGTGCGCCTCCAGCCAGGCCGCCCGCCACAGCACGTCAAACCGATCGAGCTCCGCCTCAACCCCGGTCCCCCGGGTCCGGTCCGCCAGCACCCGGACGACTGCGAACACGGCATCGCGACGCAACAGCCGACTACCGCAGAGCACCGACTCCACCGTGGACCGCGAGAGCGCAGCGGGCACCACGGCCCTCGCCAAGTCGCTGAGCGACGGCGCGCCCGCCCGCACGTGCAGCCCCCGCAGCTCCGCCAGCAGCCGCCGGTGCTCCGGCCGGTCAGGCGGAAGGTCGGGAACCCGAAGCACCCCAGCTCGCCCCATCGACCGCGCTCCCTCACGTCGTCCAAATCCGTCCAGGACCAGCGCCGATCATCCCAGAACGTGCCAACTCGCAGAGCCCCGTCCAACTCCATCGACCGACCTGCCGCACCGGCCGGCACCAGGGCATCGTCAAGCGCGTGCTGACCCACACGATCTTCGACTTCCTGATGCACGACGTCGGCGGCAACTTGGTCGCGGCCGGACTGCTGGCGGCCGGCACGGCCGCCGTCCGGCGCTGCCGCCGCCAACCGCCCGACCCGCCAGCCCCGGAGCAATCCGGCGACCCAGCAGGACCGACGCCGGGCCAACTGCCGCCAGCGACCCACCGCACCCGCCAAAGGAGAGCACCGTGAGCAACGCCCCGATCAGCCGGCCCCTCACCTCCGCCGAGGACACCGCCCTCCGCTACCTCGCCGCGGGCTACACCATCCCCGACATCGCCCGCCGACAGCACACCCGCAGCACCACCGTCCGCAGCCGCGTCACCCGCGCCCGCCACAAGCTCGGCGCCATCACCCTCGACCATGCTCTCCAGCTCCACGCCCAACTGCACCCCACCCAGTCCACCGCCACCACCCGCCCCAACTGATCAAGCGCCCTCGCTCCCGCTCCGCCCTCGCTCCCGCTCCGCCCTCGCTCCCGCTCCGCCCTCGCTCCCGCTCCGCCCTCGCTCCCGCTCCGCCCTCGCTCCCGCTCC
>NZ_JBIAXP010000022.1:0-177007 GCF_042896795.1 Kitasatospora sp. NPDC001261
TCGATGCAGTTGCGCCCAAGAACGCCGCCCCAGCGCAGTAAGGCAGTCACGAGGCGTCACCGCCCTGGCTTGACAACATCATTGGGAATCTCCCTCGTCGAGGAGTTGCACGGTACGGGGGGCGGCGTTCGCCGGTGGGCGTTCACAGCCGTCGACGGTTCTAGCACCCCCGACGGGCCGTCATCCCGCCCTTCCGCCCGGGATGATCGCTCCGGCGCCCGCCGTCCACGCGCGCCCGTACGGATCCTCCGGCCCGCCTCGGCCGATCGGCCCGCCGGTCCCCTCCCGCGCCTGGCGCAGCCGCTCCGCGGGGGCACCGCCCACCAACCGCCGTCCGCTACCCGCTACCCGCTATCCGAGCGCGAGCATCGCCTCGGCGACCGCGCCGACCGCCGCGTCGGGGATCGCGGTGGCACCCCCGTCGAGGACGAGCAGTCGCGCCCCGGGGACGGCGCGCGCGATCGCCTCGCCGTTGCCGACGGGGAAGAACCGGTTGCGGCGGCCGTGGACGACGAGGGTGGGTACCCCGATCCCGGGCAGGCGCTCTCGCCAGCGGGGTGTGCAGTCCAGCCCGGCGAACACGGTGCCCAGGTGGTTGGCCGTCTGGACCGGGGGCGCGGTGCCGGGCGTGCGGTCCCAGATACGCGCGGCGACGGCGCGGGCCGTGATCGGGTCGTCGCCGAGGATCTCCGCGCCGGTGGCGGCGAACTCCGCGACCGCCGCGCGGTCGCTCCAGTCGGGCGCCGGGCGGGCGAACAGGCGGCTCATCGTCGCCCGGTCGTGGTCGGGGAGGTCGTCGTCGGGCGGGCCGGGGGCGACGGCGCGGGTGTTGACCAGGGTGAGCGCGGAGAACGCGCCCGGGTGGTCGAGCGCGGCGACCTGGGCGACCATCCCGCTGACGCCGGTCCCGGCGAGGTGCGCGGGCGCCCCGCCGAGGGCGTGGGCGAGGGCCGCCGCGTCGGCGGCGAGGTCGCGCAGGGTGTAGCCGGGTGCCCGCGGGTCCGTCGTCGTCGACTCCCCGCTGTCGCGCAGGTCGTAGCGCACGGCGCGGCGCCCGCCGGCGGCGAGGCGTTCGCAGAGCGCGTCGGGCCAGGAGAGCATCGTCGGCCCGCCCGCGAGCAGGACGAGCGGCGCGTCGACGTCACCGAACGACTCGACGCCCAGGGCGGTCCCGTTGACGGAGACGGTGGCCATCCCGGGTCACCGAGCGTCGTCGTCGTGCCCGAGGCCCCGGTCGGGCAGGCTCATGTCGCCGGTCCTCGGCGTGCCGTCCGCGAGCCCGTAGCGCAGGTAGACGGTGCCCTGCGCACCCGCCACCGGCGGTTCGAGGAGCGTGAGGTTGGTGGGCACCGCGCCGTCGTCGAAGACCTTCTTCCCGACGCCGAGCACGATGGGGTGCACCCACAGGTCGAGCCGGTCGAAGAGCTTCTCGCGCAGGAGGGTCTGCACCAGGTTCAGGCTCCCGACGACCTTCACGTTCCGGTGCCGGTCGCGGACTGCGCGCACCGCGCCGGCCAGGTCCGGGCCGAGCAGCGTGGATCCGGCCCACGGGAGGTCGGGGGTGCCCCGGGAGGCCACGTACTTCGGGACGCGGTTGAAGAGTTCGGCGATCTCGCCCTCCTTCTGCTGCGGCCAGTACGAGGCGAAGAGGTCGTACGTCCGCCGGCCGAGCAGGAGGGCGTCCGTGCCCTCGTACGCGGCGAGGATCTGCGCGCCGGTGACCTCGTTCAGCAGGGGTGCCTGCCAGCCGCCGTACGGGAACCCCTCCGGGTCCTCGTCAGGTCCGCCGGGCGCCTGCCCGACGAGGTCGAGGGTCGCGAACAGTTCGATCTGGATGAGGCCCATGTCTGTGCTCCCGGTGGGGGGTGAGGTGGTCGTCCCGGTCGAGATGTAGACCTTCCGGGGCCGGAAAACTCATCGCCACGCCGACACCCGGTTTCCGCCCCCGCCGACGACTCGCCGACCGACTCGCCCCCGATGCTCCCCTCAGGGTCAGACGGGCGGCAGCAGGTCGCTCCCGCTGACGGTGTACGTCAGCGGGGGGTAGCCGGGGCGGGCCGGGCCCCGCCGGCTCGTCGTCCGCCGCGCGTCGTCTCAGGCCGTGACGGTGCGGAAGATGTGCTGGGTGATGGCGAGACCCTTTCCGACGTACGCCAGTACGAAGGTGTCGCTGTAGTTGATGACCGAGTCGTCGACCGAGAGCTTGCCGATGACGGTGACGAGCTCGGCCGTTCCGCGCCGCCTGTTCGGCGACCGTCCCGCATGTACGGACATTGTCTCAGGTGGCACGTCTCGCCGGCTTCTTGCAGCAGGTCAGGGCCGCGGCCAGGGCCAGGCCACGGCGCTGCCGGGCGTACGGGATCTTGAGGCCACGAGCAGTCCATGGCAGCCTCATGGCGCATGATCGATGAATTCGCGAAGGACAACCTGCACGGGCGACTGCGGCGGGACCGCGAGGCACTGCTCTGGAAACTCGACGGCCTGTCCGAATACGACGCCCGCCGACCTCTGACAGCGTCCGGGACCAACCTCCTCGGCCTGGTCAAACACGTGGCCACCGTCGAGGCCAGGTACTTCGGCGAGGTCTTCGACCGCCCTTCCCCGGAACCGCTGCCCCGGTGGCAGGACTCCGACGGCGGCGATCTGTGGGCGACCGAGGACGAGACCCTCGATCAGATCACCGGGTTCTACCAGCGCACATGGGAACTCTCGGACGCGACGATCAACGAACTCCCCCTCGACGCACCGGGCCACGTGCCGTGGTGGCCGGAGCCTCATGCCGGCACGAACCTGTTCGCCGTCATGGTCCATGTCCTCGGCGAGTCCAACCGCCATGCCGGGCACGCCGACATCCTCCGCGAGAGCCTCGACGGCCGGACCGGCATGCGCCCCGAACACGCGAAGCAGATCGACGGGCAAGCCCGTGCGGCCTACTTCGCGAAGATCGAGCAGGCCGCCAGGTCGGCCGCACCGATCGAGGCTCAGGCCGTCTGATGCCGTGATCAACTCGCCGACGAGCAACGGACGTTCATCGAGTCATCCTGAGCTTGTGGGCGGCTCCACGCCACATCGCGGTGTCATTCCGGACATCCACAACTCTTCTGGCTCCCAGGTCAGTGGCGAACCGCAGCATGGTGGGCTCGGAAGCTCCCCTGGATCACCCCCATCCCGTCCGTTGCCACTGCCGGAGAGAAGGTTGTCATGAGCGCACCTACCCGTACCAGGTTCGCCCGCTTCCTGGCCGTCCCCGCCCTTGCCATGGCGAGCACGGTCCTCGCAGCCGCGCCCGCGAGCGCCGGAGGACTCTCCATAGGCGTCAACGGCGCCACCGTCGCGGATGCCGGGCGGACGCTGAACGTCTCCGTCACCTACCGGTGCCTCCCGATATTCGACTGGGTCAAGATCACCGTCCAGGCCACGCAATCCGCCGTGTCGGGCGTCGGCTCGGTCCAGCTCCCCTGCACCGGCGGGGAGACCGTGACCATCCCGGTGGGCGTCACCTCGCCCGGTGACACCTGGATCAGGTCCTCGGTGAACGTGGTCGTGCACATCTACGACGCCGAGCTCGACCGCGGCGGGGCCGCGGCCACCGTCGTCGCCACCTGACCGGCGTCCACGGAGAACGAAACGGCCGGTCGATCCGAAGATCGACCGGCCGTCCCGGCTCGTCGGGGGCTCACACAGGCCATAGAGGCCTCCGAACCCCTTGGAATCGATCACCCAGGACCTGCCGGGCGCCGTAGCGTGACTGGTCCATGGCGAGGGTACTCGCGTCATGATGGCCCGGACGGGCTCCGGCACCGGATGCCACCCCGGCAGGATCGCACTACGATCGCCCTGCAACGGCGCGGCAAGGGGTGGAGATGCCGGATGGGATGTTCGTCGTGTTCTGGTCGGTGCCGGTGGTCGCGGTGGCGCTGGTCTGCTTCGCCGCTCTGAGGGAGCACGGCACGCCTTCCGCCAAGCGGGCCGCTTACGTGTTTCTGGGCATCGCGGCACTGCCGGCGCTGTTCCTGGCGTTGATCGTGTTCGCGCTCGCGACGGGCTGATAGGGATCGAGGCCCGGCCCGCATGCGCTGTCCGGAGCAGCTTCCGGACAGCGCGTCACACTGGGCCAACAGGGCGGGTGTTGGCGGATCACACGCGGTAAATCCGGCGACGGCGGCGGTGATCCCCGGAATACTGGTCGCCCATGGATGAGGTCGAAGTCGTCGTCGCCCATTCCGAACGCGCGACCCTGCGCGTCGGCGACGTGTTCCTGAAGGTGGACGCCGATCAGGCGCGCATCGACCGCGAGGTCGAGGCGATGTCCCTCGCGCCGGTCCCGACGCCCGAGGTGCTGTGGCGCAAGCCGCCCGTACTCGCGCTCGCCGCGGTCCCCGGGACGACGCTCGGGCGCCTCGGCGGGCCGGCGACCGGGTCACCGGCCGCGTGGGCGGCGGCGGGCGCCGCCATCCGGAAGCTGCACGACGCGCCGCTGCCGCTCCGGCCCGGCCGGGCGGGCCGGAGCGTCGCCGCGCTGGAGGCTGAACTCGACGAGGAGTGCGGAGTGTTGGTGACGAACGGCATCCTGCCCGTCGACCTGGTCACCCGCAACCGCCGGGTCGCCGAGGCCGCCTTCCGGCCGTGGACCCCGGCGTTCACCCACGGCGACCTGCAGATCGCGCACGTCTTCGTCGACGGCGACGAGGTCACGGGCATCATCGACTGGTCCGAGGCCGGGCAGGGCGACGCCCTGTACGACCTCGCCACCTTCACGCTCGGCCACGAGGAGCACCTCGCCGACGTCATCGCCGGCTACGGCACCGATGTCGACGTCGACCTCGACGTGATCCACGCGTGGTGGTCGCTGCGGAGCCTGCTGGCGGTCCGCTGGCTGATCGAGCACGGCTTCGACCCCTTCGCGCTGGGCTGCGAGGTCGACGCGCTGAAAGCCCGGATGTGAGGCAGCACGGGATGGCAACCTCCGCGACCTCATTGGAAGCTTTCACTAACTCCCATTTGTCATCTGGTGGTTGACACCAGCGGTGTGACAACGGGCAGGGCCCCGACCCCGACAGCCCCCGGAGGCGCCGCAGCGGGCTCACGCAGGGAAGTCCCCGGACCGGATCACGGCGATGAACGACTTCCAGGCGGCGGACGGGAAGACGAGCGCCGGGCCAAGGGGGTCCTTGGAGTCACGCACGGGGACGAGGCCGGGGAATCCGGGGGCCACCTCGATGCAGTCGCCGCCGTTGCCCCCGCTGTAGCTGCTCTTGCGCCAGACCAGACTCATGCAGGGAACTCACCCTCCTGAATCGCGGCGATGAAGGAGTCCCAGGCGGCGGACGGGAAGACGAGGGCCGGGCCGTGCGGGTCCTTGGAGTCACGCACCGGGACGGCGCCGGACAGGAAGCCAAGGGCCACCTCGATGCACTCGGCCCCGTCGTCCCCGCTGTAGCTGCTCTTGCGCCAGATCAACACAGCCAGCTCCCTGAAGAGGTCTACGCCGGAAACTCGCCCGAACGGACAGCCACCACGAAGGCTTCCCAAGCGGCAGCCCGGAAAACGAGGGCCGGGCCATGAGAGTCCTTGGAGTCACGCACCGGGACGACGCCGGACAGGAAGCCAGGGGCCACTTCGATGCACTCGGCCCCGTCGCCCCCGCTGTAGCTGCTCTTGCGCCAGGCCGCCCTCTTGAGATCGACGTTCAGCAAAGCGGTACTCCTCCATCGCATCGACGATCAGGGCTCGGGTATCCCCTGGCGAGAGTACACCGGTACGCACCATGTCGAAGTCTCGCCTGGACTCCTCGACAACCGACGGCGCGTCGCTGAAGTGCCCGCGATACAGGCTCTCCGAGTACACCCACTCCTTCCCGTCCGGCATCAGCATGAGCACCATGGACGTCGCTGGCGTTGTCGCCGGCGGGCTGCCGAACGGCATCACCTCGACAACGATGTTCGAGCGCTCGGTCACCGCGAGCAGGTGTTCCATCTGCCGTCGCATCACGCCCGGGCCGCCGATGACAGTACGGATGGCACTCTCATCGAGCACCACCATGAGCGTCGGTCCCTCAGTAACCAAGAAACGACCCTGCCGCTTCAATCGGGTCTCGACCAGCTCGGCGTACCGCTTCGGGTTGTTGCGCGCATTTCCGGTGTTGATCATCGCGCGAACGTACTCTTCGCACTGCAAGAGGCCATTGATCCGGTTGAACTGAAGCACCCGAATCGCCAGCGCCTCGTCCTCCAGTTCCATGAACTTCTCGAACCAGTCCGGGGTTTCGATGTCCGCCTGCCAGTCCACCCGCTCCCAGAGCCGGACCAGCAAGCCCCCCATGGCCAGGATCCCGTCAGCCTTCTCGACGGTCTCCCGATCCATCGGCCTTCTACCACCCTCGAACCGGGTGATCACCGTACGGTCGAGGTGCAGCAGCTTGCCCAACTGCCCCTGGGTGTAGCCGGCTCGCTCACGCGCGAAGCGGAGCGCTTCGCCGAACATCTCCGCCGGGTTCGCCGTCGGCTCGAGCCCAAGGCGCCGATGTGCCATGTGTTTCCCCCTCAGGTGTTTCAGATCTCCACACAGTGTTTTGGTCGCAACCGTAACTCCGGCACCCCCATCATTGATGCCAGAACGCAATCTATTGCATGCGTAGCGTTACATCGCACGCCCCCCTTCACGCCCCCTCCGCCCCCATGAGGTGCTCCCCCATGCTCATGTCCCGCCGGCCCCGTGCCTTCGTCGCGCGTCTCGACTCCTGCATCGAATCCACGCCCCTGGCGAGGTACTTGCTCCGGGCCTATCTCGCGGGCCTGCCCTCCGGCGACCGCTACGCCGACACCGCCGAGCTCCTCCTCGGTGAGCTCTTCGCCAACGCCGTCCAGCACTCCGACGCCCCCGACGACCGCCACATCGAGATCCGCTTCACCCTCGTCAACTCCCGCCTCCGGCTGGAAGTCCACGACGCCGGCAGCGGCCGCCCGTCCCTCCACGCCCCCACCCCCTCCGACGAGCACGGGCGCGGCCTGTTCCTCGTCGACGAACTCGCCGAACGCTGGGGCTGCACCTCCCGACCCGACGACATCGGCAAGTTCGTCTGGGTGCTCATCGCCCCGGCCCCCGTCTCCGCCCTCGCCACCGCCTGAAAGCCCGAACCCCCATGCACCTCACGACCCTGGCCCGCCACGCCCTCTCCCGCGGCCGGACCCCCGCCGACACCTACGCCCTCCTCGCCCGCCGCACCCGCAAGCCCCTCCCCTCCGCCCGCGCCGTCTGCCTCGCCCTGTCGATCCCCCTCGCCGAGACCACCCGCCGCCTCAACGACTGCTACGACGCCCTCCTCGCCGACCCCCGCCCCGACTCCGAGACCGACACCGGCGAACTCCTCGAAGCCCTCGGCGTCTTCGACATCCCCAAGTCGCTCACCGACACCGAACTCGCCGTCGTCGACCTCTTCATCACCGCCGTCGATGCCATGGGCGGCATCCGCCCCGGCCACCAGCACGGTCTCCAGCGCTGGTTCACCACCGGCAACCTGACCACCGCGTACCTCTCCCTCACCGCCGCCCGCCCCATGCCCCGTACCGGCGACCCCGCCCTGTACTGGGCCACCCTCGTCACGGCCGGCGAACTCCTCACCACCACCCACCACTCCGAGACCCGCATCAAGTACGCCCTCGCCCACTGCCGCGCCCGAGCCGCCCGAACCTAGGCCGTTCCTTCGGATCATCCGATCGCTGGTTGAGGTGTGCGTCATTGACTGACACCCAGTGGGCAAGGATCGAGCCGTTGCCGCCGGATCCGACACCTCGGCGGGGAGGGCAGTGGCGTGATCACCGGCAGGTGATCGGCGCGATCGCCTTCAAGTACCGCACCGGGGTGCCGTGGATGGATCTGCCTGAGCGCTTCGGCTCGTGGAAGGGCGCCCACAACCGCTGCGGAAGTGGGCCGCCGACGGCACATGGGAGAGGGTCTTCACCGCCCTGCTCCATCGTCATCCGGTCGGCCAGGTGACTCCAGCCGGGCCGCCTAGACCCATCCCTCGTCGAGGTAGACCGTCCAGGCGTCTCCCACTGCTCTGTGCAGTTCAACCAGGGCCGCGACCTCCGCGACGGCTGCCGGGGCGTCGGACAGTCGCAGCGGGGAGTCCGGGACGCTGTCGCGGGTGTAGACCGGTAGCTCGCCGTCGCAGCTGAAGGCGTGAAGCGATGAGGGGGCGAGGCTGAACCATGCGGGACGGTTCTCCTCGGCCCATGCAGCCGCAGCGTCGACACGGTCTACATGCACCAGTAGATGCTCAGGTGCGGGCCCGCAACTGAACTGCACGAGGAAACCGTGGGCGTCCACTGCCCACCAATCCCACATGAACCCAGGTCGGGGGTGCCGCAGGATCGTCGTCATGTCAAAGGATCAGCAGCCGACTTCACCAAGGCCGCGTCAGCCGCGCTCGGGCCAGACCGGGCCCTGGTCGGTCCAGATGACGCCCTTGTTGCGGCACAGGCAGAAGGGGTGGCCGATCGGGTCGGTGTAGACCTGCCAGCCGTAGCCGTTGGGGCCGATGAAGTCCTGCCTCAGCGTCGCGCCGAGGTCGAGGACGCGGCGCTGCTCGGGCTCGATCTCGTCCACTTCGAAGTCGAGGTGGAACTGCTTGGGGTGCTCGCTGTCGGGCCACTGCGGAGCGCGGTAGTCGTCCACCCGGATGAATGCCAGCTCGATCTCGCCGAACTGGATGCCGGCCCAGTCCGCCGAGCTGCCTTCCTTGATCGGACGGCCCGTCACCTCGGAGTAGAAAGCCGCCAGCTTCATCGTGTCCGGGCAGTCGATGATGAAATCGGTGAGTCGCAGCATCCCGCGATCTTGCCACAAGCTCACACCCGACTTCGAGACGGGCGCCCCCAGACCCCGTTCACCAGGGGCGGCCGGGTTCGTACCGCAGGTTCGGATCGGCAGCGGGCTTCGGCGGAGCCGCTCAGCGCTCCGGTTGTGACGTCGTGATCGGCGTCAGTCGCGAGCGTGCCCGGTTGCCTCCGCCCGGTCCCGGGCCGCCATCACGTCCTCGCCGTGTTCGAAGGCCCAGGCGCCGAACGCCTCGATCGGTTCCAGGAGTGTCCGCCCCAACCCGGTGAGGGTGTACTCCACGCGCGGCGGCGACCCGGCGTACGCGCGGCGTTCCACCAACCCGTCGGACTGGAGCCGGCGCAGCGTCTCCGTGAGGACTTTGGGGCTGATCCCGCCGATCCGCTCGCGCAGTTCGCCGGGCCGCGAGGGCCCGTCGCGCAGCGCCCACACCAGGACGGCGTTCCAGGTGTTGGCGAGCAGGTCGAAGGCGAGCCGGGCTCGGCAGTCGGCGAGGAAGCCGTGGTCAGGGATCACTTACCAGATGGTGCCCCAGGACTTTCCTACTGTCTCCCTGTTCCGACTGGCAGGTCGTCACAAGGAGGTTGGTCATGATGAGGATCGGAATCATCGGTACCGGCGCAATGGCGCGGGTGCTGGGTACCCGGTGGGCGGGGGCCGGGCACGACGTGCTGGTGGGTGGACGGGACACGGGCCGCGCCGCCGCCCTCGCCGACCAGATCGGCGGACGGGCGGGGACTCCGCGGGACGCGGTCGAACACGGCCTGGACGCGGTGCTGCTGGCCGTGCCGTACGCGGCGGCGATCGGCGTGGTCTCCGGCCTGGCCGACGCCGCGCGGGGAAGGACGCTGGTCGACTGCACCAACCCGATCGCCCCGGGTTTCGTCCTGGAGACCCATGGCGGGCCGTCGGCCGCCGAGCGCATCGCGGCCGCGGCGCCTGGCGCGTCCGTGGTCAAGGCGTTCAACCTCTGCCACGAGAGCGTGTGGCGCAGGACCCCGACCGTCTTCGGCGGACGCCCCCTCGCGGTGCCGCTCTGCGGCGACGACGCGCCGGCCCTCGACACCGTCGGACACCTCGTTCGCGACCTCGGCTGCGTACCGCTCAACGGCGGCGGGCTCGACCGGGCGGGCCTCCTGGAGGCGACGGCGGCGTTCCTGATCGGCCTGTGGGTGGGCGAAGGCGCGGACGCCCAGGCGATCGCGCCGCCGCTGGAGTACGCGGGCGTCGATCCCTCCTGATCTGCGAGGGCTCCCAACCACCCGCCCCGCACAGGAAGTCGGACCCGCCGACTTCTCACTCAGCCGCCTGGTGCGGGGACCCGCTCTGCCGACCCCTCCCGTACAGCACGTGCTGGTCGCAGGGGCGATCGCTGCGTCCATGGACGTGGCGGAAGACCGGCGGCCCGGACGGCCGGCTCCGTCCGGGCCGCCCCGCTCACTCCACGACCTCGGTGCTCCACGTGCCGTTCCGCAACGCGGTCTCCTGGAGCTCCCCGTCGCTCCGGCGGGCCGTGTAGACACGGGTGACGCCGCCGTGATCCACCACCGCCGGCTCGAAGCCGTCGGCCACCTGCTGAACACCGGCGTTCGCCAGGGAGGCCTGTGGCGTCCACCCGTCGCCCGCCGCCTTCGTCTCGGTCAGCAGGCCGTTCCCGTCGACCAGGAAGAGGCTGGTGGTCCCGCCGTGCACCAGGGCCGCCGGGGCGGAGCGTGGCACCGGCACCCGGAAGTCCTTGGTCAGGTCGTGGAGTCGCCACCCTGCATCCTGCGTGCCGCCCGCCGACGTCCCCGGAGGCGTCAGCCGGGCCTCCGAGAGATGGCCGTCGCCGCTGTTGACGGTGAAGACGCTCGTCACCCCGTCGTGCACCACCGCGCTCGGCGTCATGACGGACGCCGGCACGCCGGTCATGGTGAAGATGTTCCACTTCTCGCCGATCCTCAGCGACGACTCCTGGAGCTGCTGGTCCTTCGTGATCGTGTACACCCTGACCAAATCCCCCTCCACCACCGCCACCGGCGCGGTGCCGGCGGCGACCGGCGCGGCGGGCAGCTGCCCCGCGCCCAGGAGCCCGAGGTCGTCGTGCAGGTCCTGCCTGCCCCAGCCCGAGTCGTCCAGGTAGGACCGCCGCAGGTGGTTGTCCACGCCGACGGTGAACACGTTGACCTTCCCGTCCAGTACCGCCGCGGTCGGAGTGCTCCGGACCTCCTGATCACCGAGGTCGGTGGCCTGCCAGTCCTTGTTGGGTTCCAACCGGGCCTCCACCAGGTGCTTGTTCACGGAGTTCACGACAAACACCCGGACGATGCCCTTGTCGAGCACCGCCACCGGGCGGGTGCCGGCCAGCACCTGGGGGATGTTGGAGTCTTCGGACCTGAGTGCGTAGTCCACCACCCTGACCTGGCCCGGGTTCGGGCTCTGCCGGAGCTTCGCCGCCTCGTTGCCGAGGTCCACGTAGCTCTCCAGGAGCTGCTGGTCCTTGTACGCCGTGAAGACACGGAGGTGCTGGTCGTCGGACACCGCCGGACCGGCCGCGTTCCCGGGCGTCGCCGTGGCCGTCATGGCGGCGTCCTGGGCGGGTGAGGAGGCCGAGGATGTCGCGGGGGGCAAGGGGGCGGAAGAGGCCGAGGGGGCCCCGGTGTCCCGGGCGGGCGAGGAAGCCGCGGCGCCGGCGCCGCGGGCGGCGTCGTCATCGCTCCGGAGCAGGGCCCAGGACAGGACCGACGCGCAGACGACGGCGACCGCGGTGGCCAGCGCGATCCGGGTCCGGGGCTCCCGCAGCCGTCCGGGGCGGGGCACGGTCGGTGTGGCTGTCGCCGTCGGTGTCGGTGTCGGCGTCGGTGCTGCCGTCGATGTCGGCGTCGGCGTCGCCGACGCGGGAGGGGTGACCGGAGGAGAGACCGGGAGGTCGGGCTCGGTGGGCGTGGCAGCGACCGCCGGTCCGCCGGTCGGTTCCGCCGCTACGGGGTCGTGCTGCGGACCGGCGCCCCCGACCGCCGGTCCGGGGCCGTCGAGCATGGCCAGCCCCGCCGCCGCGTCGGGCCGACCGGCCGGGTCCCGGGAGAGCAGCGCGGTGATCAACGGCGTCAGCCTGCCCGCCCGTTGAGGCGGCGGGACGAGGGCGAGCGCGACGGCGGCGATCGTCATCGCGGTCGTCTCCCGCCGGAACGGCGACACCCCCTCGACGGCCTCGTACAGCGTCGCGCCGAGGCTGAACAGGTCGACGGCCGGGGTGTCCGGCTCGTGGGCCAGCCGCTCCGGGGCGATGTAGTCCAGCGTCCCGACCAGGGACCCGGTGGTGGTCAGCACGGTGCCCGCGTGGTTCTTGGCGATGCCGAAGTCGGCCAGCAGCACCCCGCCGTCGTCGGCCAGCATGATGTTCGACGGCTTCACGTCGCGGTGGAGGATGCCCACCCGGTGCGCAGCGGCCAGCGCCCGCAGCACCCCGACGGCCACCTCGGCGGCCCGCTCCGGCCCCAACGGCCCGTCGGCCCGGAGCACCTGTGCCAGCGAACGGCCGCGGACCAGCCGCATCACCATCCACGGGCCGCCGTCCTCCACCACCACGTCGTGCACCGTGACGATGTTGGGGTGGTCGCGGAGCGCGGCCGCGTGGCGGGCTTCCGCCATGGCCCGGGCGATGGCCTGCTCGTGCTCGTCCTCGGAGAGGTCCTCCTCCTCCCAACGGACCTCCTTCACCGCGACCTCGATGTCCAGCAGTTCGTCCCTGGCCTCCCAGACCTGGCCCATGCCCCCGGCCGCCAGAGCTCTCACCAGCCTGAACCGTCCGCCGACGAGCCTGTTCGGTGCGGAACTCGAGTCCATGCGAAACCCTTACGCAGTTGGATGGTGACGGAACGTCAGGTCGAGTACAGAGCATAGCGAGGACGTGCGCCGGTTCGGGCCCCGAACCGTAACCGTCCGGCGCCCGGCCCCGACGCCCGCGCCGTTTCGCGCCGGACCGCGCCGGTTCACACCGGTTCGCGCCGGACCGCCCGGTCGGCCACTCCAGGACTCGCCCCCGAGACGAACCCCACGGACCGGCGGCTCGCCTTGACGGCCCGCTGGTCGGCTGGGCAGGGAAGTGGGGCCGCCCGCCTCCGGTGTCACCGGCAGCGGATAGCCTCCGGCGGGAACGAACGCCTGACGGGAGTGGACGTGGACATCGAGGAGACACTGGACCGGCTCGGCGCGGTCATCGGGCCGCCGCCCGCGGGCGGAGTCGTCCCGGTCCCGTGGGAGCTCGGGCCCGAGGTGCTCGGTTTCCAGCTGCCCGCGGACTACCGGGCGTTCGTCGACCGCTACGGGATGGTCAGCATCAGCGACGAACTGCACATCTACACACCATCGGCGGCGCCCAGTTCCCAGGTCAGTCAGCCGCTCGGTTTCGAGGGATTCCTGTACGACACGACCGATCCCTACGGATACTGCGCCTGGCTGGCCGAGGCCTACCGGGACGGGGACCACGACGAGTGCCCGTACCCGCTGTTCCCCGCCGAGGGAGGGCTGCTGAAGTGGGCCAACAACTCCAACTCGGACCACTTCTTCTGGCTGATGCGGGGCCCGGACCCGGACCGCTGGCCGGTCGCCGCCAAGTTCCACTCGATGCGGGAGTGGGACCTGTTCGAGGGCGGCTTCCTGGAGTTCCTGCTCGCGGCGGTGACGGAACAGTACCCGTACCACGACGACGTCGTCCCCGGCGGGACGAGGCAGCTCGGCGACGGCCGCGCCTACCGCCCCGGAGGAGACTGGTCGAAGCACCTACCGCAGTGAATCCGCGGACACGGCCGGCCCCCTGCCGCTACGGCCAGACCCCCAACCACCCACCCCGCGCAGGAAGTCGGACCCGCCGACTTCCTGCGCAGCCCCGAATCAGCCGCTCAGCTCCACCCCTTGCCCTTCCGACCACCGGCCCAGGTCCGCCGGAGCCACCCACCGGGTCATGAGCACCGCCATCGCCCGGTGGACCATCCTCCTCGGCACTGCTGGTGCGGCGCCCGAAGTCGCGCGCCAGGCGGCGACCACGCCGGCGACCGACTGCGCCAATAGGGACTCCTGAACAGCCTGTTGGCGTAGAAGCCCTGCGAGCTGACTAGGCCCGGCTCCCCTCTGCGGGAGCAACAGTCAGGAGTTGCGGGTGAGGCCCTCCGACTCGACAGCGGTGATCTCGGCTGCTGCGAGCCGAGCCTCCTCGCGCACCTCTGGGTCGGGGTGAGGGAGATAGGGTTCGATCAGCGGCCGGGCCTGCAGGGCGTGGGTGGCGCCGAGGATGTAGAGCGTGTGGACGAGGAGTTGGCGTTCCATCGTCGGCATGGCTGCCGCCAGCGGTTCGACGAGAGCCGGAGGCACGCGGTAGTGGTCGAACGCCTCGCTGATCGAGTTCAGGGCGGACTCGCACACCTTGGTCACCGGTTCGTTGACGGCCACGCTGACCAGATGTTCGACGACCAGGCGGGCGGAGTCCGCGTCGAGTGCGGCGTCGCGCAGGAGGTCGCCGAGGACGTCGGCGGCGACGTCCCGACGGCCCGGATCGCGATCGGTCAGCGCTTCAAGTGCCTCGAACATGTCGTTCATGCTGCCACCTCGGGCCGCTCGACCAGGACGCCGTTCTCGAAGTGCGCGCCGGCACGGACCAGCGGCACCGGGTGTACGCCGTCGGCCCACACGGAGACGTAGTCCCGGTCGGCCAGGTCCCGGGTCCGGAGGTCGGCGTGGTCGTCGCTCCACTGTTTGGTCAGCCAGGTCATGGTGGCCGGCGACAGGCCGGCGGTGCCGCCGAGGAGCTGCTCCAGGGCGGGCACGAAGCCCCCGGACGACAGGCCGTGCAGGTAGAAACAGGGGCAGCACCTCGGGGTCGTTGTTCCGACCCTTTCAGGGCGCAGGCATGTAGTCCAGGGGAAGCTCGACTCCTGTGCCGGCGTGCAGCCGTGCCATGTCCTGTCGGTCCTTGTCCGTGGCTTCATAGCCGAGGTGACACAGCACCTGCGTCGCCGCGTCGACACACGGGACCCGGCGCCCGCCGATGCAACCGGTCACCGGCGGCGGGTAGTGGAACCGTTCACCGCCCGGGAGAAGCTGCACCCCGCCCTCGCGGGAGGAGCCGAGGACGGGGTGCAGGTCGATCTCCCGGCCGGCACCGTCCGCGACGGCAAGCGCGGCGGGCAGCCAGTCCCGCAGGACCTCCGTGAACCCGGCCTCGGCCAGCGCGTCTCGCACCACGTCGAGCTGGTCCAGCAGGACGACCAGGTCGAGGTCCGCATGGATTCGGGTCGTCTCCCCGATCAGGGCGTCCACACCCCAGCCGCCGTCCACCCAGGCTGCGGCCCCTGCGCTCTTGAGCAGGTCCAGCACTTCGAGTACATCGGATTCCTTCAGCACCAGGGCACTCTGGCAGTGCGGACGAGCTGTCGCCACCGAGATACCCGCCGGTCCGGCGCAGTTCGCCACCGACTACGGCCCGGCCCGCGAGCGCGGGTTCAGTGCCTGCGGTCCTCGACCGTCCAGTCGTCGCCCAGCTCGCGGCGCAGCGCCTCCAGCGCCACGTCGGCCTCGCTTCGGAACGATTCCTGCTGGTCCCGGGTCCAGGGCGAGGGGCCGGCCGGGTGGTCCCAGTCGAGGGAGGACTGGTACAGGTCGGCGAGTCTGGCGAGTTCGTTCCGGGTGGCCGGGGTGATGGGCAGCTTCTCCAGGACACAGGGGTATTCGTAGGGGCTGTCGAGGTCGGGAGCGCTGTGAGGGCCCGGCCACAACGGGGTGTCGACGCCGTACTCGAAGAAGAACCGCAGGTGATAGGGCATGCCCCAGCCTTTCACGGCGCCGAGCACACCGTGCGGGCGGCCGACGTGCTCAGCCCAAGCTCCCAACCACCCCCGCGCACGGGAAGTCGGCTCCGCCGACTTCTCACGCAGCCGCGTGGTGATCCGCGGACCGGGCGGCCGCAAAACTCGGAGCGAGCGCCGTCGCACAGGCCCGATACTGATCGCCATGGCCGACGAACCCCTGTCCATCCCCCTTGCCGACCTGCGCCGATCGTTCGACCTGGTACTGCGCCACATCGAGGCCGCCACACCAGGCGACAGCCTCGCCCTGGACAAGGACTACTTCTGGTCCGTCCCTCCGGACGGCCTCTACGACGTCTACCGGGCCCCGGACGAGCTCACGATCGGTCAGCTCTCCGAGTCCTGGCAGCACCTGACCGGCCTCCTCGCCGAGCCGGATCGTGCGGTGGGGTACCACCTGGTGTGGCTCGCCGACGTCCTGCGGGCGATCGGCCAGGACATCGCGGCCTGAGGAGGCGTCGGGTCATTGATCAACCGCATGGCGTGAGGCGCTGAGGGTGAGCTTCGCGGACGCCCCGACCGCGAATCCGCAGCCGTCAGGCCTGCTTCTCATCCGCCGCGCCGACGCTGGACGATGGTCTTCCGGTCAGCCCAGCGATGCGCTCGCCGCGCGCAGTTCGTCCAGGGCCGCCAGAACGTACCCGGCGAGCTCCTGCTCTGCGCCACCGTCGTCCTCGGCGCCACGCTCACCCTCGGCGCCCCGGTCTCCCCGGTCGCCCTCGGCCCATTCGGCGTACCCCCGCTTGAAGGCAAGGACGCCCAGCTCACCCGCGAGGGCCGCGATCGGATCGGGTACGCCGCGGGCGACCAGCGCGGCGGTCATCGCGGCCGCGAGGCTGACGGTCTTGAGGGTGTCGCGTTCCTGGAGCTCGGCGCTGGCCGCGATGGCTGCCTTCAGGCGGGGGGCGAGTTCGCGGGTGGCCTGGCCCATCGCGGTCGAGGCGCGCTCGAGACCGGCGGCGACGGCCTCCAGCGGGCTGGCGTCACCGGGCGCTTCGGCGATGCCCTCGGTCAGCAGCCGGCTCAGCGTCTCCTGCCCGGCGACCAGCAGCTCGCGCTTGTCGGGGAAGTGCCGGAAGAAGGTGCTCTTGGTGACCCCGGCGCGCTCGGCGATCTGCGCGACCGTCGTGGCGTCGTACCCCTGCTCCGTGAACAGGTCGACCGCGGCCACGACGAGGCGTTCACGCGCACCTGGTTCCCATCGACTCATGGGATCAGCATATGCGATGGGACTCTTGTCCCATCATCCTGCTACGG
Organism: Kitasatospora sp. NPDC001261; assembly: GCF_042896795.1. Taxonomy (NCBI): domain Bacteria; kingdom Bacillati; phylum Actinomycetota; class Actinomycetes; order Kitasatosporales; family Streptomycetaceae; genus Kitasatospora; species Kitasatospora sp. NPDC001261. The sequence goes on from NZ_JBIAXP010000022.1 coordinate 16,935, forward strand.
TGATGGGACAAGAGTCCCATCACTTCCGGGAGGATTCCCATGCGCGTCTTCGTCACCGGCGGCACCGGTCTGATCGGCTCCGCCGTCGTCGCCGAACTCCTCGGCAACGGCCACACCGTCCTCGCGCTCGCCCGCTCCGACGCCTCCGCCCGGGCCGCCGAGGCGGCCGGCGCCGAGCCCCTGAGGGGAGGCCTCGCCGACCTGGACGTGCTGCGCTCCGGCGCCGCCCAGGCCGACGGGGTGATCCACCTGGCCTTCGGCAACGACTTCAGCAGCCCCGAGGCCCTCGCCCGGAACGTCGCCGAGGAGACCGCCGCCCTCACCGCCCTCGGCGAGGAGCTCCTCGGCAGCGACCGCCCCCTGGTCACCGTCTCGGGTACGCCCCACGTGCCGGGCCGCGCCTCCACCGAGGCCGACCCGGTGCCGACCGACGGGCCGGTCGGCGGCCGCGGTCGCACGGTCACGGCGATCCTCGGCCTGGCCTCGCGCGGAGTCCGGAGCACCTCCGTCCGTCTGCCGCGCACGGTCCACAACGAGGGCACGGGCGGGTTCGCCGGCCTGCTGACCGACATCGCGCGCCGCAGCGGCGTCTCCGGCTACCCCGGCGACGGCACCCAGCGCTGGCCCGCCGTCCACGCGCTCGACGCGGCCGCCCTCTTCCGGCTCGCCCTGGAGCGGGCGGAGCCCGGTACCGCCTGGCACGCCGTGGCCGACGAAGGAGACGAGGTGCGGGACATCGCGGCCGTCATCGGCCGACGGCTGGGCCTGCCGGTCCAGTCGGTGCCGGAGGAGACCTACGGCCCGCTCGGCCCGATCTTCCGGGCCGACCAACCCGCGTCCAGCGCCCGCACCCGGCAGGCGCTCGGCTGGGAGCCGCGGCACCCCGGCCTGCTGGCGGACCTGGAGAACATCCGGCCCTGACCGGCAACCGGCGATCCGCGATCGGGGGCGGACCCGCAGCGGCGCAGCCCGCAACAACCCGCTCCCGTACGGCACTTCACGTCCACAGCAAGGTCCACACCAAGCAGGAGGTTCCATCATGGTGGCAGTCGTCTTCGGCGCCCGCGGCAACGTCGGTCGTCATGTCGCCGACGGGCTGCTGGCCGCCGGCGAGCAGGTCAGAGCGGTCAGCAGGACCCCGGCCACGGGCTCGACCCCCGGGTACGAAGCGGTCGTCGCCGACCTGGACCGTCCCGAGACGCTGCCCGCGGCGCTCGACGGTGCCGACAAGGTGTTCCTGTACGGAATGCTCGACCCCCAGAAGCCCTACGACATCGAGAAGGTCACCGCGGCGGCCGCGGCGGCCGGGATCCGGCAGGTGGTCCTGCTCTCGTCGGTGGCGGTCGTCCTCGACCCCGCCGCCGACCACCCCGTCGCCCGCCTGAACCGCACGATCGAGCAGGCCGTCCAACGGTCCGGCCTGGACTGGACGTTCCTCCGGCCGGGGACGTTCGCAACCAACACCCGTACCTGGTGGGCCGAATCGATCCGCACCGGCAACGTCGTCCGCCTCCCCTATCCGCTCGCGCAGTCGGCGCCGGTGCACGAGAAGGACATCGCGGCGCTGGCGGTGACCGCCCTCACCGAACCGGGCCACTCGCACCAGGCCTACACCGTCCACGGGGCCGAGTCCCTGACCCTGCGACGCCAGGTCGAGCACATCGGCGAGGCCATCGGCCGTCCCATCCGGGTCGAGCACGTCTCCCACGAGCAGGCCCGCGCGGACGTCGCCAGGACCATGCACCCGGTCGTGGCCGAGGCGATCGTCGGCCAGTGGGCCGCCGCCGACGGTGTCGCGGCCGTGACCTCCGTCATCGCCGAAAAGATCACCGGCGCCCCGGCACACGCCTACGCCCAGTGGGCCGTCGACCACGCCGACGACTTCCGCTGAGCCCGTCGTACCGACCGGGCGAAGTGTCGGGTCATTGATCACCTGACCTGCACGGCGCGCACTGCCGAGGGTGGGTCTTCGCGGGCGGCGTCCCGTCCGCGAAAGCCACCCTCGTGTGTGCGCGTCTGCGCGAGCCGCCGACAGATGGTGGACGCCGCCGCCGGCTTCGCCTCCAGGAACACCGCCCGAACCGTTCCGAGGGCGCACCGGGCTACTCCGGGGGCCCGCCGAGCGGCGGGATCACGTCCAGTTGCTGGAGGAAGCCGAGGACGTCCTTGTCCGACCACTTCTCGGCGAGCTTCCCGTTCTCGATGCGGTGGATCACCGTCGCCGTCATCGTGATCGGCCGGCCGGTCGCCGGGATGCCCGGGAGGTCCCCCACGCACATCCCACGGCCCGTCAGCCGGGTCACCACCTTGTCGCCCTCCGCGATCTGGTCCTCGATCTCGTGGACTCCGGGCGTGGCCTCCCAGAACAGCCGGAACGCCTGCTTCAAGCCCTCCCGGCCGGCGGCGAGCCCCGGGAACGGCGGCGGCGAGTGGTCCTGGTAGTCCTCGGCGACAAGGTCGTCCATGGCATCCAGGTTGCCGGCGTCCACCTCCTGGTAGAACCGGCGGACCAGCCTCTTGTTCTCTTCGATGGACATGGGCACCTCTCCCTGCGTACGGTCGCGCCGCCGGAGCGGCGCACGACGCCCGCATCGTCGCCCGCCCGCTCCCCGCGCCACGTCCTCGGCACGCGCGGCCGCCGTGGACGTTCACCCGGAAAGCAGCCGTGCGGGCCCGCCGTCAACGGGCAGTTGGGACGTACCGGTCCGCCGACAGCGCGAAGACCCGGACTCGCCGGCCGCCGGTGGGATTGACGGTCTCGCGCTCCAGCCGCATCCCCAGCTTGGTCATGATCCGCTCGGAGGCGTCGTTGCCCACCTGGGCGATGCTGACGATCCGCTCCAGCCCCCGCTCCTCGACGCCGAACCGTACGGCGGCCGCGGCCGCTTCGGTGGCCAGGCCCCGCCCCCAGTGGGCACGTCCCAGCCGCCAGCCGACCTCGACCGCCGGCAGCACCTCCGGCAGGTAGGAGGGCACCGAAAGGCCGGTGAACCCGGCCAGTTCGCCGGTGGAGCGGATCTCCACGGCGAACAGGCCGAAGCCCCGTGCCTCCCACTCCCCCTCCCACGCCCGGATCCCGTCGCGGGTCTGCTGCTCGTCACGGACACTGCCGTCACGGATCCACCGCATGACCTCGGGGTCGGCGTTGACGGCGGCCATGGGCGCGACGTCCTCCTCGCGCCAGCGACGCAGGATCAAACGGGAAGTCTCAAGCCTGATCATCCGATCATTCTGGATCGCCGAGGGGCTCTCCGCCAGCGTCGCCGGGCACCGAGGGAACTTGTACGAAGGCCGCATCCGGGCCGCTACCGCAGGCAGGCGAAGGCCTGGTCGGCCTCGGCGACGGCCTCGGGCCGCACGTCGCGGGCGCTCCGCCCGTCGGCGATCTTCTGCCAGTTGGCGCGGGCGAGCACCCGCTGGACCGCGATCACCTGGGCCGCCCTCAGCCGTGCCTGGACGTCCGGACCCGGGTCGAGGGCCTCGGCCAGCGCCTGCTCGTCCGCGAGCATGTACTGCAGGAGCCGTCCCGCCAGGCTCGGCGTGGTGAACACCAGACGGTGGAAATCCACCACCGCGGGATGGTCGTTGAGGCCGGTGACGGGTTCGAACCGATCGAGGCCGTCCAGGAAGTGCGCGTGCAGTGCCGCCATCGGCGAGACGTCGGACGGGCGGTCGCGCACGACGCGCGCGGCCTCGCCCTGGTGGTCCGCGAACCGCTGAAGGACCAGGTCCTCCTTGGTGGGGAAGTACCGGAAGAGGGTCGGCTTGGAGACCTCGGCCACGGCGGCGATGTCGCTGACCGAGACCTGGTCGAATCCGTGCGCCAGGAACAGTGAGACCGCCGCTTCGGCGATGGCGTCACGGGTCCGCGCCTTCTTGCGGGCGCGCAGCCCCGTCGGCTCGATCACCTGAACAGCATAACATTAGTGACCAGGTTGCGTTTTTAACCGAGTAACGATTTCCTGGAGCAATGACCCAGCCGAACAGCACACGAAACACCGCACGAACCCCCATGCCGCCGGTGCTCGTCACCGGGGCCACCGGCCGGATCGGGCGCGGAGTCGTCGACGAACTCCTCACCGCGGGCGTGCCGGTCCGCGCCCTCACCCGTCGTCCCGAAGCGGCGGCCACGCTGCCGCCCGGCGTCGACGTCGTCACCGGCGATCTCACCGTGCCCGCCTCCCTCGACGGGGCGCTGCGGGGCGTCGGCGCCGTCTTCCTCCTCTGGACCGCACCGCCGCCGACCGCCGCGGCAGTCGTCGAGCGCCTGGCCGCCCACGCGCAGCGCGTCGTCCTCCTCTCCTCACCGCACCAGACACCCCACCCCTTCTTCCGGCAGCCGAACCCCATGGCGGTGCTCCACGCCGAGATCGAGCGACTCATCGCGGCCACCGGCCTCGAATCGACGATCATCCGGCCGGGGATGTTCGCATCGAACTCCCTGGCCTGGTGGGCACCCGCCATCCGCGCCGGCGAGGTGGTCCGCTGGCCGTACGGCGCCGCCGAGACCGCCCCCGTCGACGACCGTGACATCGCGGCCGTCGCGGCACGCACCCTCTACGAGGACGGACACGCCGGCGGCGACTACGTCCTCACCGGCCCCGAGTCCCTGAGCCAGGCGGCGCAGGTGGAGATCATCGGGAACGTCCTCGGACGCCCGACCAGGTTCGAGGAGCTGTCACCGGACGAGTTCCGCGGCGCGATGGACGGAAAGGCACCGCGCCCGGCCGTCGACATGCTGCTCAACGCCTGGGGCGCGACGATCGGAAGGCCCGCGTACCTCACCTCCGCGGTGTCCGACATCCTCGGAGTACCGCCGAGGCCGTTCTCCCGGTGGGTCGCCGACCACGCCGAAGCGTTCAGGCCGGGCCCGACCCCGTCGACCTGACCTTCGCCCGAGTCATCGCCCGAGCCGTCGGCCGGGTGGCGGGGGCCGCGTCGGCCGCCATAGCGTGGCAGGCCAGGACAGCACCGGCCCGGCGGGAGGGACGACATGGCAGGGACGGATCCGCGGTTCGCCGCCTACGCCCCCGCCCCGGCCGAACGGCACGCACCCGTGATCGCGGTGGTGGCGGAGGCCACCGAGGACGACGTACCCGCGCTAGCCAGGCTGCAGGCCCGGGCACGCGGCGGCTCGACGGACGAATGGGCGGACCGCATCCACCGGGCACTCCATGGCGAGCGCAGCCTGGTCGTCACCGCGAAGGTCTCCGGTGAAGCCGTCGGGTACGCGAGTGCGGCCTACCTGCCCGCGCACCCGGCGGACGGCGCCCCGGCCGGCCACTACCTGACCGGCGTCACGGTGGATGCCGCCTGGCGGCGCCGGGGCCTGGCGAGGCTGCTGACCCGACGCCGGATGGAATGGGCCTGGGAAAGGGACTCGGCGGTCTGGTGCTTCATCTCCGCCAGGAACCGCGCCTCGCTCGACCTGCACCGGGAACTCGGCTTCGAGCAGGTGGAGTTCGGCGCCTCCTTCCAAGGCGTCGGATTCGCGGGCGGCGAAGGCCGGCTGCTACGGGCGGACCGGCCGCGGACGCCCTCGCCCGACATTGCAGGAACGTCCCGTGAGAGCCTGCCCGAACGCCACGGTCCAGGCCCCGGGCCCATCAGCACCTGCGATGCCACCACGCCAACTCGGCGTCCGCCGTCGGCTCATGATGCGTCCGCCCGAGAAGCACCACGTCCAGGCGATCCAGCTGAACCCGGAGTTCGCCCGCAGCCCTTGGCGGAAGCATGAACAGAGCCTCCTGCAACGTGTCCCGGGCCCAGCCCGACCCACAGCACGGACAGGTGAACTCGGCCTCCCACCGCCTCCACCGGCGCTCGGTGCCGTGGACACGCACGGACCAGACGCTCAGCGCCACTGACACCATGCCCGGAGCCAACCGCTCCCGCTCAAGCACACGGACGGCGGCGTTGGCCGCCCCCGAAAGACCCGGGACATCGCGATACCGCACCCAGGCCCTCCCCCAGCCGCGTGCGCGCGGCCGAAGTGAAGCCGGTGTTCTACGCGGCATGGCCCCTTCGAATGCACGTCATGGATGACATCATCCCATGCTCCGAGATCGACCCGGTAGAACCCGGACCCGCCGGACATCAGGATTGAAGGAATTCCCGACGGCTTTCAAACGGTCAAAAACCAGGTGCGGATACCCCGGCACGCACTCCTATACTCGTGCGAACTCACGGAAAGGAGGTGCAGGCGGTGAAGCTTGCCGAGGCACTGGCAAAACGCGCGGAGGCGACGCGCCGAATAGAACAGCTGCGGGCGCGCGTCGTCAGCAGCGCGCGGCACCAGGAGGGGGAGACCCCCGCCGAGGACGCGGCCCAGCTGCTGGCCGAGATCGGTGAAGTGCTGGACGCCCTGGAAACGTTGATCCGGCGGATCAACCGGACCAACGCCACCGTGGAGATGGGACCGGACGGCACGCTCACCGACGCCCTCGCGCGCCGGGACGTCCTGCGGCTGCGCCACTCCGTGGTCACCGCGGCGGCCGACGCGGCGGCGGGTACCGGCGAACGGGGATACGGCCGGCAGCTCCGGTCCGAGCTGATGATGCTCTCCGCACTCCCGGTCGCGGACCTGCGCGCCCAGGCGGACGCACTCGCCCGGGACATCCGCGAGGTCGACGTGCGGATCCAGCGGACCAACTGGGAAGTCGACCTGCTGGACTGAGCACTCCGGCAGAATGACGGGACGCGATGTGGAGCAGGTAGCGGCTTCGGAGGCGTGCACACACCGAGAGCCGGCGGTACTCCGGCCCACTCCTGGCGCGTGAAGAGCAACGCGGGGTTCGACTCCCCACCAACAGCGCAGCTCAGCACCGCGTACAGGTAACAGTGCACATCACACAGCACATCACCATGTGCAGATCCGAAGCGGCGAGGGCGGGTTCGGGGCTTTCCACACCGTGCCACGGGTTTCCCCGTGGACCATCGGACGTACACCACCCCTCCTATCATGGAGGCATGAGTTCGTATACGGGCACTGAGACTCGACCGGAACTGACTACGGCATTGAGTGGGAACGAACTGGCCCGCTGGTACTGGACGCTGGCCGAACTGACCACGCTCGCCCGGGAACTCGGCGTGCCGCGCGGCGGCGGAAAGGCAGCACTGACCGAGCGGCTACGAGCCGCACTCGACGGCGCCGCCCCACCCGCCGCCCCACCCCGCGCACGCAAGGCCGACCGCCAGCTCGCCGCACCGGTGGACGGATCCACCGTCATCCCCGAGGGCCAGCGGTGCAGCCAGGTCCTGCGCGAGTACTTCCGCCGCGAGCTCGGCCCGGCCTTCCACTTCGACGCCCACATGCGCACCTTCATCGCCGAATCCGCCGGACGCACCCTGGCCGACGCCACTGCCCACTGGCACACCACCCGCCAGGCCGCCTCCCAACCCCAGGAAATCGGCCCACAGTTCGAACTCAACCGCTTCCTCCGCACCTGGCACACCTCCCACCCGGCCTGCACCCACACCGAAGCCCTCACCGCCTGGCGCACCCACCGCAACCGCCCCCGCAGCCCGGCCACGGGGTGACCGGCCCCAAGAGGCCGGGGAGCAGGGCTCGACGAGGTGACCGCCATCGAGAGCATCATGGCTGCCGCCGCGCAGAAGCTGGAGGCCATGCGCGACCGGGCAGCACAACCGTCCGCGGTCCACCTCGGCATGCCCGACATCCGACGCGACACCGGACGAAGCAGCGCAAACGTCTAGAGATCCTTCCCATCGGATCCTAAGCTTCGCGGATGACCTATGAAGAGTTGTGCTGGGAACCGATAGTGGCGCTTCCAGAAGGCGAGCCCGAGACGTCCTTCGGTGGGCGTTGGGAGGACCGGCTCTGGTTGAACGTTCCTGGCCCCTTCTATACCGGGATCGCCGATAACTGTTGGACGGGCCGGCTACACGCACCACGTCATGTACTCTACGGCGGCGAGTACTTCGGTGAATATGTGTATCGCCAGCCGGCGACCACGGCCGAGGTCCTGAACCTGGTGACAGCAGCCCAGGAAGATCCGTACCGCGGCTATGCCTGCGACGGCAACAGCCGATGGACACCCGAGGCTGTTCGGGACTGGTGGCTCGACCGTGGGCGGGTCACCGAGTACCTGGAGTCCCTCCTGCCCACATGGTCATCCAGCGACAGGTCTGACGAGAGGGAAGCCGCGGAGGGGCTGAGGGACTTTGCCGCCTACATCACTGAAGGGCTCCGCGCGGACCTCCGGAAGTACCTCTTCCGGCTTCAAGAGGGCTGCTACCCAAAGAACTCCGGACCACTGCCTGAGCTCCGATAGGCAATGACGGCCTTGGGGAGACCGGCCAACGGTGCGAGGGCCAGTTGACGATCGCTGCGATCAGCGGCAGATCCAGTAGCTGTTTCGGGCCGGATGCCTGCGTCGCTGACCGGTCGGGCACGTCACAGCAATGGTGCCGTCCTCGTACGAGACTCGGTCGCCGACCGCGACGAATACCGACCCGTCCAGTTCGACCCGGAAGTCGGGGCGGAGCAGGAACTCGCTGACCAGCAGCATCCGCGGCACCGGGGTGACACCGTCGAAACTCACGCGCATGAGCCGAGCATCGCAGAGGGCACGGCGACATCTCCATGTGCCTACGGACGCTCAATAGCATCCCCTGGAAGGACGAACGGGTCCTCCGGTCCGAAACAGCCGTAGTCCTGCAACGGCATCGGATCGTCGAGCACGACCTGCCTGCGTTCGCCCGCAGGCGAAAGACCATCCGAACGATCAAAAGTCCGTTGGCCGGGAAGGCCGGCGAACGTGTTCGGCGCATCGGCTGCAAGGTGGCCGAACCGCTCCAGCAGGACGAACACAGCTTCATGGACATCGTTGACGATCTCGGACGCGGTCTCCTCGGTGACATCGGGAGACAGTTCGCGATACGCCTGGCGGGCCGAGGCGAGGAAGCGCTCGGGATCAACGATCACCACGTCCTGGCGCGTCCGAACGCTGATCGTCATACCCGCTGTCGGGACCGTCGGTTCATCCACCCCATCAACGTACTCGTTGCCACACCAGCAGTGACAGCCCCCGTCGCCCACCACGCACCTCGGCTCGTTCGCGTGCCATCAGAAACAGGTACTCACGTTGTCGCTCAACGACTTCGTCGGGCGAGACCGATGAGGGACCCTGTTGACCGGCAGAGCCAGTACAAGAGCCGATTCAGCGCCACGTAGTAGTGGAAACCGACCCATCCGTTCTCTTTGTCGACGACCTGGGGTGCGCCGTCCCGGCATCCCCACCACCATGGGCGGCAGGGGATTCAGCCGGGCCTACCGTCCCACCCGCCGTGGTGACCTGTTCCTACACGTCATCGAACGCGGCTGCAGCGATCTCGCCCTCGTCGGCATGACCGGCCCTCTCGCCGGGCGCGTGGTCGTCGGCAACGCAGACGGCTTCTGGGGTCCGAACGTCTCCTCGGCCCCGGACTTTCTCGCCTGGTATGAGCGGTGGCTCGATCACATGGCTGCCGGACAGGACAACCGGGCTCCGGGGCTCACCTCGCCCCGGCACCTCGCTCGTCGATTCGGCGGCGGCTGACGACTCGACGTGGGAAGTCGGGCCTGCCGACTTCCCACGTCGGGCTGTGGTCAGGGTGGGGTCGGGGGGCCGGGGTGGCCGCGGAAGGTGGTGCGGTAGGTCTGGGGGGAGACGCCGATCGCCGCGTGGAGGTGCTGGCGGAGGGAGGCGCCGGTGGCGAAGCCGATCTCGGTGGCGATGCGGTCGACGGGGAGGTCGCTGGTCTCCAGCAGGTGACGGGCGCGGTGGAGGCGTTGCTGGATCAGCCAGCGGCCCGGGCTGGTGCCGGTCTCGTCCTGGAAGCGGCGGGCGAAGGTGCGCGGGCTCATCCGGGCGTGGGCGGCCAGCTCGCGGAGGGCGAGCGGGCGGTCGAGGTGTTGGAGGGCCCAGGCCTGGGTGGCGGCGGTGCCGTTGGTGCCTTCCGGGGGCACCGGCTGCTCGATGTACTGGGCCTGGCCGCCCTCGCGCCAGGGCGGGACCACGCACTGGCGGGCGACCTGGTTGGCGACGGCGCTGCCGTGGTCGGAGCGCACCAGGTGCAGGCAGACGTCGAGGCCGGAGGCGGCGCCCGCCGAGGTGAGGATGTCGCCGTCGTCGACGAAGAGCACGTCGGCGTCCAGGGCGACCCGGGGGTACATCCGGCGGAAGGCCGGTGCCAGGGCCCAGTGGGTGGTGGCGGGGCGTCCGTCGAGGAGGCCGGCGGCGGCCAGCGCGAAGGCGCCGGTGCAGATGGAGACGATGCGGGTGCCGGGGCGGATCCGGGCGAGGGCCGCGCGCTCGGGCTCCGGCAGGTCGGCGGTGGCGCGGTGCAGGGCGTACGGCGGGATGACGACGGTGTCGGCGCTCTCCAGGGCCTCGGGCCCGTGCCCGACGGTGATGGTGAAGTCGGCGCTGGTCGCGACCGTCCGGTCCTCCGTCGCCGCGCACGTCACCACCTCGTACGCGCCCGGCACCCCGGGGAAGACCCGGTTGGGGATGCCGAGCTCGAAGGGGTAGACGCCGTCGAGGGCGAGGACGACGACTCGGTGCGGCGGCCGGGCGCCGGGGCCGCCAGAACCGAGAGGACCACAGGGTTCCATCGCAGGCATGGCACGATCCTATCGGTCTTTGGCAATCTTGCCATTTCGCTGGCCAGGGGCGCGGCCGCAGGCTGGATCCATGACCACGAACTCCATGAGCACGAACACGATGAGCACGAACACGATGCGAGCCATCACCCAGACCGCCCTCGGCACCCCGGACGTCCTCCACGAGGCCGAGGTCGAGCGGCCCGTGCCCGGCGTCGGCCAGGTCCTCGTCGCCGTCCACGCCGCCGGGGTCAACCCCACCGACTGGAAGCACCGCGACTGCGGCTACTTCCTCGGGCAGCCGCCGTTCACGCTCGGCTGGGACGTCTCCGGCACCGTCGAGGCGGTCGGCGTCGGCGTCTCGCTCTTCGCCCCGGGCGACGAGGTGTTCGGCATGCTGCCCTACCCGTACGGCGCCGGCGCGCACGCCGAGTACGTCGCCGGCCCCGCCCGGGCCTTCGTGCCCAAGCCCGCCGTACTGAGCCACGTCGAGGCCGGGGCGCTCCCGCTGGTGGCGCTCACCGCCTGGCAGGCGCTCGTCGACACGGCGGGGCTGCGGCCGGGGCAGCGGGTCCTGGTGCACGCGGCGGCCGGCGGCGTCGGGCACGTCGCCGTGCAGATCGCCAAGGCGCGCGGCGCGTACGTCATCGGTACGGCGTCCGCCGCCAAGCACGATTTCGTCCGGGGCCTGGGCGCGGACGAGGTCATCGACTACCGCACGGCCGACTTCGTGGCGGAGGCCCGCGACATCGACGTGGTCCTCGACCCGCTCGGCGGCGACGACCGGCTGCGCTCCCTGGAGACCCTCCGGCCCGGCGGCGTCCTGGTGTCGATCCTGCCCCAGGGCCTCGACGAGGTGGCCGAGCGCGCCGCCGAGCTGGGCGTGACGGCGAAGGCCCTGCTGGTCGAGCACGACCGGGCGGGCATGGCCGCGATCGCCGCTCTCGTCGAAGCCGGGCAGCTGCGCCCGCACGTCTCCGCCACCTACCCGCTCGCGGAGGCCGCGAAGGCCCACGCCGAGGGCGAGACCGGCCGGGTCACGGGCAAGCTGGTCCTCACCGTCCGCCCGTAGCGGTCACCCAGGCCCCGGGAGCGACCAGCGCTCGGGAAGCGAACAGACCGGGGCAGATTCAGACCGAATCGGGCAGGGTGGGACGATACCTGCCATGCCTAGCAAGTCTCCATCGGTCCGGGACACCGACGCCCCGCCCGACCCGCTCTGCCGTCTCCTGCTCGACCTGGGCGAAGCCCTGCTGGGCGGCGGCCTGCCCGTCCATGAGGTCGAGGACGAACTCCGTGGACTGGGGCGGGCGTTGGGCGCCCCGGAGGTCCAGGTCGCCGCGCTGACCAACGGGCTGTTCGTGGCCCTGCACCCGGACGGCGCCACCAGGTTCCAGCCGCTCGGCGGCACCCTGCGGTTCGAGCAGACCGCCGACGTCCTCGACCTGGTGCACCGGCTGCGGGCGGGCGGACTCGACGGGCCGCGGGCGCGCGCCGAGCTGGACCGGATCCGGCGGGCGCCCGCCCGCTGGCCCGCGTGGGTGGCGGACTTCGGGGCGCTGCCGGTCGGGGTCGGGGTCTGCATCTTCCTGCAGCCGGTGGCGGCGAACGTGCTGGCCGCCGGGCTCGGCTCGCTGATCGTGGTGGGCCTGACCGTGCTCGCCCGGCGGCGGCCGCACCTGCGGCCGCTGCTGCCCGTCACGGCCGGCTTCCTCGTCGCGCTGCTGGTCCTGGCGCTCGCGCGGGCCTCGCTGCTGGACGGGCCGCTGCGGACGATCGTGGCCACCCTGGCGATCCTGCTGCCGGGCGGACTGCTGGTCACCGGGCTGTCCGAGATCGCCGCCGGCGCCGCCAACGCGGGCACCGCCCGGCTGGTCTCCGGCGCCGTGCAGCTGACGCTGTTCCTCGCCGGGGTGGCCGCGGCCGCCACCGCGATCGGCATGCCGTCCACCGCGCTGGCCAACGTGCAGGTGGCCAAGCCGAGCTGGTGGGTGATCGCGCTGGGGCTGGCGATCGCGGTGGCCGGGGTGGTGGTCAACGTCCACACCCCGCCCTCGGCCATCCCGTGGATCGTCGCGGTGATCGCGGTGAGCGTCACCGCCCAGGTGGCGGTGGGGTCGGTGCACGGCGCGGCGATCGGCGGCCTGGCCGGTGCCGTGGCCGCCGCGGTCGCGGCCACCCTGGTGCACTGGCTGCCGGGCGGTCCGCTCTGGCAGGTGCTCTACCTCCCGGCGTTCTGGATCGTCGTGCCGGGCTCCTTCGGTCTGCTGAACACCGCGCAGATCGAGGTCGGCAACGGGGCGCAGTCGCTGCTGGCGGCCGTCTCGGCGGTCTTCGGGGTGTCGATCGGCACACTGATCGGCGCGGTGATCAGCCGGATCCCCCGCCCCAGCCTCACCGGCCTGCCGCACCGGGCCTGAGCCGGTCGGAACCAGGCCTGAGCCGGGCCCGAGCCAAGCCGGACCCGGGACCGGTACGGGCCGGAACCGGGCCCCGGGGCGCGCGGAGGTGCGCCCCGGAGCCCGGAGTCTCGGAACCCGAGGTTCGGAACCCGAGGTTCGGAACCCGTGACCAGGGAACCCCGGAACCTCGGAATCCGAGAGCCTCGGAGCCCCCGTCAGGGCTGGCGCAGGGCCTCGGTGAGCCGGTGGGCCGCCTCGACGACGGCCTGGGAGAGCTGGGCACCGGGGTGGCGGCTGAGCCGTTCGATCGGCCCGGAGACCGTGACGGCGGCCACCACCCGGTTGGACTGGCCGCGGACGGGCGCGGCCACGGAGGCGACCCCGACCTCGCGCTCGCCGACCGACTGGGCCCAGCCGCGGCGCCGCACGCCGCTCAGCGCGGTGGCGGTGAAGCGGGCCCCCTGCAGGCCGCGGTGGAGGCGCTCGGGCTCCTCCCAGGCGAGCAGGATCTGGGCGGCGGAGCCGACCTTCATGGGGAGGGTGACCCCCACCGGAACGGTGTCGCGCAGGCCGGTGAGCCGCTCGGCGGCGGCCACGCAGATCCGGACCTCGCCCTGCCGCCGGTAGAGCTGGGCGCTCTCGCCGGTGGCGTCCCGGAGCTGGGCGAGGACCGAGCCGGCCGCGGCCAGCAGCCGGTCCTCGCCGGCGGCCGCCGAGAGCTCGCCGAGGCGGGGGCCGAGCATGAACCGGCCCTGGACGTCCCGGCTGACCAGGCGGTGGTGTTCGAGTGCGACGGCCAGCCGGTGGGCGGTGGGCCGCGCCATGCCGGTGGCGGCGACGAGGCCGCCCAGGGTGGCGGGCCCGGCCTCCAGGGTGCCGAGGATCGAGGTGACCTTGTCGAGCACGCCGACGCCGCTCGTGTTCTCCATGGGATGGGTACTCCAGTCTCAAGGCCCGGGAGCAGCGGGTCCGCGCTGCTCACGGCGGCTCCTGGCGGGGAGCCGGGGGGTGTGGTCAGCGAGGACAGGCCGGAGAAGTCGGCCGATTGCCTGCGCCGGGCACGAGACGGGTACGCGAAAGGACCGGGGCGGGAAGCGCCCGGGCGAAGGACAGCACAGAGAGCACCGTGTCTCCTCATCTTTCCCGCGCCACAGTGGCGACAGGCCGGAGTTGGCACTGCCCCCGCCAACACGGCGCGTACTTCGGACGCCGGGTCGAACGGGGAGTTGCCGGGGCTTCGTAGGGCCGGTCCCTCCACCCCTCTGGATGATTCGCCAGGAACGATACAAGACATCCGGGGCGGGTCGGCAAGTCCCCCCGCCCTCGACCACGCCCCGCGGGGCCGGCTCAGCGGTGGCGCGGCCCCGACAGGCCGGTGCACGGGGCCCCGTCCGGGCTGCCGGGGAGGGTCGCGTCCCAGGCGTGGAGGGCGGCGAGGGCGGCGGTGCGCTCGCGGTCCGTGGGCCGGGTGCCCTCGGGGCCGAGCAGGTAGTCGGCGACCGGGGTGAGCAGCAGGGTGGCGTCGCCGGCCGGGAGCAGCAGCGCCTCGTCCCACTGGTGCCGGATGACGGTGCGGCGCAGCAGCGTGCCGTGGCGCGGCGAGGTGCCGTGGCACGGCGGGGTGCCGGCAGAGGTCCGGCGGCGGAGTTCGGGGGCGACCTCGGCCTCCAGGACGGTGCGGACGTCCCGCAGGGCGCCGAGCGGCACGTGCTCGGCGGCGAGGTCGAGGAGGGCGGCGGCCTCCGGGGCGAGCCGGTAGGCGGCGACCACCGCGGCGGTCTCGACGGGCTCGAAGGGCTGCCCGGCGAGCCGGGCCACGTCGATCACGTCGCCCGCGAGGAAGGTGCGCCCGAGCCCTTCCTCGGCGAGGGCGATCAGGCATTCGACGTGGTCGTCGGCGGCCAGGTAGGGGCGGACCGGGACGGTGGCGAGGTCGCCGGGGAGCGCGGCGGTCGCGACCCGCACCTGGTACCACGGGTCGAGCAGCGGGTCCCCGGCCGGCCAGCGCAGGGTGACGGCGGTGTGCCGGGGGCGCTCGCCGAGCAGGGTGACCTCCACGGACTCCACCGGGTGGTCGGTGACCAGCCGGTTGACGGCCTGCCAGAGCGAGGCCTCGGTGGGGCTGACGAGGCTGAGCTCGGCCAGCGGCCGGGGCAGGTCGGGCGGGTAGTAGCCGGCCAGCGGCAGGTCGCGGATCGGGCGGACCCCGGTGGCGTCGGCGAGGTCGCGGGCGACCCGGGCGTAACACTCGACCCGGTCGCGGGCGCGCCGCAGCTCGTCCCGGGCGTGCGCGCCCATCCGGACGTCCTCCCGGGCGAGCGCGGCGAGCACCAGGTACGGGAGGTGGCGCTCGCCCCGGGCGCGGTGGAGCAGTTCGACGGGTCCGCAGGCCGGGTCGACGTCGAGCAGGCGGTGGAGCAGGTCGGTGTCCAGGCCGCCCTGCCGGTCCGTGGCCCGGTCGGTGCTCAGGTCCGTGCTCAACGCCGTACTCGGTTCCGCGTGCGGATCCGCTTTCCGGCCGGTGCTCAGGTCGCTGTTCCGGTCCGTGTTCATGGGCGTCCGCCTCCGAGAGCCGTGGGGGTCGCCGGTCGGCGGCCGGGCGACCGGGGACGTGGCGGGTCCGGCGGTGAGGGGCCGGGCCGACTGCGGGCGCCACATCACCGATTGTGGCGACGGCCGATCAACACCGGATCACCACCGGGTCGACGATCTCTCGACATCCCGCCAGGTCCCGTGGGTTGATAGGGACTCACCAATTCGGGGGTGGCACGTGCGGGCGGGGGCGAGCACATGAAGCGGGCAGGTGCAGGAATGGATGATTTCCGGTTCTCGGTGCTGGGCTTGATGCGGGCGCAGCGCGGCGCGACCGTGCTGAAGGTGGGCAGCCCCCAGCAGCAGGCGATGCTGGCGGTGCTGCTGCTCCGGCCCGGCCACGGCGCGAGCGCCACCGACCTGATCGACGCCCTGTGGGGCGAGGAGCCGCCGGGCACCGCGATGACGACGGTGCGCACCTACGCCTGGCGGTGGCGCAAGGTCCTGCACGGCGAGGCGCCGGACGCGCCGACCGTGCTGACCTCGGTCGGGGACGGCTACCGGCTGGTGCTGCCCAAGCACGCGGTGGACGCGGCGCAGGCGGAGGAGCTGGCGGCGCAGGCCGAGCGCACTGCGGCCGCCGGGGAGCCGCAGCAGGCGCGCGACCTGCTGAACCAGGCGCTGGAGCTGTGGCAGGGCGAGCCGCTGGCCGGCATCCCCGGGCCGTTCGCGCAGCGGCAGCGCCAACGGCTCCAGGAGCTGCGGCTGACCCTGCTGGAGGAGCGGATCGCCCTGGACCTGGCGCTGGGGCGCTACTCCCGGTGCATCCCGGAGCTGACCTCGCTGACCACCGAGCACCCGCTGCACGAGCGGGCGTACGGGCTGCTGATGCGGGCGCTGTACCAGGCCGGGCGGCAGGCGGACGCGCTGGCCGTGTTCCGGGGCGCGCGTCAGCTGTTCCTGGCCGAACTGGGGGTGGCGCCCGGGGCGGAGCTGGACCTGCTGCACCAGCGGATCCTGGAGGGGGACCCGTCGCTCGCCGCCCCGGCACCCTCCGTCGCGCTCGTCCCCGCCGCGCTCGTCCCGGGCCCGGTCGCCGCCGGTCCGGCGGAGCCGGCCGCGCCCGGGGCCGAGGCACCGGACCCGCCCACCGGACCGGCGGCGCCGAACGCCCCCGCCACCGCCCCGGCCGGGAGCAGCACACCGACCCCCAGACCGGCCCAACTGCCGCCCGACGCGGCCGACTTCACCGGCCGATCGGTCCTGGTCGAACGGCTGGGCAAGGCTCTCGGCGGGCCGCATGGAGGGGCGCACGGAGGGGCGCCCGACAGAAACCCCGGCGCACCGGGCCAGCAGGCGCTGGTGATCGCGACCGTGGTCGGCATGGGCGGGGTCGGCAAGACCGCGCTGGCCCTGCACGTCGCCCACCGGGTCCGCGAGGCCTACCCGGACGGTCAGCTCTACGTCGACCTGCGCGGCGCCGACGCCACCCCGGCCGATCCGGAGGCGGTGCTCAGCGGCTTCCTGGTGGCGCTCGGCGTGCCGGCCGACGCGGTGCCGGAGGGGCTGGACGCCCGCTCGGCGCTGTTCCGCTCGGCGGTGGACGGCCGGCGGCTGCTGCTGGTCCTCGACAACGTCCACGACACCGCGCAGATCAGACCGCTGCTGCCGGGCGCGGTCGGCTGCGCCGTGCTCACCACCAGCCGGACCCGGCTGTCCGGCCTGCCCGCGACCGTCCAGGCCGACCTCGGCGTCTTCGAACCCGAGGAGGCGCTGGAGCTGCTGGGCCGCACCATCGGCGCCGAGCGGCTGGCCGCCGAGGCGCAGGCCGCCCGGGAGCTGCTGCTCGTCTGCGGCCACCTCCCGCTCGCGGTCCGGATCGTGGCGGCCCGGCTGGCGGCCCGGCCGAGCTGGACGGTGCAGACGCTGGGCCGCCGGCTGGCGGTCGAGCGGCGGCGGATCGACGAGCTGCGGATCGGCGACCTGGAGGTGGCGGCGGCCTTCGAGCTGAGCTACCGCCAGTTGACGCCCGCCCAGGCCCGGGCGTTCCGGCTGGCCGCCTCGGTGGACGGGCCGGACCTCGGGCTGCAGGCCGCGGCCGCCCTGCTGGACCTGGACGAGTACGACGCCGAGGACCTGTTGGAGGCCCTGGTGGACGTGGCGATGATGGAGTCGCCCTTCCCCGGCCGCTACCGCTTCCACGACCTGCTGCGCGCGTTCGCCCGGCGCCGTCCGGACGATCCCGGCGCGGCCGTGGCGGCCCGCGACCGGATGCTGGACCACCTGCTGGCCACCGCGTGCTCGGCCTTCCAGCACGCCGTCCCCGGGGATCCGGCGGCCGGCGCGCTCGGGCCGGCCCGTAGCGCGGGCGTCCCGCTGGACGGCCCGGACGGGGCGCGGGCCTGGGCCGAGGCGGAGGGTTCCGGGGCGATCGCGCTGGCCGCGCAGGTGGCGGGCTGGAGCGTCGCGGACGACGCCGACGGCCCGACCGGCGGGCCTTCCGACGGCCCGACACCGGCCCCGACACCGGACTCCGCCGACGGACCGACCACGGACCCGCTGCGCGCCGCGATCGACCTGCTGATCGCGCTCACGCCGTTCGTCCTCGCCCCGCCCAGCCGCCAGCTGGCCACCACCGCGGAGGCCCTGGCCGCCGCCGCGGTCCACCGCGCCGACCACCGGGCAGCTGGTCGGGCGCACTTCCTGCGCGGCAACGTCGCCCTGGCCGCCACCCGGCTGGAGGAGGCGGAGGCGGCCTCCCGGCTGGCGGTGGCCGCCTCCCGCGCGGCGGGCGACACGGTGATCCTGCGCCAGGCGCTGAACGACCTCGGCCTGGTCTGCCAGTTCCTCAGCCGCTACGACGAGGCTGTCGGGCACTACGACGAGGCGCTGCTGCTGGCCCGCGAACTCGGCCACCGCTCCGGGGCGCTGGTGACGACGGTGAACGCGGCGCTGGCCCGGGTGCGCAGCGGGCGGGCCGCCGAGGCGGTGCCGATCTGCCACGAGGCGCTGGCCGAGCTGCGGACCCGGAACGACGATCCGGGCCGGGCGTACACGCTGTACGTGCTGGGGCTGGCGCTGCACGGGCTGGGGCGGCACGAGGAGGCGGTCACCTGGTTCGGCGAGTGCCTGGCGGTGGCCTCGGCGTCCGGTCTGCGGGCCCGGGCCGGGCACGCCCGCTACCGGATGGCGGACAGTCTGCGCTCGCTCGGCCGGACGGAGGAGGCGCTGGAGCACGCCGGGCAGGCGCTGGAGCTGTGCGAGGAGCTGGGTGCCGAGCGGGACCAGGGCCACGCGCTGCTGGTGCTGGGCCGGACGCTGGCCGACCTCGGGCGGGAGGCCGAGGCGTACGGGCGGCTGCGGGAGGCGCACCGGATCTTCGTCCGGCTGGGGCTGCCGGAGGCGGCGGAGGTGGCGGGGCTGCTGCCCCGGGCCGAGGGTCCGGATCCGTCGACCCCGTCGGGCCGGGCGGTCCGGCGGGCCGCCGACCGGCTCTCCTCGGGCTGCTGAGGAATCGATCCTGCTGACGGTTCCGGTGCGTTCAGGAACCGGTGCGTTCAGGAACCGGTGCGTTCAGGAACCGGTGTGCTCAGGAGCCGATGTTCAGGAGCCGGTGCTGTTCCAGTCGCCGTTGCCGCCGGTCGGGGTGGGGGTCGGGGTGGGCGTCGGCGTCGCGCCGCCACCGCTCACCACCGTCGCCACCCCGGCGTCGGCCGCCGCCCCGGCGACCGTCACCGAGAGGCCGGCGCCCAGGGCGACGGTCACCCCGAGGCCGACCGTGAACAGCCGGAGGCGGGTGCGGATGGTGGTGGCCGGACGCTGCGTCATCTCTGGTACTCCTCGGCTCGCTTCCCTGCTGGGAAGGGGTTCCGTCGTGGTGTGGCACCAGTCTGGCCGGGAGCGTTCAACGGTCGATCTACAGTCGAGCACCGGTGATCACCAATGATCACCGGTGCTCGGTGGGCCGCCCGCTGACGCCGCCCGCTCAGGCCGTCGCGCGGATCTCCAGGGTGCAGCACTTCACGCTGCCGCCGCCCTTGAGAAGCTCGCTGAGGTCCATCCCGATCGGCCGGAAGCCGCGCTCGCGCAGTCGCGAGGCCAGTCCCACGGCCGCCTCCGGCAGCACCACGTGCAGGCCGTCGCTGATCGCGTTGAGGCCGAACACCTCCGCGTCGGCCCGGTCCGCCAGCAGCGCGTCCGGGAACAGCCGCCGCAGCACCGCACGGCTGCCGGCCGAGAAGGCCTCCGGGTTGTACATGATCTCGTCGCCGTCCAGCACGGCGAGCGCGGTGTCCAGGTGGTAGAAGCGCGGGTCGACCAGCTCCAGGCCGACCACCGGGCGGCCGAAGAACTCCTGCGCCTCCGCGTGCCCGTCGGCCACGCTGCGGAAGCCCCGCCCGGCCAGCACGTAGCTCGCCGTCGTCAGCAGGTCCCCCTCGCCCTCGTTGACGTACTCCGGGTCGCGGGTCTCGAAGCCCCGGGCGCGGAACCACTCCAGGTAGGCCGGGCCCTCCGCGGCCCGCTCGGTGTTGCGGAAGCGCGCCCCGAGCACCCTGCCGTCCACCACGGTGGCGCCGTTGGCCGCGTAGACCATGTCGGGCAGGCCGGGCAGCGGGTCGATCAGGTCGACCCGGTGGCCGAGCTCGCCGTACAGGGCGTGCAGCCGCTCCCACTGGGCGACGGCCAGGTCGGTGTCCACCGGCTTCGCCGGGTCCATCCAGGGGTTGATCGCGTAGGTGACGTCGAAGTGGGTCGGACGGCACATCAGGTAGTGGCGCGGGCGGGCGGTGCGGGCCATCGGAAGCTCCTCGGAAGTCGGGTACGGGCGGCAGGGGCGTCACGGGCGGTACGGGCGGTACGGGCAGTACGGGCGGTGCGAGCGGTGCAGGCGGGGGCCGGTCAGGCCGTGGGGGCCGGCGGCCGGGTCGGGAAGTCGCGCAGGCCGCGCAGCGGGCTGGCCAGCAGCACCGCGCCCGCCGACAGCAGCACGCCCGCCATCAGCCAGATCGTGCTGCGGGCGCCGATCGCCTCGCCGAGGTAGCCGCCGAGCAGGGCGCCCACCGGGATCGCGCTGTAGTTGAGGGTCGCGGAGCTGGCCCGGATCCGGCCGATCATCGCGGGCGGGCAGTAGCCCTGGGAGAAGCTGCCGGCGAGGACGTTGCCCGCCACCACCCCGCAGACCGCGACCGCCCAGGCGAGCGCGCTGACCACCAGCGGCAGCCGGTCGCCCGCCAGCGGCAGCAGCAGGATGAAGGGCGCGACCACCAGTTCGCAGACCAGCAGCCCACGGGCGCTGCCCAGCTTGCGGGCGACCCGTCCGGCCAGCATCGCGCCGGCCAGTCCGCCGACGCTCACCAGCGCGAACACCCCGCCCACCGCGCCCGGTTCGAGCCCCACACTGCGCACCAGGAAGACCGTCTGCACCGCCTGGATGCCGTTCAGCCCCAGGTTGCCGACCGCCGCGAAGCAGGCGAACGTGCGCAGGTACGGGTCGCGCAGCAGGAACCGGACGCCCTCGCCGATCTCGCGCGGGATGCCGCGCCGCTCGGACACCGGCGGGGGGCGCTCCTCCGTCCTGATCCGCCGCAGGAACACCGCCGACACCAGGTAGGTGAGCGAGTCCGCGAACATCCCGCTGGCGGCGCCGAACGCCTGGGAGAGCAGACCGGCCGCGCCCGGGCCGGCGATCTCGGCCGCCGAGGCGCCGGAGCGCAGCTTGACGTTGGCCTCCAGCAGGTCGGCCTTGCCGACCAGGGTGGGCAGCACCGCGCCGTAGGCGGTGGAGAAGAACACCTTCACCGCCCCGGTCAGCAGGGCCACCACCACCAGGTGGGCCAGCGAGAGCACCCCCAGCCAACTGGCCACCGGCACGCTGCCGAAGAGGAGGAGCAGCAGCAGGTCGCAGACCAGCATCACCCGCAGCCGGGGCCAGCGGTCCACCCAGGCGCCGGCCAGCAGGCCGAGGAACAGCCAGGGCAGCCAGGCGGCCGCGTTGATAACGCCCACCGCGAGGGGGCTGGCGCCCAGGGTGACCACGGCCACCAGGGACAGCGCCACGCTCCCGACGGCCGTGCCGAAGTTGCTGGTGGTCTCACCGATCCAGAGCCGGCGGAAGTCCCCGTGGGCCCACAGGCCCCACCTGCTGCGCGGCCGGTCCGGCGGTGCCGGTGACTCGATCGGGACGGTGGTGGTCATCGCGGCTCACGCTCCGGACTTCTCGGTGTTCTGGGACTTCTCGGCGTTGTCGGTGGTGCCGGCGCTGTCGGTGGTGCCTGCGTTGTCGGTGATGCCTGCGCTGTCGGTGGTGCCTGCGTTGCCGGTGGTGCCGGCGCTCTCGGGCCGCAGCTTGTCGGCGAGCACGGCGGCGATCCGGGCGAGCGGCTCCGGCCGGGCCAGGTCACCGTGGCCGAACGGCAGCCGGTGGCCCTCGATCCGCCCGTCCAGGTGAGGCCGCCAGGCCTCCTCGTACGGCCAGTCGGCCGGCTTGCCGAGGGTGGCGCCGAAGAAGACGGCATCGCCCCGGTAGTGCTGGGGCCGGTGCTCGGCCATCAGTTTGCGGTGGCGGTCGAACACCTCGGGCAGGACGTGCGTGGCCTCGCCGAGCACCGCCGCCAGATCGGCCTGGCCGCTGCCGTCCGCCGGGTCGTAGCCCAGCGAGCGCAGCAACTCGTCCACCGTGTCGGCGGGTTCGGACGGCGGGGCGGCAACGGTGCGGACCGCCGGGCCGCCGTCCAGCAGGGCCAGCAGCCCGACCGGCGCGCCCTCGGCCTGGAGCCGGACGGCCATCTCCTGGGCGACCACCGCACCGAAGGACCAGCCCAGCAGGTGGTACGGGCCGGACGGGTGGACGGCGCGGATCTGCCGTACGTAGTCCTCGGCGATCTCGGCGACGCTGGCCGGCGCCCCGCCCCGCAGGCCGCGGGCCTGGAGGCCGTACACCGGCTGCCCCGGGTCGAGGTGGCGCAGCAGCCCGGAGTAGACCCAGCTGATGCCGGCCGCCGGGTGGACGCAGAACAGCGGGGGCCGGTCGCCGCCGGTGCGCAGGGGCAGCAGCACGTCCAGGGCGTCGGCCGCCGGGCCCTGGTCGAGCCGGCCGTCCAGCCCGGCCACCGTGGGCGCCTCGAACAGCGCCCGCATGCCGAGATCGACACCGAGGGCGGTGCGGACGCGCGAGAGCAGTTTCATGGCGAGCAGGGAGTGCCCGCCCAGATCGAAGAAGTCGTCGTCGATGCCGACGCGCTCCAGGCCGAGGGTTTCGGCGAACAGGGTGCAGAGCAGCTGCTCGCGCGGGGTACGGGCCGGGCGGCCGGCCGGGTGGGCGGCGAACTCCGGTGCGGGCAGGGCGCGGTGGTCGACCTTCCCGCTGCCGGTCAGTGGCAGGGCGGGCAGCGCGACGAAGGCGGCGGGCACCATGTGGGCGGGCAGCCGCTCGGCGGTGAAGGCCCGCAGTCCGGCCGGGTCGAGCGGGCGGTCGGTGACCAGGTAGGCGACCAGTCGGGTGCCGCTGTCGTCCGGCCGGACGACGGCCGCGGCGACCTCGGGGTGAGTCGTCAACACCTGCTCGATCTCGCCGAGTTCGACCCGGAAGCCGCGGATCTTCACCTGGTCGTCGGTGCGGCCGAGGTACTCCAGCTCGCCGTCCCGGGCGCGGCGCACCAGGTCCCCGGTGCGGTACATCCGCTCGCCGGGGGTGAACGGGCTGGCGACGAACCGCTCCGCCGTGAGCGCGGCGCGGCCCAGGTACCCGCGGGCCAGTCCGGCGCCCGCCAGGTACAGCTCCCCGGGGATGCCGACGGGCACCGGGTTCAGGTGCTCGTCCAGCACGTACCCGGCGGTCCCGGCGACGGCCCGGCCGAGCACCGGCCGGTCCGAGTCGTCGAGCGGCTGCTCCAGCGCCTCCACGGTGGACTCGGTCGGGCCGTACAGGTTGTACGCCCGCAGTCCCGGGGTCTCCCGCAGCCGCGTCCACAGCGCCTGGCCGACGGCCTCGCCGCCCACCAGCACGACGCCCGGCGCAGGCGCCTCCAACAGGCCCTCCTCGACGAGTTGGGCCACGAAGGACGGGGTGGCGTTCACCACGTCGATGCCGTGCGAGCCGAGGTGGCGGACCAGCGCGGCCGCGTCGAGGCGCAGGTCCTCGCCGATCAGGTGCAGCTCATGCCCGACCACCATCCACAGCAGGCCCTCCCAGGAGGCGTCGAAGCAGAGCGAGGCCGTCAGCGCGAACTTCCGGTTCTCCTCCCCCGCCATCATGCCCGCCCGATGGCCGGCCAGCAGGGCGGCTAGGCTCCCGTGCGAGACCACCACACCCTTCGGGCGGCCGGTCGAGCCGGAGGTGTAGATCACGTAGGCAGCGTCCGCCCCGTCCAGGACGGGCCTGGTGAACTCCGCCGGTCCGGGCGCGTCCGTGACGTCCAACACCGGGAGTTCGGTGAGCAGTTCGGGCAGCGGCCACCGGTCGTCGGTCAGCACCAGCGCGGGCTCGGCGTCCGCCAGGGTGTAGGCCGTGCGCTCCGCCGGGTACCCGGCGTCCAGCGGCAGGTACACCCCGCCGGCCTTCAGCACCGCGAGCAGCCCGACCACCGACTCCACCGAGCGCGGCAAGGCGATCGCCACCACCGCACCGGGCGTCACCCCCGCACCGACCAACCGACCCGCGAGCCGTCCGGCCCGCGCATCCAACTCCCGATACGTCAGCACCTCTTCGCCGCACACCAGCGCCACCGCCTCCGGCGTGGCCGCCACCTGCTCCTCGAACACCGCCGGAAGCAACGGCACCTCCGAAGCCAACGGCCGCGCAGCACCGAGCAGTTCGGCCCGCTCCTCCTGACTCACCAACGGCAGTGCCCCGATCCGGGTGTCCGGCCGCTCGACGGCCGCCGTCAGCAGGCCGGCGAAGTGGCGGACCATCGCCTCGGCCGTCTCGCGGTCGAAGAGGTCCGTCGCGAAGTCGAGCACGCATTCCAGACCGGCCGGCGCGCCGTCCGGACCGAAGGACTCGCCGATGCCGACACTCAGGTCGAACTTGGCGACCGCACGACCGGACGGCTCGACCGAGACGTCCAGCCCGGTCGCGTCCAGCGGCGCCGTGTCACCACCGCCCTGAAGGACCAGCATCACCTGGAACAGCGGATGCCGGGCCAGCGAACGCGCCGGGTTGAGCTCCTCGACCAGGCGCTCGAACGGCACGTCCTGATGGGCATGCGCATCGAGCTGGGTCTCCCGGACCCGGCCCAACAGCTCCGTGAAACTCGGATTGCCCGAGGTGTCCGTGCGCAACACCAGGGTGCTGACGAAGAAGCCGACCAGCTGGTCCACCGCCTCGTCCGAACGCCCCGCCGTCACCGAACCGATCGGGATATCCGTCCCGGCACCGAGCCGGGTGAGCAGGGCGGCGAGCGCCGCCTGCGCGGTCATGAACATCGTCACCCGCTGCTCACGCGCCAACGTCACCAGCGCACGGTGCAGTTCGGCACCCAACGGAAGCACCACCCGGTCACCCCGGTGACTGGCCACGGCACCCCGCGGACGGTCCGCCGGCAGCGCCAGCTCCTCCGGAAGATCGGCCAGCGCCTCGCGCCAGTAACCGAGTTGGCGTGCCATCGGGCCGTCCTGGTCCGCTTCGTCGAGCAGCTCGCGCTGCCAGAGCGCGTAGTCGGCGTACTGGACGGGCAGCGGCGCCCACCCGGGCACGGTGCCCGCCGTCCGCGCCGCGTAGGCGGCGGCGAGGTCCCGCAACAGCGGACCCATCGACCACCCGTCACCGGCGATGTGGTGCAGCACCAGGACCAGCAGGTACTCGGCCTGCCCGGCCGGGATCAGGTGGGCCCGGATCGGCAGGTCGGCGGCCAGGTCGAACGGGCGCCCGGTGCAGGCCTCCGGCGCGGTGCCCTCGGGCAGCAGCTCGACGGGCACCCGGGCCGCCCAGGCCGGCAGGACGCGCTGGTACGGGGTGCCGTCCTCCTCCTCGATCAGCGTGCGCAGGACCTCGTGCCGGGCGACCAGGTCGCCCAGGGCCGAGCCGAGGGCGTCGGCGTCCAGCTCACCCGCCACGCGGAGCACCAGCGGCAGGTTGTACACCGCACTGGGCCCCTCCATCCGGTCGATCAGCCAGAGCCGCTGCTGCGCGAAGGAGATCGGCGCCCGCTCCGGCCGCTCGGCGTAGGCGGTCAGCGCGAGACGCTCCGCCCCCGAACCCAGGCGGGCCGCCAACCCGGCCGGCGTCGGCGCTTCGAACACGTCCCGAACGGCCAACTCGGCGGCCAGCGTCGAACGGACCCGGCTGAGCAACCGGGTCGCCAGCAACGAGTGCCCGCCCAGCGCGAAGAAGTCGTCCTCCACCCCGACCACGTCCAGCCCGAGCACCTCCGCGAACAGACCGCACAGGATCTCCTCCTGCGGCGTACGGGCCGCCCGGCCACCGGCCGGCGCGAATGCTGCCAGGTCGGGTTCGGGCAGGGCACGGTGGTCGACCTTGCCGCTGCCGGTCAGCGGCAGGGCGTCGAGCGTCACCACCGCGGCCGGGACCATGTAGCCGGGCAGCGACTCGGCCGTGAACCGGCGCAGTGCGCCACCGAGTTCGGAGGTGGCATCCTCGGCCACCGCGCAGTAGGCGATCAGCCGACGGTCCCCGTCCTCACTCTCCCGAACGGTCACCACGGCCTGACGGACAGCCGGATGGGCCGCCAACACCGCCTCGATCTCACCGAGTTCGATCCGGAAGCCACGGATCTTCACCTGGTCGTCGGTCCGGCCCAGGTACTCCAGCTCACCGTCACGGGCCCGGCGCACCAGGTCACCGGTGCGGTACATCCGCTCGCCGGGGGTGAACGGGCTGGCGACGAACCGCTCCGCCGTGAGCGCGGCGCGGCCCAGGTACCCGCGGGCCAGTCCGGCACCGGCCAGGTACAGCTCCCCGGGGATGCCGACCGGCGCCGGGTTCAGGTGCTCGTCCAGCACGTACCCGGCGGTCCCCGCGACGGCCTGGCCGAGCACCGGCCGGTCCGAACCGTCGAACGGCTGCTCCAGCGCCTCCACGGTGGACTCGGTCGGCCCGTACAGGTTGTACGCCCGCAGCCCCGGGGTCTCCCGCAGCCGCGTCCACAGCGCCTGGCCGACGGCCTCGCCGCCCACCAGCACGACGCCCGGTGCCGGCGCCTCCAACAGGCCCTCCTCGACCAGTTGGACCAGGAAGGACGGCGTGGCGTTCACCACGTCGATCGCCGACTCGCGCACATGGCGGACCAGTTGCCCGGCGTCCCGCCGGACCTCGTCGTCGATCAGGTGCAGCTCATGCCCGACCACCATCCACAGCAGGCCCTCCCAGGAGGCGTCGAAGCAGAGCGAGGCCGTCAGCGCGAACCTCCGGTTCTCCTCCCCCGCCATCATGCCCGCCCGGTGGCCGGCCAGCAGAACGGCGAGGCTGCCGTGCGAGACCACCACACCCTTCGGGCGGCCGGTCGAGCCGGAGGTGTAGATCACGTACGCCGCGTCCGCTGCGCCCAGGGCGATCAGGGGACCCTGTGCCGATCCGGGCACGTCCGTGACGTCCAACACCGGGAGTTCGGTGAGCAGTTCGGGCAGCGGCCACCGGTCGTCGGTCAGCACGAGAGCGGGCTCGGCGTCCGCCAGGGTGTAGGCCGTGCGCTCCGCCGGGTACCCGGCGTCCAGCGGCAGGTACACCCCGCCCGCCTTCAGCACCGCGAGCAGCCCGACCACCGACTCCACCGAGCGCGGCAAGGCGATCGCCACCACCGCACCGGGCGTCACCCCGGCATCGACCAGCCGACCCGCAAGCCGTCCGGCCCGCGCGTCCAACTCCCGGTACGTCAGCACCTCATCGCCGCACACCAGCGCCACCGCCTCCGGCGTGGCCGCCACCTGCTCCTCGAACACCGCCGGAAGCAGCGGCACCTCCGAAGCCAACGGCGTGGCACCGCCCAGCAGTTCGGCCCGCTCCGCCGGGGACAGCAGCTCCGCCCTGCCGATCGGCAGGTCCGGACCGGCCGCGACGGCGGCCAGCAGCCGGCCGAACCGGACGGCGATCGCCTCGACCGTCTCGTGGTCGAACAGGTCCGTCGCGAAGTCGACCACGCACTCCAGACCGGCCGGTGCGCCGTCCGGACCGAAGGACTCACCGATGCCGACACTCAGGTCGAACTTGGCGACCGCACGACCGGACGGCTCGACCGAGACGTCCAGCCCGGTCGCGTCCAGCGGCGCCGTGTCACCGCCGCCCTGAAGGACCAGCATCACCTGGAACAGCGGATGCCGGGCCAGCGAGCGAGTCGGGTTGACCTCCTCGACCAGGCGCTCGAACGGCACGTCCTGGTGGGCATGGGCGTCGAGCTGGGTCTCCCGGACCCGGGCCAGCAGCTCGGTGAAGCTCGGGTTGCCCGAGGTGTCGGTCCGCAGCACCAGCGTGTTGACGAAGAAGCCGACCAGCTGGTCCACCGCCTCGTCCGAGCGCCCCGCCGTCACCGATCCGATCGGGATGTCCGTTCCGGCACCGAGCCGGGTGAGCAGGGCGGCGAGCGCCGCCTGCGCGGCCATGAACATCGTCACCCGCTGCTCACGCGCCAACGTCACCAGCGCACGGTGCAGTTCGGCACCCAACGGAAGCACCACCCGGCCGCCTTGGTGGCTGGCGACGGCACCCCGCGGACGGTCCGCCGGCAACGCCAGCTCCTCCGGCATTCCGGCCAGGGCCTCGTTCCAGTAGGCGAGTTGGCGGGAGATGAGGCTCTCCTCGTCGGCCTCGTCGCCGAGCAGGTCGCGCTGCCAGAGCGCGTAGTCGGCGTACTGGACGGGCAGCGGCGCCCACCCGGGCGCGGTACCCGCCGTCCGCGCCGCGTAGGCGGCGGCGAGGTCACGCAGCAGCGGACCCATCGACCACCCGTCACCGGCGATGTGGTGCAGCACCAGGACCAGCACGTGATCTTCCGAGGAGACCCGCAACAGCAGGGCGCGCACCGGGAGTTCGGCCGCCAGGTCGAAGGGCCGGCGGGAGGCCGCGTCGACGGACTCGCCGACCTCGTCGGCCGGGCAGTCCCGGACCTCGAAGGGCACCGATGCCGCCCCGACCGGCAGGATCAGCTGGTGCGGTTCGCCGTCGGTCTCCACCACCAGCGTGCGCAGGGCCTCGTGCCGGGCGACCAGGTCGCCCAGGGCCGAGCCGAGGGCGTCGGTGTCCAGCTCGCCCGCCACGCGGAGCACCAGCGGCAGGTTGTACACCGCACTGGGCCCCTCCATCCGGTCGATCAGCCAGAGGCGCTGCTGCGCGAAGGACAACGGCACCCGCTCCGGCCGCTCGGCGTGAGCGGTCAGCGCGAGACGCTCCGCCCCCGAACCCAGGCAGGCGGCCAGCCCGGCCGGCGTCGGCGCCTCGAAGACGTCCCGGACGGCCAACTCCGCGGCCAGCGTCGAGCGCACCCGGCTGAGCAGCCGGGTCGCGAGCAGCGAGTGCCCGCCCAGCGCGAAGAAGTCGTCCTCCACCCCGACCGCGTCCAGGCCGAGCACCTCGGCGAACAGGCCGCACAGGATCTCCTCCTGCGGGGTGCGGGCGGCCCGGCCGCCGGCCAGCGCGGCGAAGTCGGGGGCCGGGAGCGCGGCCCGGTCCAGCTTGCCGTTGGCGGTCAGCGGCAGGGCATCGAGCGTCACCACGGCGGCCGGGACCATGTAGCCGGGCAGCGACTCGGCGGTGAACCGGCGCAGCGCGCTACCGAGTTCGGGGCCGGCATCCTCGGCCACCGCGCAGTAGGCGATCAGCCGACGGTCCCCGTCCTCGCTCTCCCGAACGGTCACCACGGCCTGACGGACAGCCGGATGGGCCGCCAACACCGCCTCGATCTCGCCGAGTTCGATCCGGAAACCACGGATCTTCACCTGGTCGTCGGTCCGGCCCAGGTACTCCAGCTCACCGTCACGGGCACGACGCACCAGGTCACCGGTACGGTACATCCGCTCACCCGCGACGAACGGGCTGGCGACGAACCGCTCCGC
This sequence comes from Kitasatospora sp. NPDC001261, assembly GCF_042896795.1. NCBI lineage: Bacteria > Bacillati > Actinomycetota > Actinomycetes > Kitasatosporales > Streptomycetaceae > Kitasatospora > Kitasatospora sp. NPDC001261. The sequence goes on from NZ_JBIAXP010000022.1 coordinate 46,476, forward strand.
CGTCAGCGCGGCGCGTCCCAGGTACCCGCGGGCCAGTCCGGCACCCGCCAGGTACAACTCGCCCGCCACCCCACGCGGGACCAGGTTCAGGTGCTCGTCCAGCACGTACCCGGCCGTCCCCGCGACAGCCCGGCCGAGCACCGGCCGGTCCACGCCGTCAAGCGGCCGGGTGAGGGCGTGCACGGTGGACTCGGTCGGGCCGTACATGGTGTGGCCTGCGGTCAGCGGAGCCGCGCACAGCCTGGTCCACAGGCCCTGCCCGATGGCCTCGCCACCGAGCAGCAGCAGCTTCGGCGCCGGCTCCTCCAGCAGCCCCTCCTCGACCAACTGCTCGGCGTACGACGGAGTCACGTGCAGCGCGTCCAGCCCGACCTCGCGGACGTGGCGGACCAACTGCCGGGCGTCCCGACGCACCTCGTCACCGATCAGGTGCAGTTCGTGCCCGGCGACCATCCACAGCACCACCTCCAACGAGGCGTCGAAGCAGAGCGAAGCCGTCAACGCCACCCGCAGTCTGCCGTGCGCCGCCTCCGCGTCCGCGACCAACGTCGCCCGGTGGCCGGCCAGCAGGGCGGCGATGCTGCCGTGCGAGACCACCACACCCTTCGGACGACCGGTCGAGCCGGAGGTGTGGATCACGTACGCCGCGTCCGCCCCGCCCAGGACGGGCCTGGTGAACTCCACCGGTCCGGGAACGTCCGTGACGTCCAACACCGGCAGCTCGGCCAGCACCTCGGGCAGTGGCCAGCGGCTGTCCGTCAGCACCAGCGCCGGCTCGGCGTCCGCCAGGATGTGCCCGGTACGCTCCGCCGGGTACTCGGCGTCCAGCGGCAGGTACACCCCGCCCGCCTTGAGCACCGCGAGCAGCCCGACCACCGACTCCACCGAACGCGGCAGTGCCAACGCCACCATCGCGCCCGGCGTCACCCCGGCACCGACCAGCCGGCCCGCGAGCCGCGAGGCCCGCGCGTCCAACTCCCGGTACGTCAGCACCTCCTCGCCGCACACCAGCGCCACCGCCTCCGGCGTGGCCACCGCCTGCTCCTCGAACACCGCGGGAAGCAGCGGCACCTCCGAAGCCAACGGCGCGGCACCGCCGAGCAGTTCGGCCAGCTCCTCCGGACTCACCAGCGGCAGCGCCCCGATCCGGGTGTCCGGCCGCTCGACGGCCGCCGCCAGCAGGCCGGCGAAGTGGCGGACGATCGCCTCGGCCGTCTCCTGGTCGAACAGGTCCGTCGCATAGTCGAGCGCGAAGTCGATCCCGGCGGGCTCACCGTCCGGGCCGAAGAGCTCCTGGGCGGTCACGTTGAGGTCGAACTTGGCGACCCCGGTGGCGGCCGGCAGCACCCCGTTCCACAGGCCGGACGAGGAGGCGTCGGCCTGCTCGTTGTTCTGGAGCACCATCGCGACCTGGAAGAGCGGGTGCCGGGCCAGCGAGCGGGTCGGGTTGAGCTCCTCGACCAGGCGCTCGAACGGCACGTCCTGGTGGGCGTAGGCGCCGAGGTCGGTCTCCCGGACCCGGGCCAGCAGCTCGGTGAAGCTCGGGTTGCCCGAGGTGTCGGTGCGCAGTACCAGGGTGTTGACGAAGAAGCCGACCAGTTCGTCCAGCGCTTCGTCGGAGCGCCCGGCGACCACGGAGCCGATCGGCACGTCGGTGCCCGCGCCGAGCCGGGTGAGCAGGGCGGCGAAGGCGGCCTGGATGGCCATGAACATCGTCACCCGCTGCTCGCGCGCCAGGGTCCGCAGCGCACGGTGGAGTTCGACGTCGAGCAGCTGTGCCACCCGGTCGCCCTGGTGGCTGGCGGCGGCGCTCCTGGGGCGGTCCGCCGGGAGCGCCAGCTCTTCCGGCATTCCGGCCAGGGTCTCGTTCCAGTAGGCGAGTTGGCGGGAGAAGAGGCTCTCCTCGTCGGCCTCGTCGCCGAGCAGGTCGCGCTGCCAGAGCGCGTAGTCGGCGTACTGGACGGGCAGCGGCGCCTGTCGCGGCGCGGTTCCGGCCGTCCGCGCCGCGTAGGCGGCGGCGAGGTCGCGCACCAGCTTGCGGGTCGACCAGCCGTCGCTCGCGATGTGGTGCAGCACCAGGACCAGCACGTGTTCCTCGGCGTCGACCCGCAACAGCAGGGCGCGCACCGGGAGTTCGGCCGCCAGGTCGAAGGGCCGCCGGGAGGCCGCGTCGACGGACTCGCCGACCTCCTCGGCCGGGCAGTCCCGGACCTCGAAGGGCACCGAGGCCGCTCCGACCGGCAGGATCAGCTGGTGCGGTTCGCCGTCGGTCTCCACCATCAGCGTGCGCAGGACCTCGTGCCGGGCGACCAGGTCGCCGAGGGCGCGTTCCAGCGCCGCCCGGTCCAGCTCGCCGGTCAGGCGCAGCGCCAGCGGCGAGTTGTAGAGGGCGCTCGGCCCCTCGATCCGGTCGATCAGCCAGAGCCGCTGCTGGGCGAAGGAGAGCGGCACCCGCTCCGGCCGCTCGACGTAGGCGGTCAGCGCGAGACGCTCCGCCCCCGATCCCAGGCAGGCGGCGAGCCCGGCCGGTGTCGGCGCCTCGAAGACGTCCCGGATGCCGAGTTCCGCGCCCAGCGTCGCGCGGACCCGGCTGAGCAGCCGGATGGCGAGCAGCGAGTGGCCACCGAGCTCGAAGAAGTCGTCGTCGGCGCCGACCACGTCGAGGCCGAGCACCTCGCGGAACAGGCCGCAGAGGATCTCCTCCTGCGGGGTGCGGGCGGCCCGGCCGCCGGCCAGCGCGGCGAAGTCGGGGGCCGGGAGCGCGGCGCGGTCCAGCTTGCCGTTGGCGGTCAGCGGCAGGGCGTCGAGCTCCACGAAGGCGGCCGGGACCATGTAGCCGGGCAGCGACTCGGCGGCGAAGGCGCGCAGGGCGGCCGCGTCGAGGGGGCCGTCGGCGACCAGGTAGGCGACCAGGCGCCGGCCGCTGTCGTCGGGCAGCACGGCGGCCTGGCGCACGGCCGGGTGGCCGGCCAGCACGGCCTCGATCTCGCCGGGTTCGATCCGGAAGCCGCGGATCTTCACCTGGTTGTCGGTGCGGCCGAGGTACTCCAGCTCGCCGTCACGGGCGCGGCGCACCAGGTCACCGGTGCGGTACATCCGCTCGCCCACCACGAACGGGCTGGCGACGAAGCGCTCCGCCGTGAGAGCGGACTGGCCCAGGTACCCGCGGGCCAGTCCGGCACCGGCCAGGTAGAGCTCCCCGGGGACGCCGACCGGCGCCTGGTTCAGGTTCTCGTCCAGCACGTACCCGGTGGTCCCGGCGACGGTCTGGCCGAGCACCGGCCGGTCCGCGCCGTCGAAGGGACGGGTGAGGGCGTGCACGGTGGACTCGGTCGGGCCGTACATGGTGTGGCCTGCGGTCAGCGGAGCCGCGCACAGCCTGGTCCACAGGCCCTGCCCGATGGCCTCGCCACCGAGCAGCAGCAGCTTCGGCGCGGGCTCCTCCAGCAGCCCCTCCTCGACCAACTGCTCGGCGTACGACGGAGTGACGTGCAACGCGTCCAGCCCGACCGCGTGGACGTGGCGGACCAGCTGCCGGGCGTCCCGGCGCACCTCGTCACCGATCAGGTGCAGCTCGTGCCCGGCGACCATCCACAGCACGACCTCCATCGAGGCGTCGAAGCAGAGCGAAGCCGTCAACGCGACCCGCAGCCGACCGTGCGCCGCCTCCGCCTCCGCGACCAGCGTCGCCCGATGGCCCGCCAGCAGGGCGGCGATGCTCCCGTGCGAGACCACCACACCCTTCGGGCGACCGGTGGAGCCGGACGTGTGGATCACGTACGCCGCGTCCGACCCGCCCAGGACAGGCCTGGCGAACTCCGCCGGACCCGGCGCGTCGGTGACGTCCAACACCTGGAATTCGGCGAGCAGTTCGGGCAGCGGCCAGCGGCCGTCGGTCAGCACCAGCGCGGGCCCGGCGTTCGTCAGGGTGTAGGCGGTGCGGTCCGCCGGGTACTCGGCGTCCAGCGGCAGGTAGACCCCGCCGGCCTTGAGCACCGCGAGCAGCCCGACCACGGACTCCACCGAGCGCGGCAAGGCGATCGCCACCATCGCGCCCGGCGTCACCCCGGCACCGACCAGCCGGCCCGCGAGCCGGGAGGCCCGCGCGTCCAACTCCCGGTACGTCAGCACCTCCTCGCCGCACACCAGCGCCACCGCGTCCGGCGTGGCCGCCGCCTGCTCCTCGAACACCGCCGGAAGCAGCGGCACCTCAGAAGCCAACGGCCCTGCGGAGTGGCGGAGTTCGGCCGCCCCGCCCGCGGGCGTCAGCCCGGCCGCCGCGACGCTGAGCTCCGGGTCGGCGGCGGCCTGCCGCAGGATCAGGGCCAGCACGTCGGCCAGCCGCTGCGCGGTCTCCGGGTCGAACAGGTCGGTGGCGTACTCCAGCCCGCCCGCGAGCCCGTCCGGGGTGCCGTCGGCGCGGTGGCGCTCGGTCAGCGCCAGCTTGAGGTCGAACTTGGCGGTGCCGTACTCCACCGGCTCCTCGGTGGCCGTCACGCCGGGGAAGGCGGGGCCGCCCTCGGCGGCGGCGGCGAAGGTCAGCATCACCTGGAACAGCGGGTGCCGGGCCAGCGAGCGGACCGGGTTGAACTCCTCGACCAGGCGCTCGAACGGCGTGTCCTGGTGCTCGTACGCGGCGAGGTCGGTCTCCCGGACGCGGCGCAGCAGTTCGGCGAAGCTCGGCCGGCCGGAGAGGTCGGTGCGCAGCACCAGGGTGTTGGCGAAGTAGCCGACCAGGTCGGTGGCGGCCTCGTCGAGGCGCCCGGCCACCGGGGTGCCGATCGGCAGGTCGGTGCCGGCGCCGAAGCGGTGCAGCAGGGTGGCGTAGGCGGCCTGGAGGACCATGAAGAGCGTCGCGCCGTGCTCGGCGGCGAGGTCGGCGAGCCGGGCGTGCAGGTCCGCGTCGAGCTCCAGCGGGACGACGGCGCCGCGGTGGCTGGCGACCGGCGGCCGGGGGCGGTCCGCGGGCAGTGCCAGCTCCTCCGGCAGCCCGGCCAACGCCTCGCGCCAGTGGGCGAGTTGGCGGGCGGCCAGGCTCTGCGGGTCGTCCTCGTCGCCGAGCAGTCCGTGCTGCCACAGCGCGTGGTCGGCGTACTGGACGGGCAGCGGTTCCCAGTCGGGGGCGTGGCCGCCCTGGCGGGCCCGGTAGGCGTCGGTGAGGTCGCGGTAGAGCGGGCCGAGCGAGGCGCCGTCCCCGGCGATGTGGTGCAGGACCAGGACCAGGACGTGCTCGTCCGGGCCCTCGGGCCGCAGGTAGGCGTGCACGGGCAGGTCGGCGGCCAGGTCGAAGCCGTGCCGGGCGAGTTCGTCCACCGGGCGGTCGGTGGTGGTGAGCAGCGGGGCCACGGGCCCGTCCAGGATGCGCTGGTACGGGGTGCCGTCGTGCTCGGCGAAGACGGTGCGCAGCGCCTCGTGCCGCCGGACGGTGTCGCCGAGGGCGTCCGCCAGGGCAGCGGAGTCGAGCGGGCCGCGCAGCCGCAGGGCGAGGGTGATGTTGTAGGTGGCGGTGGGGCCCTCGGCCTGGGCGAGGAACCAGAGGCGGCGCTGGGCGAAGGAGAGCGGCACCCGCTCGGGCCGGACGGCGGGCCGCAGCGCCGGGCGGGCCTGGGCGGGGGCCCCGGCGGCGCGCTCGGCGATCCGCTCGGCGAGCCCGGCGACGGTGGGCGCCTGGAAGAGGTCGCCGATGGCGAGTTCGACGCCGAGTTCGGTGCGTGCCCGGCCGACCAGGCGGGTGGCGAGCAGGGAGTGGCCGCCGAGGGCGAAGAAGTCGTCGTCGATGGTGATGTCGTCGATGCCGAGGAGTTCGCCGTAGAGCTCGCAGAGCACCCGTTCGCGCTCGTCGCGGGGGGCGCGCCCGGTGTCGTCGGCGGCGAGGTCGGGGGCGGGCAGGGCGCGCCGGTCGACCTTGCCGTTGGCGTTGAGCGGCAGGGCGTCCAGCAGGACGGCCGCGGCGGGGACCATGTAGCCGGGCAGTACGGTGCCGGCGAAGGCGCGCAGCCCGTCCGGGGTGAGCCCGGGCTCGGCGGTGCAGTAGGCGACCAGCCGCAGGTCGCCGGGGCGGTCCTCGCGGGCGATCACGATGACCTGGCGGACGGCGGGGTGGCGGGACAGCGCCGCCTCGATCTCGCCGAGCTCGATCCGGAAGCCGCGCAGCTTGACCTGGCCGTCGATCCGGCCGAGGAACTCCACGGCGCCGTCGGCGCGCCGGCGGACCAGGTCCCCGGTGCGGTACATGCGCTCGCCCGGCAGGTACGGGCAGGCGACGAAGCGTTCGGCGGTCAGGCCGGGCCGGTTGAGGTAGCCGCGGGCCAGGCCGGCGCCGGCGAGGTACAGCTCGCCGGGGACGCCGGGCGGCACGGGGCGCAGCCGGGCGTCCAGGACGTAGCCGCGCGTGTTGTCCAGCGGGCCGCCGATCGGTACCCGGGGGCCGTCGAGGTCGGCGGGGGCGAGCGGGTGGTGGGTGGCGAAGGTGGTGGTCTCGGTGGGCCCGTAGACGTGGGCGAGCAGCAGGTCGGGGCAGGCGTCCAGGACGCGGCGCAGCAGGGTGCCGGAGGCGGCCTCACCGCCGGTGCAGACGACGCGCAGGGCGGCGAAGGTCTCCGGGGCCTGCTCGGCGACGAGGTCGAACAGGGCCTTGGTGAGGAAGACGGCGGTGACGCCGTGGCGGACGGTGACGGCGTGCAGGGCGGTGGCGTCGAGGGCGCCGGGCGGGGCGACCACGACGGTGCCGCCGGCCAGCAGGGGCGTCCAGATCTCGTAGGTGGCGGCGTCGAAGGCGTGCGGGGAGTGCAGCAGGACGCGCTGGTGGCGGCCGTCCTGCCAGCGCCGGTCGGCGGCGAGGTCGACGACGTCGCGGTGGCGCACGGCCACGCCCTTGGGGCGGCCGGTGGAGCCGGAGGTGTACATCACGTAGGCGAGCCGGTCCGGGTGGACGGGCAGGCCGGGGCGGTGGTCGGGGGCGCCGGCCTCGTCGCCGGGGCGGACCACGGCGGCGCCGTGCGGGAAGCCGGGGTCGGCGCGGTCGGTGAGCAGCACGGGGGCGCCGGTGTCGGCGAGCACGTCGGCCATCCGCTCGGGCGGCAGGCCGGGGTGCATGGGGACGTAGCAGCCGCCGGCCTTGAGGACGGCGAGGGTGGCGACGACGACGTCGGCGGAGCGCTCCATCAGCATCGCGACGGGGGTCTCGGGGCCGACGCCGAGGGCGGTCAGGTGGTGGGCGAGCCGGTTGGCGCGGGCGTCGAGTGCGGCGTAGTCGAGGGTGCCGCCGTCGTGGACGAGGGCGGTGGCGTGCGGGGTGCGGTCGGCCTGGCGCTCGAAGGACTCGGCGAGGGTGCCGCTCCACCGGGGCGCGTCGGTGGCGTTCCACTCGGTGAGGACGCGGGTGCGCTCCTCGGGGGCGAGCAGCTCCAGGGTGCCGATGGGGGCGTGGGGGTCGGCGGCGGCGCCGGCCAGCAGCCGGCCGAGCCGCTCGGCGAGGGCGGCGACGGTGGCGCGGTCGTAGAGGTCGGCGGCGTACTCGATCGAGCCGGTGAGCCCGGCGGGGGCGCCGTCGGGGCCGTGCTGTTCGGCGATGCCGATGTTGAGGTCGAACTTGGCGACCCGCAGGCCGATCGGTTCGGGGGCGGACTCCAGTCCGGGCAGGGCGAGTTCGGCGTCCTGGCCGTGGTTCTGGAGCACCAGCAGGGTCTGGAACAGCGGGTGGCGGCCGAGCGCGCGGGGCGGGTTGAGCTCCTCGACGAGGCGCTCGAAGGGGAGGTCCTGGTTGGCGAAGGCGTCGAGCTGGGCCTCCCGGACCCGGCCGAGCAGCTCGGCGAAGCCCGGGTCGCCGGAGGTGTCCGCTCTCAGGACCAGGGAGTTGACGAAGAAGCCGACCAGGTCGTCCAGGGCCTCGTCGGCGCGTCCGGCGAGGCCGGTGCCGAGCGGGATGTCGGTGCCGGCGCCGAGCCGGGTGAACAGGGCGGCCAGGCCGGCCTGGAGGACGGTGAACAGGGTGGTGCGGTGGGTGTGGGCGAGGTCGAGCAGGGCGGTGTGCAGGCCGGCGTCCCAGGCGAGGTCGACGGAGTCGGCGGCGCCGGTGGGGGCGGGCGGCCGGGGGCGGTCCGTCGGCAGTTCCAGTTCCTCCGGCAGCCCGGCCAACGCTTCGCGCCAGTAGGCGAGTTGGCGGGCGAGCAGGCTCTCGGGGTCGTGCTCGTCGCCGAGCAGGTCGCGCTGCCAGAGCGCGTAGTCGGCGTACTGGATCGGCAGCGGCTCCCAGTCGGGGGCGCCGCCGGCCAGCCGGGCCCGGTAGGCCTCGGCGAGGTCGCGCAGCAGCGGGCCGAGCGACCAGCCGTCGCCGGCGATGTGGTGGAGCACCACGAGCAGCACGTGCTCGGTCGGGGAGAGGGTGAACACCGTGACCCGGATGGGCAGTTCGCGGCTCAGGTCGAAGGTCTCGGCGGCCGCGGCGTCCCGGCGGGCCGGGTAGTCGGCCGGTGCGCAGTCCTCGGCCAGGAAGCGCGGTCGCGCCTCCTCGGCCGGCAGGATCCGCTGCACCGGGACTCCCCCGGCCACCGGGAACACCGTGCGCAGGGCCTCGTGCCGGGCGACCACGTCCGCCGTCGCGGCACGCAGCGCGGCGGTGTCGAGCGCGCCGCGCAGGCGCAGGGCGAACGGCAGGTTGTACAGCGCGGTCGGCCCCTCGATCTGGTCGATCAGCCAGAGCCGCTGTTGGGCGTACGAAACCGGGATCACGGTGCTTCCTCTACTCGGGTCTACTGACGGCACGGGCTGGTCGAGGGGTCGGACGGCGGTCAGACGGTGAGCCCCGCGGTGGGCCGGCAGTCCTGGATCTCCAGGGGCTGCCCCATCGAGACGGCGATCTTGCGCCCGCCCCGGTACGGGTCCCGGCCGTGGGCGCAGAGCACGTTGTCGACCAGCATCACGTCGCCGACCTGCCAGCGCTCCCGCACGGTGGCGGCGTGGTAGGCCTCGTTGAGGGCGTCGACGTCGGCGCGCTCCAGCGGCTCGCCGTCGCCGAAGCCGGTGTTGAACGGCAGTCCGTCCGGCCCGAACTCCTCGGTCATCGCCTCCCGGATGTCCGGGTCGAGCGACCACGCGTTCCAGAAGGCGAGGTGGTTGAACCAGACCTGCTCGCCGGTCCGCGGGTGGCGGATGGTGCCGGGGCGCACCTGGGTGGTGCGCAGGTTGCCGTCCGCCAGCCACTCGCAGCTGATGCCGTTCTCCTTGCAGTAGGCCTCGACCTCGGCGCGGTCCTCGGTGGCGAAGGCGGTGCGCCAGCCGAGCGAGATGTAGTCCGAGTAGTTGCGGGTGAGCGTCCAGCCGCCGGTCCGCATCCGCTCCACCAGGTGGGCGGGCAGCTGCGCGAGCACCTGGCGGCAGTCCGCGGTGGGGGTGGCCCCGCCCTCGTCGGGGGCGGTCAGGCAGGCGAAGAGCAGCCGGCCGGGGAAGGTCAGGGTGTAGCTGTTCTCGTTGTGCATCCGGATCGGCTGGACCGGCGGCAGGTCGGTGGACGAGTAGACGCCGTTGCCGTAGTCGCTGCGCGGGGTGGCCTTCTCCCGGTAGGGGGTGCGCTCGGGGATGAGGACGTCGCGCACGGCGGCGACGTCCTCGGTGCCGGTGACCGGCAGGCCGCGCAGGAAGATGGTGCCGTACCGGTGCAGGGCGTCGGTGAGCGCGCTCTCGTTCTCGCGCAGCCACTCGCAGGCCTCGCCCATGTCCGCGGTGCGCGGCGCGTGGGCGAGGGCCGGGCGGCCGGGGTTCAGTTCCCAGGTCGGCATGGCGGCGGTCACCGGTCGGCGGGGGCGGAGAGGGCGGCGACCAGGCTGGCGGGCCTGATGTCGGTCCAGTTGGCCTCGATGTAGTCGAGGCAGCCCTGGCGGGTGTCCTCGCCGTGGACGGTGGTCCAGCCGGCCGGCACGTCGATCCAGACCGGCCACAGCGAGTGCTGGTTCTCGTCGTTGGCCAGGACCAGGTAGCCGGCGCTGTCGTCCTCGAACGGGTTGCTCATGGTGTCCTCTTCGGGTTGCTTCGAAGCTCGGCTTGCTTCGCTCGGGTTGCTTCGAAGGTAGGGGCGGGCCGCGGGGCGGAAGGGCAGGAGTCGCGGCAGGAACGCGGCAGTTGGGCCCTGCCGCCTGCCGTCCCGCCCGCCGTCCCGCCGCCCCGCCTGCCACCCCGTCGGCCGCCCCGCCCGCCGCCCCGCCCGCCGTCCCGTCGCCCGGCTCGGCACCCGGCGGTTCAGCGCGGGGTGAGGCGGACCGGGAAGCGGTCCAGGCCGAAGTTGATGATCGAGCGGTTGTGGACGACCGGCCCGGTCTGCTCGATCACGGCGACGCGCTCCAGCAGCGCCGTGAACAGGCCGCCGAGTTCGGCCTTGGCCAGCGGCGCGCCGACGCAGTAGTGGGCGCCGAGGCCGAGCGCGAGGTGCTTGTTGGGGGCGCGGTCGAGCAGGATCTCCTCGGGCCGGTCGAAGGCCTCCGGGTCCCGGTTGGCGGACCACACCCAGACCGCGACCCGGTCGCCGCGCCGGATGGTGCGCCCGTCGAGCTCGGTGTCCCGGCTCGCGGTGCGCAGGGTGTGCAGCCCGACCGAGGTCCAGCGCAGGAGTTCGTCCAGCGCCGAGTCCATGCCGACCTCGCCGCGCTGGAGCCTCCGCCACAGCTCGGGGTGCCGGACCAGGGTGTACAGGCCCATCGCGGCGGTGTGGCGGACGGTCTGGACGCCGCCGACCACGATGTTGTCCAGGTTGAGGACGACGTCCTCGATCGGCAGCAGCCTCCCGCCGACCCGGTAGGTGGCCATCATGCTGATCAGGTCGTCGCGCGGGTCGCTGCGCCGCAGCATCACCTGGTGCAGCAGGTACGGGATGAGCTGCTGGTGGCCGGCCCGGCGCTCCTCGGGGGTGCGGCCGAGGAAGGCGACGTCGCAGACCCGCTCGACCATCTCGCGGTCGCCCTCGGGGACGTCCAGCAGGTCGCACATGACGGACAGCGGCAGCGCGGAGACCGCGTCGACGAGGTCCACCTCGCCCAGTTCGACGGCCCGGTCGACGATCGAGGCGGCGAGTCCGGCGATGCCCCGGGCGGCCCCGCGCACGGCGCCGGGCGAGAAGAACGGGTTGGCGGGGGCGCGCAGTTCGCGGTGCCGGGGCGGGTCGGTGAGGGCCATCATCCGGCCGGAGCCGACCGGGACGTTGCCCTCGCCGGCGCCGAGCAGCGAGCCCTGCTCGGAGCTGTAGACGGCGGCGTTGCGCAGCACCTCGGCGGAGTGCCGGTAGGAGAGCACCGACCAGACCGGCCCGTCGTCGACGGTGTCGGTGCGGTGGACGGCGGACTCCCGGCGCAGCTCCGCGACCAGCGCGGGGGTGTCGGGCCGGGCCCAGAGGTCGGGGTCGGTGAGGTCGACCGCGGTGGTGGTGGGCATCAGTGCTCCGTCCGGGACAGGTGCGCGGTACGGGGCCGCGCGATGAGGGAGGTCAGCAGGTCGACCGGGCCGGGCCCGTCGACGGTGGCGAGCAGGTGGCCGCCGGGGACGACGTGGTGGCCGGAGCCGCCGCTGGTGTGGGCGGCCCAGCCTTCGAGGCCGCCGACGGCCAGGAGCGGGTCCTCGGCGCCGACGACGGTGTGCAGGGCGGAGCCGATCGGCGGGTGCGGACGGGGCCGGTAGGTGTCGACCACGTCCAGGTCGGTGCGGATGCCGCGCAGCGCGTGCTCCTTCAACTCTGCTTCGCCTTCGACGAGTTGCCCCATTCCGGCGAGGCGCAGCAGCTCGTCGGCGGTGTACTGGGGGCGGTCCGCCCCGGCCCAGGCGGCGGGCGGCGAGGCGGAGGCGGCGACGACCAGTTCGGGCCGCCGCCCGGCCGGCAGCGCCCGGGCGGCCTCGTAGCCGAGCAGGGCGCCGAAGCTCTGCCCGTAGAAGCCGAACCGCCCGGTCAGGTGCGGGCCGAGGGCCTCCAGGACGGCGTCGACCAGCAGGTCGAAGCTCGCGGGCATCGGGTGGCCGAGCCGGCCGCCGCGGGCCGGCGGGCGCAGCGCCCAGACCTCGGCCACCGGGGCGAGGGCGCGGGCCAGCGGGGTGTAGGCGGTGGCGTCGCCCCCGGCGTGCGGGAAGCAGAACAGCCGGTACGGGCTCCGCGGTTGGGGCACGGGGACGAACAGCCAGTCCCCTTCGACGCGGGGCCGCACCCGCAGGGCGGTGGTCATGCGCCGGCCGCCCGGGCGCGGGCGGTCAGGGCGGGCCGGGGGGCGGCGGTGCCGGCCGCGACGGCCCGTTCGACGGTGGCGGTGAAGGCGGCCAGGTCGGCCGAGTCGAGCAGGTGGCGCAGCTGGAGTTCGATGCCGAGGCGGCGGCGCAGCAGGTGGACGACCCGCAGTGCGGCGATGGAGTGGCCGCCGAGCGAGAAGAAGTCGTCGGTGGGCCGGAGGCCGGTGACGCCGAGCACGGTGCCCCAGACCTCGGCGACCTGCCCGGCCAGTCCGCCGGCGCCCGACTCCGCGGCGGAGGCGGAGGCGGCGGGGGCGGGGGCGGGGGCGGGCAGCGCCGCCAGGTCGACCTTGCCGTTCGGGGTGAGCGGCAGGGCGTCCAGCACGGTGATCACCGAGGGCACCAGGTGGGCGGGCACGGTGGCCCGCAGCCGCTCGGTCAGCTCGGCGGCGGTGACGGCGCCGGTGACGTAGCCGGCCAGCCTGCGGTCGCCGGGCGCGGGCTCGTGGACGGTGACGGCGGCGGCCCGGACGCCCGCCAGCCGGGCCAGGGCGTGCTCGACCTCGCCGAGCTCGACCCGGTAGCCGCGCAGCTTGACCTGGCGGTCCACCCGGCCGACGTACTCCAGCCGGCCGCCCTCGCCGCGCCGGGCCTGGTCCCCGGTGCGGTACATCCTCTCCCCCGCGGCGACCGGGTCGGCGACGAAGCGTTCGGCGGTCAGTCCGGGCCGGCCGAGGTAGCCGTGGGCGAGGCCGGGCCCGGCCAGGTACAGCTCGCCGACGACGCCGTCGGGGACGGGGGCGAGCTTCTCGTCCAGCAGGTGCAGGCGCACCCCGGGCAGCGGCGCGCCCAGGTGCGGTCCGGGGCCGCTGATCGGCGCGGTGACGGCGTCGACGGTGCACTCGGTGGGCCCGTACAGGTTGAGCGCGTCGACGCCGCCGTCGGCCAGCTCGCGCCAGGTGCGCTCGGGGACGGCCTCACCGCCCATGAACAGCCGCGGCACCCGGGCGCCGGCCAGCGGCTCGCGCAGCAGCTCCCAGTGCGAGGGGGTCAGGTCGAGGTCGGTGACGGCGTGCTCGGCCAGCAGGGCGGCCACCCGGGCCGGGTCGGCGCGGTGCTCCTCGCCGATGACCAGGACGGTGTCGCCGCGGCAGATCCGGGCCCACTGCTGGACGGAGGCGTCGAAGGAGACGCTGGCGTTCCAGCCGACCACACCGGGCTCGGCGCGGTAGGCGCCGCTCGCCTCCAGGGCCGTGACCAGGGCGGCGACGGCGCCGCGCGGCACCTCGACGCCCTTGGGGCGGCCGGTGGAGCCGGAGGTGTAGATGACGTACGCCGGGTCCAGCGGGTGGGCGTGCTCGGGCAGTTCTCCCCCAGCCTGGCGGCCGGGAGGTACCCCCAGCCCGTCGGCGGCGGCGTCCGGGCGCAGCACCGGCACCCCGTCGGCCGCCGGGAGGCCGTCGGCGCTGATCAGGGCCGCGAGACGGGCGTCGGCGGCCATGTGGGCGAGCCGCTCGGCGGGGTAGGCCGGGTCGAGCGGGACGTAGGCGGCGCCGGCCCGCCAGACGGCGAGCAGGGCGACCGGCAGGTCGGCGGTGCGGGCGAGGTGGACGCCGACCCGGTCGCCGCGGCCGACGCCGCGCTCGCGCAGGGCGCGGGCCAGGGCGGCGGTGCGGCGGTCGAGTTCGGCGAAGTCCAGGCGGTCGGCGCCGGCCAGGACGGCGGTGCGCCCGGGGTGGGCGGCGACGGTGTCGCGCAGGCGGTCCAGCAGATCGGTCATGACGGCTCCTCAGGACTCTCGGGCGGCGGCGGCCATGGTGTGCAGGGCGGCGGCGTAGGTGTCGATGAACTGCTCGGCGGTGTGGTCGGCGACCAGCGAGCGCTGGTGGTCCACGGCGAGCAGCACCCGCTGCGTGACCGGGTCCTGGATGACCGAGGCGCCGAAGGCGAAGCTGTTGGGTTCGTGGCGCAGGGTCGGCTCGGTGCCGATCCGGCCGTCCACGATGCGGGCCGAGCTGAGCCGGCCGAGGGCGTGGAAGCGCAGGTAGCCGAACTGGCTGTCCAGCGCGGTGTCGGTCATCAGCCGGGCGAGGCGGGCGAAGGGCACCCGGCGGTGCGGCATCATGTCCAGCTCCTCGCGGTGGACCTCGCGGACCAGGGCGAGCAGGTCGTCGGTGGGTTCGCAGCTCAGCGGGACGGTGTTGAGGAACAGCCCGTACACCTCGGTGCCGCCGAGCCGTTCCAGCCGGCCGTTGACGGCCAGGCCGGTGGTGACGCGCCGACGCCCGGTGACGGCGGCGAGGGCGTGCAGGTGGGCGGCGAGCGCCACCGACTTGACCGGCACGCCGAGCGCGTCGGCGACGTCGCGCAACTGCCCGGGCGCCTCCGGCAGCACCCGTTCGACGGTGCGCGGCGCCTCGTGCACGGACTCGCTGCCGGGGAAGGACTGGCCGCTGACGCCGTCCAGCCGCTCGCGCCAGTAGGCGAGCGAGCGCTCGTCCCCGGCGGCCTGCCGTTCGACGGCCACGAAGTCGCGGAAGGCGGTGCGCGGCGGCGGGGCGGGCGCGCCGAGCGGGTCATCGGCGATGGCCGTGTGGCGTTCCAGGATCTCGGTGAGCAGCGAGGTGAAGCTCCAGCCGTCGAGGATCGCGTGGTGCTCGGAGACGGTGAGCTGGAAGGCGTCCTCGGCGAGGCGCTGCACGGTGATCCGGAACAGCGGCGGCGCGGTGAGGTCGAAGGGCGTCCACCGGTGGGTGTCGAACACCTCGCGGATCGCCGCGTCCTGGTCCTCCTCGGCGGCGCCGCGCAGGTCGGCGAACTCGACGGGGGCGGGCAGCCGGCCGTGGACGAGCTGCAGCGGTTCGCCGTAGCCGGACAGGTCCAGGCCGGTGCGCAGCACGGCGTGGCGGTCCATGGCCTCGGCGACGGAGCGGCGGAAGGCCTGCTCGTCGAGGTCGCCGGAGATCTTGTAGGAGTTGACGTTGTGGTAGCTGTCGGTGCCGCCGGCGATCTCCATGTGGAAGACCATGGAGAGCTGCATGGACACCATCGGGTAGGCGTCGACCAGGCCGGGCGGCAGGTCGGCGCGGTCCTCGGGGGTGACCAGGGCGAAGGGCTCGTGGGCGTCCGGGCCCTGGGTGACGGGCTCGGCGAGCGGCAGCAGGGCGGCGACGGTGGGGGCGTTGAAGACGTCCCGCAGGCTCAGCCCCCAGCCGCGCTCGTGCAGCGCGCCGGCCAGCTGGACGGCCCGGATGGAGTCGCCGCCGAGGTGGAAGAAGTCGTCGTGGACGCCGATGCCGTCCACCCCGAGGACCTCCGTCCAGACGGCGGCGAAGGCCTCCTCCTCCGGGGTGCGCGGCTCGACGTGCCGGCCTCCGGTGGCGGTGGCCCGCTGGCCGGGGGCGGGCAGCGCGGCGCGGTCCACCTTGCCGTTGACGGTCAGCGGCAGCGACTCGAGCACGGTGAAGCTCGCCGGGACCATGTACGGGGGCAGCGAGCGGCCGAGGAAGGCGCGGACGTCGGCGGGCTCGCGTCCGGTGACGTACGCGGCGAGGCGGTCCTCGTGCACGGTGACGACGCAGGCGTCCACGTCCGGGTGGGCGGCGAGCGCGTTCTCGATCTCGCCGAGTTCGATCCGGAAGCCGCGCAGCTTGACCTGGAAGTCGGCGCGCCCGATGTACTCCAGCCCGCCGCCGGGCAGCCGCCGGGCGACGTCGCCGGTGCGGTAGAGCCGGGCCCCGGGCGGGCCGTACGGGTCGGCGACGAAGCGCCCGGCGGTGAGGCCGGGGCGGCCCCAGTAGCCGTGGGCGAGGCTGCCGCCGCCGATGTACAGCTCGCCGGCCGCGCCGGGCGGCACCGGCCGCAGCCAGTCGTCCAGGACCTGGGCGCTCAGGTGCGGCATCGGCGTGCCGATCAGGCTGCGCTCGAAGCCGGCGCTGCCGGCCAGGTCGTGGGTGGTGACGTGGACGGTGGTCTCGGTGATGCCGTACAGGTTGCACAGCCGGGCCGGGGGCGGCGGGTCGAGTTCGAACCAGCGCTGGACGACGGCCGGGTCCAGCGCCTCCCCGCCCAGCATGATCCACTTCAGTGCGGGCAGGGCGCGCGGGCTGCGCCGCAGCACCGGCTCCAGCTGGCGCAGCGCCGAGGGGGTCAGGCAGAGGTACGAGACCTCCTCCTCCGCCAGCAGCTGGGCGAACTCCTCCGGGGAGCGGCTGGTCACGTAGGGGACGACGACCAGGCGGGCGCCGTGCAGCAGGGCGCCCCACATCTCCCAGACCGTCCAGTCGAAGGCGTAGCTGTGGAAGAGCGTCCAGGTCTCCCGCGGGCCGAAGCCGAAGTGCCGCTCGCCGTCCGCCATCAGCCGGCTGACGTGCTCGTGGGCGACGGCGACGCCCTTGGGGCGGCCGGTGGAGCCGGAGGTGAAGATGACGTAGGCGACGTCGCCGGGGCGGCCGGCGGCCGGCGGGCGGGTGTCGGGGCGGGCGGCCAGGTCGGCGGCCTCGGCGGTCAGGTCGTAGGCCTGCCAGGGGCCTTCGGGCACCAGGTCCGGGCGGTCGGTGACGACCAGGGCGACGCCGGTGTCGCCGAAGACCAGCGCGGCGCGGTCGGCGGGGGCGGCCAGGTCGACGGGCACGTAGGCGGCGCCGGTCTTGAGCACGCCGAGGACGGTGACCAGGACGTCGGCGGTGCGGTCCAGCAGCATGCCGACGCGGTCGCCGGGGCCGACACCCCGGGCGCGCAGGGCGTGCGCGAGGCGGTTGGCCCGGCGGTCGAGTTCGGCATAGCCCAGGGTGCGGTCGGGGTCGCTGACGGCGGGCCGGTCGGGGTGGGCGTCGGCGGCCCGTTCGAACAGGTGGTGCAGGCAGTGGCCGGGGGTGTCGGTGGCCGCGGCCCCCTCGGCGGGGCGGGTGGTCAGCCGCAGCACGGTGGCGTCGGGGTCGTCCAGGGCCGCGGCGAGCAGGGCGTCGAACTCGGCGGCCAGCCGGCGGACGGTCTGCGGGTCGAACAGCTCACCGCGGTACTCGGCCTCGCCGCGCAGCTCGCCGCCGTCTCCCCCGTCGAACACGGACCAGGTGAGGTCGAACTTGCTGGTGCCGTTGGAGCGCACCCGGCTGCGGGCGGTGGCCGCCGGGCCGAGCGCCAGCGGGGTGCGGTCCTCGCCGTGGGCGCCGAACACCACCTGGACCAGCGGCGGGTGCTGGGCGCTGCGGGCGGCGCCGAGCCGGTCGACGATCTGGTCGAAGGGCAGGTCGAGGTAGCCGTAGGCCTCGAAGGCGACGTCCTGGACGTGCTCCAGCAGGTCCCGGAAGCTCAGCGCGGGCGCGAGCCGCAGGCGCAGCGGCAGCAGGTTGACGAAGTAGCCGAGCAGGTGCTCCAGTTCGGGCCGGTCGCGGGTGGTCACCGGGGTGCCGACCACCAGGTCGTCGGCGCCGGTCCAGCGGTTCAGCAGCAGGGCGAAGGCGGCCAGTTGGACGGTGAACGGGGTGACGCCCTCGGTCTCGGCCAGGGCGCGGACCCGCGCCGCCGTCCCCGGGGCGAGGTCGAACCCCTCGGTGCGGCCGGCCGCGCCGCGCTCGGCGGGCCGGGGCCGGTCGGTGGGCAGCTCCAGCAGCGCGGGGGCGCCGTCCAGCTGCTCCTTCCAGTAGGTCAGGTGCTCCTCGTAGGAGGTGCCGAGCTCCTCCTCGGCGCGGTCGGCGTACTGCACGGTCAGCTCCGGCAGTTCGGCCTCCCGGCCGCGCAGCGCCGCGTCGTACAGCTCGGCGAGTTCGCGCTCGAAGACCTCGGCGGACCAGCCGTCCCAGACGATGTGGTGGACGGTGAACAGCACGGTGGTGCGCTCGTCCGCGAGCCGGAAGGCCTCGGCGCGCAGCAGCGGGCCGGCCGCCAGGTCGAAGGGCTCGGCGCAGCGGGCGGCGAGCAGCTCCTCCAGGCGCGCGGCCCGGTCGGGGTGGTCCCGCAGGTCGGTCTCCGCGAGCGGCACGGCGAGGCGGTGGTGCACGTGCTGGCGGGGGCCGTCGGGGTGCAGCGCGAAGGTGGTGCGCAGGGTCTCGTGCCGGGCGGTGACGGCGTCCAGCGCGCGCCGGAGCAGCGCGAGGTCGAGCGGGCCGGTGACGTCGAGGGTCCAGGGGGTGCAGTAGGTGACGGCCTTCGGGTCGAGGCGGTCGAGGAACCAGAGGCCGCGTTGCAGCCCGGAGACGGGCGCGGTGCGCGCCGGGTGGTCGGACGGGCTCACGGCCTCGTTCCCTTCGTGTGCGGTGCGGCCGGTCACCGGGCGGCCAGCCGTTCGGCGATGGCGCTCACGGTCCGGGCCCGGAACACCAGTTGCGGGGGGACGCGGCTGCCGGTCTCCCGGGACAGCCGCATCGCGACCCGGACGGCGGCCAGCGAGTTGCCGCCGATCCGGAAGAAGTTGTCCTCGCGGCCGACCTCGGCGAGGTCGAGCACCTCGCGGACCGCCTCGGCGACCAGGCGTTCGGCCTCGGTCAGCGGGTCGGCGGCCTCGTCGGCCGTCGCGTCCTCGTCGGAGGCGGCCGGGCGCCCGGCGGGGGCGGGCAGCGCCTTGCGGTCCACCTTGCCGTTGTGGTTGAGCGGCAGCGCGTCCAGGACGTCCAGGGTCGCGGGCAGCATGTGCTCGGGCAGCAGGCCGGCCAGGTGGTCGAGCAGGGCGTCCGGGCCGGGGGCGCCGGCGGCGACGGTGACGTAGGCGGCGAGCCGGCGGTCGCCGGGGGCGGGCTCGTGGACGGCGACGGCGGCCTCCCGGACGGCCGGGTGGCGGGTGAGCGCGTCCTCGATCTCGCCGGGTTCGACCCGGAAGCCGCGGATCTTGACCTGGTCGTCGATCCGGCCGGTGACCTCCAGCAGGCCCTCGGCGGTGCGGTGGCCGAGGTCGCCGGTGCGGTAGAGGCGCTCGCCGGGGGCGCCGTACGGGGAGGCGACGAAGCGTTCGGCGGTCAGGCCGGGCCGGCCGAGGTAGCCGTGGGCGAGGCCGCCGCCGGTGGCGTACAGCTCGCCGGTCACCCCGGGCGCGACGGGGCGCAGCCGCTCGTCCAGGACGAGGACGCCCTTGCCGTGCAGCGCGACGCCGATCGGGATGGAGCCGCCGGCCGCGTCGGCGGGGCCGACCCGGTGGCAGGTGGTCAGGCCGAGGCTCTCCACCGGGCCGTAGCCGTTGGCGACGACCAGGCCCGGGTAGGCCTCCAGGGCCTTGGCGACATGGGTGGTGGAGGCCCGCTCGCCGGCCGTGAAGGCGAGCTTCAGGCCGTCGTAGGTCTCCGGGAACTCCTCCAGCAGGAAGTTGAACAGGCTTGCGGAGAGCTGGAGTTGGGTGACGCCGTGGCGGCGGGTCAGCTCGGCGACGGTCTGCGGGTCGGGGCGCTGGCCGGGCTGGAGGACGCAGGTGCCGCCGAAGCAGAGCGCGCCGTACAGCTCCAGCGCGAAGGCGTCCCAGGAGACCGGCGAGCACTGCAGCCAGACCTCGTCGGGGCCGAAGCGGGCGTAGTCCTGGCCGAGGTAGGTGGTGGTGAGCGCGCGGTGCGGGACGGCGACGCCCTTGGGGCGGCCGGTGGAGCCGGAGGTGAACATCACGGTGGCGAGGTCGGCGCCGTCGACCGGCAGGCCGAGGTCGTGGGCCGGGTACCGGGCGAGGTCGGCGGCCGAGGCGTCCAGGTCCACCTGGCCGGGGACGGCGAACGGCACGGTGGCGTGCCGGTGGGTGACCACCGTGGCGGCGCCGGTGTCGGCGACGGCGCCGGCCAGCCGCTCGGCCGGGAAGTCCGGGTCGAGCAGGGTGTACGCGGCGCCGGTCTTGAGGGCCGCCAGCAGGGCGGTGACCAGCTCCGGACCGCGCTCGGTCAGCACGGCGACGGTGTCGCCGCGGCCGATGCCCAGGCCCGCCAGGTGGCGGGCGAGCCGGTTCGCGGCGGCGTTCAACTCGCCGTACCCGACGGCGCGTTCGCCGGACACCAGGGCGACGGCGCCCGGCTCGCGGGCGGCCCGCGCCTCGAACAGGGCGTGCACCGGCACCTCGACGGCGGCGGCCAGGGTGCCCAGCCACTCCTCGCACAGGCCGGCCATGGTGGCCGGGTCGAAGAGGTCGCTGTCGTACTCGAAGCGGCCGGTGAAGCCGGTGCCGAGGTCGTCCACCGAGACGGACAGGTCGAAGCGGGAGACCGGGTTGGAGTGCAGGGAGCGGGTGACGGCGTGCCCGCCGACCGTGAACGGCCGGGGGTCCAGCGGGTGCAGCTCCAGCAGCACCTGGCAGAGCGGGTTGCGGTCCTCGGGGCGCTCGTCGAGCACGGCGTTCGCGATGTCGTCGAAGGGCACCTCCTGGTGCCGGTAGCCGCCGATCGACACCTCGCGCACGTGCCGGACCAGCTCGCGGAAGGAGGCGCCGTCCTCCAGCTTCAGCCGCAGCGGCAGCAGGTTGACGAAGTAGCCGATCAGGCCGTCGAGTTCGGCCCGGCCGCGGGCGTTCACCGGCGAGCCGAGGACCAGGTCGCGCTGCCCGGAGCGGCGGTGCAGGGTGAGCGCCAGCCCGGCCAGCAGCACCATGAAGGGGGTGGCGTCCTCGCTGCGGGCGAGCGCCCGGACGGCCTCGGCCACCGGATCGGGCATGGCGAAGCGGTGGAAGGCGCCGCGGAAGGCCTGCTCCTCGGGGCGGGGGCGGTCCGGCGCCAGCGCGTCGGCGGTCGGCGCGTCGCGCAACTGCTCGCGCCAGTAGTCGAGTTGCTTCTCCGCGGTGTCGTCCTGGTACTGCCAGGCGGCGTAGTCGCCGTACTGGACGGCGAGTTCCGGCAGCTCGGCCGGGCGGCCCTCGGCCAGCGCGGCGTACAGCTCCTGGAGTTCGGCCTCCAGCACGGGCAGCGAGCCCTCGTCCCAGACGATGTGGTGGAGGAGCAGCAGCAGCGTGGTCGCCCCGCCGGCCCGGAAGACCCGGGCCCGCACCAGCGGTCCCCGCGCCAGGTCGAAGGGCTCCAGCGCGGCCTCGGCGACCAGCTCGTCCACCCGGTCGGCGGTGGTCTCGGTGAGCGTGAACGGCAGCTCCACGGAGGGGTGGACGACCTGGCGCGGGCCGTCCTCGGCGAGCTCGAAGGTGGTCCGCAGGCTCTCGTGCCGCTCCACCACCCCCGCCAGCGCCCGCCGCAGCAGCCCGGGGTCGACCGGCCCGGAGAAGCGGAACACCCAGGGCACCACGTAGGTCGGCGCGTCCGGGTTCCACTGGTCGAGGAACCACAGGCCGCGCTGGAACTTCGACAGCGGGGCCTCGGCGGCGCCCGAGCGCACCGGGGCCGGGCGCGCGCCGCCGGTCGCGGAGGTCACCGCGGCGGCGAACCCGGCCAGGGTCGGCGCGTCGAAGATGGTGTACGGCGACACCATGCCGAAGACGTCGAAGACCCGGCCCACCACCCGTACGGCGGTCAGCGAATCGCCGCCCAGGTGGAAGAAGTTGTCGTCGGCGCCGACCTCCGGCACCCCGAGCACGTCCGCCCAGACCGCCGCGATCAGCTGCTCGGCGGGGGTGCGCGGCGGGCGGCCGGCCGCCCTGCCCTCCGGTGCGGTCCGCGGCTCGGGCAGCGCCGCGCGGTCCACCTTGCCGCCGGCCGTCAGCGGGAAGGCCTCCAGCGCGGTGAGCGTCGCCGGGACCATGTGCTCGGGCAGCCGCTCGGCCAGCCAGGCCCGGGCCTCGGCGTACCCCGGCGCGGCGCCGGTGACGTACGCGGCCAGCCGGCCCTCGTGCGCCACCACCACGCAGCCGGTGACGCCGGGGTGGCCGGCCAGCACCTGCTCGACCTCACCGGGCTCGACCCGGAAGCCGCGGATCTTCACCTGGTGGTCGGTGCGGCCGAGGAACTCCAGCGGGCCCTCCCCGGTGGCTCGGCGCACCAGGTCGCCGGTGCGGTACATCCGGGCTCCCCCGGGGCCGTCCGGGGCCGCGAACGGGTCGGCGACGAAGCGGCCGGCGGTCAGGCCCGGGCGGCCGAGGTAGCCGGAGGCCAACAGCGGCCCGCCGACGTACAGTTCGCCGGCCTCGCCGGGCGGCACCGGCCGCAGCCGCTCGTCGAGCACGTGCAGCAGCCGCCCGCCGACGGCGGTGCCGATCGGCACCCGGGCGCCCGGCTGCTCCTGCCCGCCGTCGAGCCGGTGGACGGTGGCGGTGACCACCGTCTCGGTCGGACCGTACGCGTTCAGCAGCGGCACCCCGGTCGCCGCCCACCAGGCGGCGGCGGTGGCCGGCTCCAGCTTGTCGCTGCCGGAGACCATCAGCCGCAGGGTGCGCGGCACCCGGCCGCCCAGCGCCGCCACCACGTCCTGGAAGTAGCCCGCGGCCAGGTTGGCGACGGTGACGCCCTCGGCGTCCAGCAGTTCCAGCAGCGCGGCCGGGGCGAGCAGCCGCTGCTCCGGCAGGACGAGGCAGGCCCCGGCGGACAGCGCCCCGAGCACCTGCTCCACGGCCACGTCCACGGTCGGACGGGCGAACTGCAGCACCACGTCCCGCTCGGTCAGGCCGAGGGCCTCGACCACACCGGCCAGGTGGCCGGTCAGGGCCGCGAGCGGGACGTGCACGCCCTTGGGGCGGCCGGTGGTGCCGGAGGTGTAGATGACGTAGCCGGCGCCCGCACCCGTCCCGTCGCCGAGCTCGGTGAGCTCCTCGCCGTCGAGGGCGAGCCCGGCCCCGGCGTCCTCGACGATCCAGCGGTTGCGCTCCTCGGGCGCCTCCCGGTCCAGCGGCAGGTAGGTGGCACCCGCCCGCAGCGCCGCCAGCAGCGCGACCACGTGGTCCAGCCGGTCGCGGCCGGTCACGGCGACCGTCCGCCCGGGGGCGAGCCGGGCGGCGAGGGCGGCGCTCAGTCCGTCCAGCTCCCGGTAGCTGACGGTCCGGGCCCCGGCCCGGACGGCCGGCCGCTCCGGGAAGCGCGCGACGGCGGAGGCGAACGGCGCGAATGCGGGCGCCGTGAATTCGACGGGAAAACCGCGAGAGGACATCATCCAGCCCCAGATCGTGAGAGGAATCGGCGAAGAAGGCGATAGGGGGATTACGAAGGCCCTATCGGCAGAACGGGCGGAAGGAAGTCGGCAGTTTCCTTCTGCCGCTTCCCGAGCAGGCCAGGGCTACCGGCCGAGGGGGATTCCGGAACTCCCGGGGGACCAGACGTCCGCCTCTTCCAGGGCCTCCGGGGAGTACTTCCCGAGCGCGCTGATCAGCAGCCGGAGTTCCAGCGCCAGGCATTCCGCGAAACGGCGGAGCCCGGATTCCCGGTCCTCCGCGACGGCGAGCAGCGCCGCCCGCCCGAGGCCCACCGCGCGGGCCCCCAGCGCCAGGCTCTTGACCGCCCGGGCGCCCTCCCAGATCCGCCCGGAGACCAGCAGGGAGGGGGGCGGCACGACCGCCAGCCTGCGCAGGCACTCCGCGAGCGGCAGGCCGACGTGCGGCAGGAACACCCCCGGCGCCCAGCCGGTGCCGCCCTCCGCGCCGTCCACCACGACGGCGTCCGCCCCGGCCTCGTGCGCCACCCGGGCGGCCTCGGCCACGTCCCGGCCGGGGTAGAGCTTCACCCAGATCCGCACCCGCGGGTAGTTGTTGCGCATCAGCCGGATCTGCTGGCGCAGGATCTCCGCGGTGAAGGTGCCCGGGGTGGCGGCGCGCAGCACCCGCCCGTCGCCGAACAGCGGGTCGAGCCCGAAGCGGTCGCCGAGCGCGGCGGCGGCCTCCGCGTCCAGCACGGTCATCCCGCCCAGGCCCGGTTTGGCGCCCTGGCCGACCTTCAACTCGAAGGCCAGCCGCCCGGATTCAAGCAGCGGCAGGGCGGCAGGGTCGCTGTGGACGAGGTTCCACACCTCGGCGTCGGCGTCCTCGGTGCTCTGCTGGACGGCCACGCCGCCGAGCCCGTCCGGGAGTTCCTCGCCGTAGGCGCGCAGCCGGCCGAGCAGGGTGCGGTCGGCGGCCTCGCCGAGCCGGCCGTAGCCGTTGACCGGCACCACGTTCTCGCCGATCACCATCGGGATCCCGAGCGCCCCGGCCTGCCGGCTGAGGGCCAGTCCGAGGTCGCCGCCGGCCGCCCGGGTGGAGCCGGTCGCGGAGACGTACACCGGCAGCGCGGAGGTGAACCCGCCGATGGCGGTGGCGAGTTCGACGTCCCGGTAGTCGGGCTCGCGGCCCAGGTCGATCAGCTTGGCGAGCCGCTGCGGCAGGAACAGCGGCGGGACGATCCGCAGGGCGTCGAGGGCGTCGGACGGCTGTGCCTCCTCGGCCGCGCCGGCGCCGAACAGCACCCGCCCGTACTCCTCGGCGGGCGGGAACACGGCGGCCGCCCCGGCCCGGGCCCGCCGCCGGACCTCCTCCTCCGGGAACCCCGGTGCGGTCAGGTCGCTCATGGCGACACCACCCCGGCGACCTTGGGGAACGCGCTGGCCTGCCAGACGGCGTCCAGCCCGGCGACGTACCGGGTGAGCCGCTCGACGCCGATGCCGAAGCCCGCGCTGGCCGGCACGCCCTCGCGCACCAGGTCCAGGTACCAGCGGTACTTCTGCGGGTTCTCGCCGGTCTCCCGCATCCGGGTGACGATCTCCGCGTAGTCGTTGGTGCGCTGGCTGCCGCTGCACAGCTCGCCGTAGCCCTCGGGCGCGAGCAGGTCGAAGTTCCGCAGCAGGCCCGGGTCCTGCGGGTGCTCGCGGTCGTAGAAGCCGCGCGAGCCCTTCGGGTAGTCGGTGACGAAGAACGGCCGGTCGCGCCGGGCCGACAGCAACGCCTCGCCCTCCCAGTCGAGTTCGGCGTCCAGGCTCTGCGGGTGCCCGATCCCGCGCAGTTCGGCGACCGCCTCGGCGTGCCGGACGCGGCCGAAGGAGCCCTTCAGCAGGTCGGCGAACGCCTGCGGGTCCCGGCCGAGTTCGGCGAACTCCTTGGGCAGCTCGCGCACCGTGCTGCCGACGATGTGCACCACCAGCTCCTCGGCCAGCCGGACGGCGTCGTCCCGGCTCGCGCCAGCCGCCTCCACGTCCAGCTGGTGGAACTCGGCCAGGTGCCGGCTCGTCCCGGCGGTCTCCAGCGGCTCCAGACGGACGTTCGGAGCGATGCAGAAGATCTTGTCGAAGGCGAGCAGCGAGGCCTGCTTGTACAGGATCGCGCTGGTCATCAGCTTGTAGCGGTGGCCGTAGAAGTCGATGTCCACCTGCTTGGAGCCGCGCGCGCCGGGATCGGTGACCGGGCCGATGATCGGCGGCAGCAGCTCGGTGAAGCCCCGGCCGCGCAGGAACTCGCGGGCGGCGGACAGCAGGTGCTGCTGGATCCGCAGCGCGCTGCGGGTGGTCGGGTCGGTCAGGTGCCGGCCCGGATCGGTCGGGGGCAGGGGGGTGGCGTCGGGCATGGTCGGAGTCCTCTTCTCTCGGGGGGCCGTGGTCCGCCGTCGGGGGGGCGCGGGCGGTCGTCGGTGGTGGAGCGCCGGCCGGGCGGGACGGCTGGAGCGCGGGCGGCTCGGCGGGGCGGCGGCTCAGCGCGCGACGGGCAGGCCCCGGGCGGCGGACGCGGACGCGGAGGCGGCGGCGTACCGGGCCCGGCCGTCGTAGCTCCGCTGGACGTGGGAGAGGGCGGCGAGCAGCCCGGCCGAGCCGGGGATCGGCGCGCGGCCGCGCTCGCCCAGCCCGGCGATCGGCATCGAGCCGACCGAGGACCAGTACAGCCGCCCGTCCGGGCCCAGCGAGCTGCGCGTGCGCCCGGCGTTGTCGGGGTGCAGGCAGTACGGCACGTCCAGGTAGCCGGCCGCGAACGCCCGTACCAGGGCCCGCCCGACGTCGGCGTCCAGGTCGAGCACCGCGCCGATCAGCGCCCTGGCCTCGGCCTCGATCCCGGTGTCCGGCGGCACGGCGGGACGGCGGTCGGACGCCGGGGGCCGGGCCCGCTCCGCCGTGGCGGCCGCGGCGGCGGCCTCCAGCGCCCGGACGTTCTCGGCGACGGTCGGGATGCGGTGCGCCTCGGCCGTGGTCTTGACGATCAGCCGGGCCGCGCCGCCGCGCACCGCGAGCCGCGCCGCGTCCTCCAGCAGCAGCCGCGCACCGCCGGGCGAGCGCGGGTACACGCCCATGTACGCGTACACCACCAGGTGCCAGTCGACGTCGGTGAGCAGTTCCCCCGCGATCCGGCCGAGCGCGGCCAGCGCCTCCTCGTCCTGGCGGGCGTCGGCCTGCTGGGCGTAGCTGAGCGAGATGCTGCGCAGCCCGTGCCGGCGGAAGAACAGCGCCTCCAGCACACTGACGGCGATCAGCAGCGAGGGCGGGCAGAGCTGGCCCATCAGGCAGCCGCCGAACGTCTCCAGGTGCGGCTCGGCGCCGAACTCCCGGACGGAGGCCAGCAGTTCGCAGCCGCGACGCCAACGGGCCACCGCCTCGTGGAGCGGGGTGCGGCCGTACGGCAGGCAGTAGGAGACCGGTCCGCCCTCGGTGGCGTCCAGGCCGGCCGCCAGCAGCGCCTCGACGATCCGCTCCGGTGCGGCCGAGCCGTGCCGGACCTGCACCGGGAAGCCCGCGTCCGCCACCCCGCGCAGCACCGCCCGGGTGACCTCGACGGGGTGGGTGGCGATCGGGTAGCCGTTGAGGCCCGCCCCGGCGGCCAGGGCGCGTTGGGCGGCCGCGAGGTCGCCGGTGCGGGTGTAGCTGTCCAGGGTGATGGTGCCGACGGTGACGGCGGCCGCGCCCCGGGTGGCGAGCAGGCCCGCCCGCATCGGGGCCGCCTCCGCCATGCCCATCCGGGGCTGGACCACCAGCGCGCCCGCCTCGGCGGCCTGCGCCACGAACGCGCCGAAGCCCGTCCCGGCGGGGCCCGCCCGTTCAGGACCGGCCACCGCGGGACCGAACCCGGCGGGACCGGCCCCGGCGGGAGCCGTCACAGCAGCACCCCGGAGCGCAGTCCGCCGACGAAGGCGCGGAACCCGGCCACCGCGGCGCCGTCCTCGAAGACCGCGTCGAACCCGGCCGCGAGCAGCGCGCGTTCGCGGTCCGGGTCGTCGGCCCCGGCGATGCCGAGCTTGCCGCCGATGACGGTCGGGGTGCTCCGCAGCTCCGGGCAGGCGCGGAGGGCCTCGATCACCCGCAGGCCCTCCTGGTGGCCGTGCCCGTTGACGCTGCTGATCACGATCAGGTCCGGTTCGGCCCGGCGGCATTCGGAGAGCAGCAGCGCGTCCGGGACGCACGCGCCCAGGTTCGTCACCCGGTGGCCCATCTCCTCCAGCAGGAACTGGAGGTACACCAGGTTCCAGGTGTGCGAGTCCGAGGCCGTCGTCGTCACGACGACGTCCAGACCGCCCGGACCGTTCTGTTCGGCATTCCCGTGCTCCACGACTCCGCCCTCACCGGTAGTGATCCTCGATGGCGTTCCGTCGCGTTCTGCGCGGCGGCCCGGCCCCACGGAGAACGCTAGGAACGATCGGGCCCGGCAAGCGGCAGCTCCGGCGGCATTAAGCGGCAGAATGGGTCAGCCGGCGGCAGAATCGGTCAGCCCGCGGCCGCCAGCAGCGGGACGTCCCCGGCCGGCGCGAGCCGCAGCCCGGACTCCTCCCGGACCAGCCGGCGGCACAGGTTGAGCACGGTGAAGCGCACGCCGTCCCGGGCGGGCACGCTGCGGATCAGCCCCCGCGACAGCAGCTCGTGCACCGTGGCCAGGCAGGTCTGCAGCGTCCAGCCGCTGCGGACCACCGCGTCCTCCCCCGACCAGTCCCCGGGCTCGTCCACCAGCACCTCCAGCAGGGCGCGCTGACGGTCCGTCAGGCAGAGGATCGCCGGCTCCAGGTCGTCCCGCAGGTCACCGCGCGCGCCGAACACCACCGGCGGCGCCGCCAGCGTGAACGGGACGGCCGCCAGCCCGGCCACCAGCTGGGCGGTGGACCGCACCAGCGCCCAGCCCGCCGCCCGCTCCAACGCGCCCGGCAGGCCGTCCAGTCGGCGGCACAGCTCCGCGACGGCGGGTGCCTCGGAGCGCTCCAGGGTGTAGCCGGGTCGCAGCCGGCACAGGTGCGAGAGCAGCAGCCGGACGGCCCCGACCTGCGCCAACGCCTCGGGCTCGGCGTCGAGTTCGGGGTCCGGTACGGGCAGCGGCGCGAGCGGGATGACCTGGCCGCCGGGCAGCGGCCGGGCCTCCCGGGCGGTGATCAGCACCCGCAGCCCCGGGCAGTGGCGGAACAGCCCGTCCAGCTGTCCGGCGTCCACCCCGCCGTCGGCGCCGTCCAGCACCAGCAGGGCGGGCCGCTCGCCGATGTCCCGGACGAGGTCGTCCAGCCGCCCGCGCCACGGGTGCGGGCCGCCGCCGCAGTCCACCCAGCGCACCGACCAGCGGACGGCCAGGTGCAGCCGGCGGGCCACCTCCAGGGCGAGCCGGGTCTTGCCCACCCCGCCGAGGCCGACCAGCGAGACCAGCCGGTCCCCGTGCACGGCGAAGGCGTCGGCCAGCACCTCGGCCTCCGCCTCCCGGCCGACGATCGCCCCGCGCGCCACCGGCGGGGCGGCCGGCTCGTCCCCCGGCTCGTCCGCGGCCTGCTGCCAGCGGGCGGCCTCCTCGAAGTCCGTCCGGCTGCGGCCCTCCAGCCGCAGCGCGTCCGCCAGCAGCCGGACGGTCTCGTTGCGAGGCCGTCGCACCCGGCCGCTCTCCATGTCCCGGATCGCCCGCACGCTCAGGGTCGCGTGATCCGCCAGGCACTGCTGGGTCAGCCCGATCCGCTCGCGCCGTAGCCGCAGCAGCTCGCCGAAACCCGCCGCCGTTCTCACCGCTTGCACCGACAGCCCGCCGTCCATGCCTCGTCTGCCCTTCGTGGTCCGGACTCCTCCTGGCGTCGGGACCGGTGGCGGCGTCAGCCACGGGCGCCCGTACGGCCCGTGGTCCGGCCGTACGGGACCCGGCGATCAGGCTGTGGCCTCCGGACCGGTTCCCTCCGGGTCCCGATGCTCCAGGCTCGCCGTCTACGCCCGATCAACGGCCGATCACCGGCCCTACCCACGACCTTCACCCGGGCCTCACAGCCCGCCCGCCACCTGGGCGGCCTCCCCGACGCATCCGGGTGAACCGTGGCGCCGCCCGGACACGTTAATGCCGTTTATCGGATTTTCGGCACGCATACTACGCCCGTACGGTCACTGTCCGTATTGGGTCAACAACACCCCGCATCCGCTCCACGGTCCCCGTGCCCGTCACCACCGCCATCCACCCCGCGCCGTCCAGCTCACCGCCGTCCAACCCACCGCTGTGCAGCCCACCGCGTGACACCGGACCGCTCGACCGAAGGGAATCGTCATGAGGCGCTGTCCAGCCACCAGCGGACACGAGCGAAGTCGACGCGGCCGCCGACACGGAGGCCGACCCGGGATGGACACGCTCCGCGACCGCCTCGT
This sequence comes from Kitasatospora sp. NPDC001261, assembly GCF_042896795.1. NCBI lineage: Bacteria > Bacillati > Actinomycetota > Actinomycetes > Kitasatosporales > Streptomycetaceae > Kitasatospora > Kitasatospora sp. NPDC001261. Next base: position 76,041 of record NZ_JBIAXP010000022.1, read on the forward strand.
CGGGGCCGTGCTCACCCTCCTCCTCGCGTTCGCGACGGCCTCCGGCTCCTTCGCCGCCCCCGCCGTGGCACACGCGCCCAGCCGTGACCCCCGCACCCCCGCCACCGGCACGACGACCGCCCCCGCCGACCAGCGGAACGGCCGCCACGACGTCCGCCAGCAGCCCGTGACCCTGGCGAAGACCGGCACCGACACCACCACCGGCAGCACCACCCAGGCCGCCCAGGGCGACACCGTCCGCTGGGTCGTCTCCGCGACCAACCCCGACGGCGCACCGGTCAGCACCACCGTCACCGACGCCATCCAGGGCGGCCCGGGCAGCACACCGCAGACCCAGTCCTACGTCCCCGGCTCGCTGCAGGTGCCCCCCGGCTTCACCAAGCAGTGGTCCACCGACGGCGGCACGACCTTCTCCGGCACCGACCAGGGCGCCGCCACCAACGTCGTCCAGGCCACCAACCCGACGCTCTCCTCCCCGGCGACCGGCCAAGTGGTCCAGATCCCGCCGCCGTTCACCCCGATCAACACCGCCACCGGCGGCGACGGCTTCACCCCCATCCGCTACACCGCCACCATCAACGGCGTCCCCACCCCCGAGATCTGGAACATCTACCACCACGGCTTCTCCAACACGGCCAGCGTGGTCTGCACCGACCTGCTCACCAACGGCCCCTGCCCGACCCCGACCGGAGCCCCCGCCACCTGGCCCCAGGCGCTGAACTCCTCCGCCGCCGACACGACCACCGGCGACATCGGCAGCACCCGCACCCCGACCTACGTGCAGATCGGCTCCCGGCTGTACTACGCCGCGATCAGCCGCGTCACCCAGGCACTCATCGGCGTCGGCTGCATCGACCTCCAGGCCCAGACCAGCTGCGGCCTCACCCCGCTCCAGACCGGCACCGGCCTGGTCATCGGAGGCGTCGTCCAGGCACCCAACCAGCTGATCTACGCGGTTTCCGGCACCGGCGAGATCCTCTGCTACGACCCCGTCGGCAACTCCTCCTGCGGCACCTTCACCATCGGCCTGCCGCCCAACGAGGGCCAGGTCGCCTTCAGCGGCGACTACGCCGGCATCATGCGGGTCATCAACGGCAAGATCTACGTCACCGACAACCAACTGGCCCCGCTGCCCACGGTGATGTCCTGCTTCGACCCGTCGACGAACGCCGCGTGCACCGGCTGGGCCACCCCCAAGACCGTCGTCACCCCGACCGGCACCGAAGCCGCCCGCGCCGACAACGTCTTCGAGATGTACGACACGGCCGGCACCGTCACCGGCGTCTGCACGGCGGTCGGCGGCGTCGAACTGGCCGTCACCCCGCCGGTCGGCACCGTCGTCTGCTTCGACTTCGCCGGCAACCCCGTCGCCGCGCCCCCCGGCCTGCAGACCCTCCTCAGCACCAACGTCGCCCCCGGCGAATCCAACTTCCAGGTGCCGCTGACCATCACCGCCCCCAACGGACACCTCGAAACCGAGTTCCCGTTCTGGATCTACCTCAGCATCTCCCCCACCTCCAACAGCTCCGAGTTCTGCTACGACTGGAACACCCAGGCCCCCTGCGCCCAGTACGGCACCAACGGCGTCGTCAACGGCCCGCCCAACGTCAACGGCGGCGACACCAGGCCGTACGGCTTCGCCTACGACGGCCAGTGCAAGTACAGCCTCGGCGACACCGGCTACCTGTTCTCCATCGACCCGATCACCGGCGCCTCCCCCTGCCTGAAGACCAAGGCCCAGGGCAGCCTCAACCCCTCCGCGTACTACTGCGACGGGGCCACCGGGCACGTGAGGTCGTACGGCACGGTCAGCCTCCTCGGCCTCGACCCCACCACCGTCGACTTCACCCAGTCCTCGGTGACCGTCCTGGCCTCCGACGGCACCACCATCGGCACCTTCCCGTTCAACCCCACCACCGAGACGGCGGACATCTCATCCGTCCCGACCAGCGACTCACCGATCCAGGTGATCGCCAACCTCACCCTCGTCAACGGGTCGTCCTTCACCCCCGGCAACCACCCGCAGATGCAGGTGACCTTCGTCGGCGACGCGCCGCAGATCTGCTTCGAGACCACGGTCTCCACCGACTGCTCCGTCACCGCCGTCTCCAACCAGGCCTCCGCCGTCACCAACGGCCAGCCGCCCGTCACCTCCAACACCGTCACCCTCCAGGTCACCCCCGGCGCCGAGTGCGCGCCGAAGCTGGAGATCCTCAAGGAGGTCTGCACCTCCACCAACGCCGCCGACTGCGGGCCCGGCGGCCCCGGGCCATGGGCCAAAACCACCACCCTCGCCCCCGGCGGGACGGCCTACTGGCGGATCACCGCGACCAACACCGGCCTGGTCAACATCACCGGCATCACCCTGGACGACACCGTCACACCGTCCTGCGTGACAGCCGCCGGGACGTTCGACCTGGCAGCCGGCGCCTCCCATCAGATCTTCTGCAACCTGCCGGGCGTCACCCAGTCGACGACGAACACGGTGACCGCCTCCTTCCCCGGCCCCGGCGGCACACCGGTCAGGACAGGGCCGTCGGAGGCGAGCGCCGTCGTCCCGTCGCTGGCCATCAACAAGGAGGTCTGCACCTCGGCCAACGCCGCCGACTGCGGTGAGGGCGGCGCGGGGCCGTGGGCCAAGACCACCACCGTCGCCCCGAACGGGACGGCATACTGGCGGATCACCGTCACCAACACCGGCACGGTCAACGTCACCGGCATCACGCTGAACGACACCGTGACGCCCTCGTGCGTGACGGCCGCGGGGACGTTCGACCTGGCGGCGGGCGCGTCCCAGCAGGTGTTCTGCAACCTGCCGGGCGTCACCCAGTCGACGACGAACACGGTGACGGCCTCGTTCCCGGGGCCTGGTGGCACCCCGATCACCACGCCCCCGTCCGAGGCGAGCGTCGACGTCCCGTCGCTGGCCATCAACAAGGAGGTCTGCACCTCCGCGAACGCCGCCGACTGCGGCGCCGGCGGCGCGGGACCATGGGCCAAGACCACCACCGTCGCCCCGAACGGCACCGCGTACTGGCGGATCACGGTCACCAACAACGGCCCGGTCAACATCACCGGCATCACCCTCGCCGACGCCATCACACCGGCCTGCGTCGCAGCCGCCGGCACCTTTGACCTCGCCGCAGGCGCCTCCACACAGGTCTTCTGCAACCTGCCGGGCGTCACCCAATCCACCACCAACACGGTCACGGCCTCCTTCCCCGGCCCTGGCGGCACCCCGATCACCACGCCGCCGTCCGAGGCGAGCGTCGACGTCCCGTCCCTGGCCATCAACAAGGAGGTCTGCACCTCGACCAACCCGGCCGACTGCGGCACCGGAGGCGCAGGCCCGTGGGCCAAGACCACCACCATCGCCCCGAACAGCACCGCCTACTGGCGCATCACCGTCACCAACACCGGCACGGTCAACATCACCGGCATCACCCTCGCCGACGCCATCACACCGGCCTGCGTCACAGCCGCCGGCACCTTTGACCTCGCCGCAGGCGCCTCCACACAGGTCTTCTGCAACCTCCCAGGCGTCACCCAATCCACCACCAACACCGTCACCGCCTCCTTCCCGGGACCCGGCGGCACACCCATCACCACACCGCCCTCCGAAGCGAGCGTCGACGTCCCGTCCCTGGCCATCAACAAGGAGGTCTGCACCTCCGCCAACGCCGCCGACTGCGGCACCGGAGGCGCAGGCCCGTGGGCCAAGACCACCACGGTCGCGCCGAACGGCACCGCGTACTGGCGCATCACGGTCACCAACAACGGCCCGGTCAACATCACCGGCATCACCCTCACCGACTCAGTGACGCCCTCGTGCGTGACGGCCGCGGGGACGTTCGACCTCGCCGCAGGCGCCTCCACACAGGTCTTCTGCAACCTGACCGGCGTCACCCAATCCACCACCAACACCGTCACCGCCTCCTTCCCCGGTCCCGGCGGAACACCCATCACCACACCGCCCTCCGAAGCCAGTGCCGACGTCCCCTCCCTGGCCATCAACAAGGAGGTCTGCACCAGCACCAACCCGGCCGACTGCGGTGACGGCGGCGCCGGCCCCTGGGCGAAGACCACCACCGTCGCGCCGAACGGCACCGCCTACTGGCGCGTCACGGTGACCAACAACGGCCCCGTCAACATCACCGGCATCACCCTCACCGACGCCATCACACCGTCGTGCGAGACGGCCGCCGGCACCTTCGACCTCGCCGCAGGCGCGTCCCATCAGGTGTTCTGCAACCTGACCGGCGTCACGCAATCCACCACCAACACCGTCACGGCCTCCTTCCCCGGTCCCGGTGGCACCCCGATCACCACACCGCCCTCCGAAGCGAGCGTCGACGTCCCGTCGCTAACCATCAACAAGGAGGTCTGCACCTCCGCGAACGCCGCCGACTGCGGCGAGGGCGGCGCAGGCCCCTGGGCCAAGACCACCACCGTCGCCCCGAACGGCACCGCGTACTGGCGGATCACCGTCACCAACAACGGGCCCGTCAACATCACCGGCATCACCCTCGCCGACACCGTCACGCCGTCGTGCGTCACAGCCGCCAGCACCTTCGACCTCGCCGCAGGCGCCTCCCATCAGGTGTTCTGCAACCTGACGAGCGTCACGCAATCCACCACCAACACCGTCACGGCGTCCTTCCCCGGCCCCGGCGGAACACCCATCACCACACCCCCTTCCGAGGCCAGTGCCGACGTTCCGTCCCTGGCCATCAACAAGGAGGTCTGCACCTCGACCAACCCGGCCGACTGCGGCACCGGAGGCGCAGGCCCGTGGGCCAAGACCACCACCATCGCCCCGAACAGCACCGCCTACTGGCGCATCACCGTCACCAACACCGGCACGGTCAACATCACCGGCATCACCCTCGCCGACGCCATCACACCGGCCTGCGTCACAGCCGCCGGCACCTTTGACCTCGCCGCAGGCGCCTCCACACAGGTCTTCTGCAACCTCCCAGGCGTCACCCAATCCACCACCAACACCGTCACCGCCTCCTTCCCGGGACCCGGCGGCACACCCATCACCACACCGCCCTCCGAAGCGAGCGTCGACGTCCCGTCCCTGGCCATCAACAAGGAGGTCTGCACCTCCGCCAACGCCGCCGACTGCGGCACCGGAGGCGCAGGCCCGTGGGCCAAGACCACCACGGTCGCGCCGAACGGCACCGCGTACTGGCGCATCACCGTCACCAACAACGGCACGGTCAACCTGACCGGCATCACCCTCACCGACTCCGTCACACCGGCCTGCGTCACAGCTGCTGGCATGTTCGACCTGGCGGCGGGCGCGTCCCATCAGGTGTTCTGCAACCTGCCGGACGTCACACAATCCACCACCAACACCGTCACGGCCTCCTTCCCCGGCCCCGGCGGCACACCGATCACCACACCGCCCTCCGAGGCGAGCGTCGACGTCCCCTCGTTGACGATCAACAAGGAGGTCTGCACCAGCACCAACCCGGCCGACTGCGGTGACGGCGGCGCCGGCCCCTGGGCGAAGACCACCACCGTCGCCCCGAACGGCACCGCCTACTGGCGGATCACCGTCACCAACAACGGCACGGTCAACCTGACCGGCATCACCCTCACCGACACGGTCACGCCCTCGTGCGAGACGGCCGCCGGCTCCTTTGACCTCGCCGCAGGCGCGTCCCATCAGGTGTTCTGCAACCTGCCAGACATCACCAAGCTGACGACGAACACGGTGACGGCCTCCTTCCCAGGGCCCGGTGGCACCCCGATCACCACACCGCCCTCCGAAGCGAGCGTCGACGTTCCGTCGCTGACGATCAACAAGGAGGTCTGCACCTCCGCGAACGCCGCTGACTGCGGTGAGGGCGGCGCGGGACCGTGGGCCAAGACGACCACTGTCGCGCCGAACGGCACCGCTTACTGGCGGATCACCGTCACCAACAACGGCACGGTGAACCTGACCGGCATCACCCTCACCGACACGGTCACACCGTCGTGCGTCACAGCTGCTGGCACCTTCGACCTGGCGGCGGGCGCTTCCCATCAGGTGTTCTGCAACCTGACGAGCGTCTCCCAGTCAACGACGAACACGGTGACGGCCTCCTTCCCAGGGCCCGGTGGCACCCCGATCACCACACCGCCCTCCGAAGCGAGCGTCGACGTTCCGTCGCTGACGATCAACAAGGAGGTCTGCACCTCCGCGAACGCCGCTGACTGCGGTGAGGGCGGCGCGGGACCGTGGGCCAAGACGACCACTGTCGCGCCGAACGGCACCGCTTACTGGCGGATCACCGTCACCAACAACGGCACGGTGAACCTGACCGGCATCACCCTCACCGACACGGTCACACCGTCGTGCGTCACAGCTGCTGGCACCTTCGACCTGGCGGCGGGCGCTTCCCATCAGGTGTTCTGCAACCTGACGAGCGTCTCCCAGTCAACGACGAACACGGTGACGGCGTCCTTCCCCGGCCCTGGTGGCACCCCGATCACCACTCCGCCCTCCGAGGCGAGCGTCGACGTTCCGTCCCTGGTCATCAACAAGGAGGTCTGCACCTCGACCAACGCCGCCGACTGCGGTGACGGCGGCGCGGGACCGTGGACCAAGACCACCACCGTCACCCCGAACGGCACCGCCTACTGGCGCATCACGGTGACCAACAACGGCCCCGTCAACATCACCGGCATCACCCTCGCCGACTCCGTGACGCCGGCTTGTGTCACGGCTGCCGGATCGTTCGACCTCGCGGCAGGTGCCTCCAAGCAGGTGTTCTGCAATCTGCCGGGCGTCACCAAGTTGACGACGAACACGGTGACAGCGTCCTTCCCTGGCCCTGGTGGCACCCCGATCACCACGCCGCCCTCCGAGGCGAGCGTTGACGTTCCGTCCTTGGCGATCAACAAGGAGGTCTGCACCTCGGCCAACGCCGCCGACTGCGGTGACGGCGGACCCGGCCCCTGGGCCAAAACCACCACCATCGCGCCGAACAGCACCGCCTACTGGCGCATCACCGTCACCAACAACGGCACGGTGAACCTGACCGGCATCACCCTCGCCGACTCCGTGACGCCGGCTTGTGTCACGGCTGCGGGGACATTCGATCTGGCGGCAGGTGCCTCCAAGCAGGTCTTCTGCAACCTGCCGGGCGTCACCAAGTTGACGACGAACACGGTGACAGCGTCCTTCCCTGGCCCCGGCGGCACCCCGATCACCACACCCCCGTCCGAGGCCAGTGCCGACGTCCCGTCCTTGGCCATCAACAAGGAGGTCTGCACCTCCGCAAACGCCGCCGACTGCGGTGACGGCGGACCCGGCCCCTGGGCCAAAACCACCACCATCGCGCCGAACAGCACCGCCTACTGGCGCATCACCGTCACCAACAACGGCACGGTCAACCTGACCGGCATCACCCTCACCGACACGGTCACGCCGGCCTGCGTGACAACTGCGGGGACATTCGACCTCGCGGCAGGTGCGTCCAAGCAGGTCTTCTGCAACCTGCCAGGCGTCACCAAGTTGACGACCAACACCGTCACCGCCTCCTTCCCGGGCCCCGGCGGCACCCCGATCACCACACCGCCGTCCGAGGCGCGCGTGGATGTGAGCGGCACCAGCGTTCCGTCGCTGAGCGTCGACAAGGAGGTCTGCCAGTCGGACAAGTCCGGCGACTGCGGTGAGGGCGGCGCCGGGCCGTGGGGCAAGGAGGTGACGCTGCACAAGGGTGGGGCGTCCGAGGAGCCGTGTGCGCCGGACAAGTGCCAGGCGTTCTGGCAGATCACGGTGACCAACACCGGCACGGTGGACCTGACCGGGATCACGCTGAACGACCGCCAGGAGGTGTCCTGCACGGTGGCGGCCGGGACGTTCGATCTGGCCGCGGGGCAGACGAAGAAGTTCTACTGCTCCAGCCTGATCAGTGAGGACACCGTCAACACGGTCACCGCCTCCTACGTGCCGCCGAACTCGCCGCCCGGGACCGAGCCGGTGACCACTCCGCCGTCCTCCGCGCTCGCCCGGTGCACGCCGCCGTGCGAGAAGGAGGAGTGCCACGAGCACAAGCCCGGCCATGAGAACGGCAATGGGAACGGCAGTGGCCACGGCAACGGCAACGGCAACGGCAACGGGAACGGCAACGGCCAGGGGCCGGAGCACGGCAGCACCGGTCCCGGCGAGCACCCGCAGGGCGGGCACCAGCAGCACCACGAGGGTGGGCCGCTGCCGGACACCGGCTCGTCGGTCCGGCTCTACGCCGCGACCGGTGCGGCGCTGGCCGGTCTCGGTTCGGTGCTGGCCCTCCTGGTCCGGGCGCGCAGGCGCCGGGTGGGCGGGGTGAGCGAGTGAGCCCGACAAGGCCGGACCGGTCCTGACGGGCCGAGGGCGGTGGCCCGGGAGGAAGTCCTCCCGGGCCACCGCCCTTGTGCGGCCGTCACGGAGGCATCCGGTCGGAATCCGCCGTCGACGCGGGCCCTGGACCTGGCCGCCTCCTTCAGGGGACCCTACGGGCATGGAGTTCTTCTGCTACCACCGCGACCGGCCCGGCTCCGGGACGTTGCGCCGCGAACTGCTGGAACAGCACTGGTCGTACATGGACGGGTACGCGGAGGAGTTGATCGCCCGGGGCCCGACCCTCACCGAGGACCGCGACGCCCCCACCGGCAGCGTGCACATCATCGACCTGCCCGATGCCGCCGCGGCCCGGGCGTTCGCCTTCGCCGAGCCGGGTTACCAGGCGGGCGTCTACCGGGACGTGCTGCTGCGGCGGTGGAGCAACACGCTGGGGCGCACCATGTGGGACTTCCCCGGCGGCCGGACCGGCGGCAACCGGTACCTGGTGCTCGGCCTCGGCTCGGGGCCGGCCGTCGACCTCGCCGTGCCGGCCGGCCGGGACGGGCTGATCGCCTACGGTCCGCTGCTGTCCGACGACGGCACCGCCTGGCTGGGTACGGCCGCGCTGCTCCGGGCGCCGGACCGGGATGTGGCGGGCGCCGTCCTGACCCGGGAGCGGTACGCCGACATCGAGGTGCACGACTGGCAGTTCGGCGGGCGGCCGTCCTGACCGGCCGGTCCTGAGGCCGGTGCGCCGGGCCTGCGTCCGCCGCGGCCAGTGCCAGATCCGTCCGCCGTCCGCCCCTAGGAGACCTCGTGCGGGCGGTTCCTCGCGGCCTACCGTGGCGGGGTGAGCGAGGAGACGGACGGGTGTACCGGGCGGGTGCTGGTCCTGGTGCTGCCCGAGGTGAATCTGCTGGACCTCGGCGGTCCTGTGCAGGTGTTCGACGCCGCGGCGCAGCTCGGCGGCGGTTACCGGCTGGAGTACGTCGCCGAGGCGGACGCTCTGCGGTCCGCCCAGGGCCTGCGGCTGGCGGGGCTGGCGCCGCTGGACACGAGCCGGGCGGCAGCCGGTGACCTGGTGCTCGTGCCGGGCCCCCGGCTGACCGGATCCGACCGGCTGGTGGCACCCGCCGTCGTGCGCTGGGTGTGTGAGGCCTACGACGCGGGTGCCCGGGTGGCGTCCGTGTGCAGCGGTGCGGTCGTCCTGGGGGAGGCGGGGCTGCTGGACGGCAGGGCGTGCACGACCCACTGGTCGCTCACCTCGGCGATGCGCGACCGGTACCCGCGGGCCCGGGTGCGTGAGGCCGCGCTCTACGTGCACGACGGGCGGATCAGCACCAGTGCGGGCATCTCGTCGGGGATCGATCTCGCGTTGTCCCTGGTCGAGCGGGAGCGCGGCCCGGAGCTGGCCGGGCGGGTCGCGCGTGAGCTGGTGCTGTACCTGCGACGGGACGGGGACGCGGCACAGATCAGTCCGTTCCTGCGGCACCGCGACCACGTCCAGCCCGCGGTGCACCGGGTGCAGGACCATCTGGCGCAGCACCTGGACGCCGCCTTCACCCTGCGTGAACTCGCCGGCATCGCCGGGCTGTCCCCACGCGGTCTGACGCGGGCCTTCACCGCGGCCGCCGGCCTCACCCCGTTCGCCTACCAGCGGCAACTGCGGCTTGAGCGGGCCCGCGCCCTGCTGTCCGGTACCGACCTGACGGTGGAGGCGGTCGCGCTGCGGTGCGGGTTCCGTGACGCCCGGCAGCTGCGCCGGGTGGTCGCCGACGCCTTCGGGGCCCCGCCCTCGCTGCTGCGGGCGCCACTGCGGCCGACCGCCTGACGGGCCCGGCCTCCTCGGCGCAGAGCCTCTTCTGCGACCGGTTTCCCCCGATCTCCTCCGATTTCCCCCTTTCCCGTTTCCACGAGGGCCGACGGCACCGTGCTGCCGGAACGTGCCCGGATTGTCAAGGTATGTCTTGTTCGCGATGAGTTCCGGGCCCCGCAGGGGGCACCGGGTGCTGCGCCGTACCGGCCGGGTGCTGCTGGGCACGGGTCTGGCGGCCGCGTCCTTCGCGGGGATCGCCTTCGCGGGGGTGAGCGCGTCGATGGCGGACAGCTTCGCCGCCGCGCCCCGCGGATCCGGTGCCCGGGGGTGGCCGACCGCCCGGCCGGTGCCGGAGGGCAGGATCACCGTGGCGGTCGCGGTCAGCAACGAGGGCTCCGTGGCCACCGACGTCCTCGCGCCCTACCAGGTGTTCGCCGAGTCGCCGACGATGTTCGTCTACACGGTGGCCGCCGAACGCCGTGTCTCCCCGCTGTCCGGCGGTGCCCATCTGCTGCCCGACCACACGCTGGCCGAGGTGGCGGACGGCACTCTGCCGGAACCCGACGTGGTAGTCGTGCCCGCCGTGACCGACCCCGCCGGCGCGGGCGAGGAGCGCCTGCGCCAGTGGATCGTCGAACGCCACCGCAAGGGCGCCCGGATCCTCGGGGTGTGCGCGGGCTCCGAGCTGCTGGCCGCCTCCGGTCTGCTCGACGGCCGCGAGGCCACGTCGTTCTGGTCCAACATCGGCTCCCTGGAGCGCGGTTACCCGAAGGTCGACTGGCAGCGCGGGCGGCGCTACGTCGAGGACGGGCGGGTGACCACCACCGCGGGCGTCACCTCCGGCACCGTGGGCGCGCTGCGGCTGGTCGGGGAGCTGGCCGGCGAGGCGGAGTCGGCCCGTATCGGCACCGGCCTGGCCTACCCCGGCTGGACTCCGGACGGGCCGACCGCGATACCGGCCAACCACCTCGCCCTCGGCGACCTCCCGTACGCCCTCAACGCCGCGTTCCCGTGGCTGCGCCCCACCACGGCCATCGGCCTGGTCGACGGCGTCGAGGAGATCGACGCGGCCGCCGCCTTCGAGGGGTACGGCGGGGTCTCCTTCGCCACCCGGACGCTGGTGATCGGCGCCGGGGACACCGTCACCACCCGCCACGGCCTGGTCCTCGTCACCCGGCCCACGACGGGAGGCGCCCACGGGGCGGACCGCTTCGTGGTGCCCGGCGTCAGGGACGCCTCCGGCCTCGACGGTGCGCTGGGCGACTGGGCCCTGCGCAACGGGCTCGCCGCCGAACTGCCCGGCGGAGGGCGGCGGTCCGGGGAGTTCGGCTTCGATCCGGTCCTGCGGGACCTCGCCGAGCACGGCGACCGCCGGACGGCACTGACCACCGCGAAGTTCTCCGAGTACCCCTCGGCCCATCTGGAGCTGACCGGCGCGTCCTGGCCCTGGCGGTCCACTCTGCTGGCCGCGGCGGCGGTCGCCGTGAGCGTGGGGGTGGGGCTGGCACCGACGGCGGTCCGGCACACGGTTCGACGGCGGCGCCGCGCCGCACCGGGCCGCTGAGGGGGACCCGCCGGGGCCGGGGCGGCCCGTGGAGCGGCGGCCGTGCCGTCCGTCAGATCGGATCCGTCTTGATCGTTCCGACGCACAGGGCCCAGATGACGAGGGCGTCGATCGCGATCAGGACGATGGCCCACAGGGGGTAGTAGGGCAGCCAGAGGAAGTTGGCGATCATCCCCAGCCCTGCCACGACCAGACCGACGATGCGGGCCCAGGCGGCGCCGCTGAAGACCGCGACACCCGCCACGACGACGAAGACGCCGAGGATGAGGTGGATCCATCCCCAGCCCTCGGTGTTCATCGCGTACACGTAGCTGCGGGTGACGACGAGCAGGCTGTCGTGGGTGATGGCGGCGCTGCCCTGGAAGATCGCCATGAGGCCGGCGGTGATCAGCATGACCCCGGCGAAGATGGTCCACCCTGACGCGTAGGGGTACTGCTCGCGGCCCCGGGCGGTGGGGCCGACTCCGGACGTACTGCTGGCCATGACACGGTCTCCTTCGATCGCGGTCGCCTCGCGGACGGGGGACGGGGACGGGGACGGAGGGACGAGCAGCCGGGTGGAGGGGCTCCGGACGACCCGGAGCGGGGCACCCGCACCGGCAGAGCCCCACATTCACCGTAAGACCGGACCCTCCATCCCGCCGTCGGACGACCGGCCCGCCCGACCGCTGCCCCGGCCGCCGCCCCGCCCTCGCCCGGGCCGTCGCGGGCACCACACACGGAATCCGCTTGACCTTGACACCGTGACAAGCCCTTCACTGAGGCCCAGGAGGTGGTCCTGATGACCAGGCCGGAAGAGGACAGGGACACGATGCGGGCGGCGCTCCGCGGGCTGGAGCACGACGACCCGTCGGTGCGCCTGCGGGCGGCGCTGGCCGTCGGCACGAACCCGGACGCGGGGTTCGTCCGCCCGCTCGTCGGGCGGTGCGCGGTCGAGCCCGAGTTCTCCGTGCGCGAGATGCTCACCTGGGCGCTCACCCGGCACGAGGCGGCGGTGACCGTGCCGCTGCTGCTCGGCGAGGTCCGCGCGGAGCGGGCGCAGGCCCGGAGCCAGGCCCTGCACACGCTGTCCAAGATCGGGGACCGGCGGGCGTGGCCGGCGATCACGCCGGCGCTGCTGGCCGACGCCGACGAGGAGGTGGCCCGCAGCGCCTGGCGGGCCGCGGTCGTGCTCGTACCCGAGGACGGGGTGCCCGCGCTGGCCGTAGTGTTGGCGGCTCAGCTCGGGCGCGGCGGACGCGAGACGCGGCTGAGCCTCAGCCGGGCGCTGGTCGCGCTCGGGGAGGCGGTGCTGCCGACGCTGGGCGCCGCGACGACGGACCCCGACCCCGGGGTGCGCGCGCACGCGCTCGCCACCGAACGGCTGTGGCACGACCCGGACGCCGGGTTCGAGCTCGCCGTCGAGGAGGCGAAGCGCACGGCGGTCTTCGGCGAGGGCCGCCAGGAGGGACGGTAGGCAGTGTTGATCGGCGACGTCGCCCGACGGTCGGGGGTCAGCGCCCGCATGCTCAGGCACTACGAGTCGCTCGGGCTGGTGCGTCCGACAGGGCGCACCGGCTCCGGTTACCGCCGGTACGCGGACGAGGACATCCGGCGGATCTTCCACATCGAGAGCCTGCGGTCGCTGGGCCTGTCGCTGCGCGACGTCGGACGGGCCCTGGACGATCCCGGCTTCGCGCCCGCGGAGCTCGTCGAGGACCTCATCCTCCGGACCCGCGAGCGCATCGCGGCGGAGACGGAGCTGCTCACCCGGCTGCGGCGGATCGACGCCGCGGAGCCCGCCGGGTGGGAGGAGGTCCTCCGGGTCGTCGCGCTGCTCCAGGCCCTGGAGTCGAAGAGCCCGGGGGCGCGGCAGCGCGCCGCGCTGTCCGCGGGCGAGGACGCGGCGGTGCCGGTGGAGGCGCTGGTCGAGGCCGTGCTGGGCGAGTCGGACCCGATCGTCGCCGGGGCGCTCCGGTGGGCGCTGGCGCAGTCGGGCGGGGACGGGACGGCCCTGCTCGCGGAGGGGCTGGACTCGCCGGCGGCCGAGGTGCGCGAACGGGCCGTCCGGTGCCTCGCCGAGCTGCCGGACGGGACGGCGACCGCACTGCTGCGGGACGCCCTCGGGCACCCGGACGCCGTGGTCCGCAGGTACGCGGCCCTGGCGCTCGGGGCCCGCGGCGTGGCCGACGCGGTCCCGACGCTCATCGACATGATCGTCGGGGCGACGAACGACGCCGACGCGGCGGACGCGCTGGGCGCGCTGGCGAACGGCTCCGCTCCGGTGGACGATCCCGCGCCGGCGGACGGCGCCACGTCGGCGAGCGGCCCCGCGCTGGCGGACCGGATCGCCGCCGGGCTGGTCGACCGCCTCGCCCAGGAGGCCGTCGGCCCGGACGCGCGCCGGCGGCTGACCCAGGCGCTCGCGGACGTCCCGGGCGGTACGGCGTCCCGCGCCCTCGAAGCACTCGCGCGGGACGAGGACCGTGCGGTCGCGCTGACCGCGACGTACATTCTCAAGCTGCGCGACACGCGGTAGCCGCGCGGCGGTCGGGGGACGGTCGGGGGCGGGTTCGAGGTGGGGGTGGCATGACAGGGGCCGGGCGGTTCCGTCGGCAGCGGCGGCTGTTCCTCTCGGTGGCGATCGACACGTTCGGCTCCGGCGTCTTCCTGCCGCTGTCGCTGCTGTTCTTCGTCACCGTCCGGCACTTCCCGGCGGCCGCCGCGGGCACCGCCGTGACGGTCGGGTCGCTCGCGTCCTTCGCCGTCGTGCCGCTCTGCGGACGGGCCGTCCAGGCGGTGGGGCCCAAGTCCTGCCTGGTCGTCAGCAACGTCCTGACCGCGCTCGGGTACGGGCTGTTCTTCGCGGCCGGGAACCTGGTCACCGTGGCGGCCGCCACCTTCCTCGTGACGGCCTCCGACCGCCTCTACGGCGCCGCCTGGCCCACCCTGGTCGCGCGGTTCGCGAAGCCGGAGGAGCTCACCGAGTGGTTCTCCGCGGTCACCGTGCTCAAGACGACCTCCCTGGGCGTCGGCACCCTGGGGGCGACCGCCCTGATGGCGCTCGCCGGCGGGCACGGCCTGGAGGTCGCGCTCGCCCTGAACAGCGCGAGCTCCCTCCTCGCGGCCGCCCTCCTGCTGGGGGTGACCGTGCCGGCCGCCGAGCGGCCCGGGCTCCGGGCGGCGAGGTCGAACACCCGGGCGGCGCTCGGCGACCGGCCGTTCCTGTCCCTGGTCGCGTCCCAGACGCTGCTCTCGGCGGCCTGGCTGATCCCGACCGTCGCCTTCCCCCTCTACCTGGTGGAGGGCCTCCACCAGGCCGCCTACTGGCCGACCGTCGTGGTCGCCGTGCGCTACGCCACCGCCACCACCCTGCAGATGCGGATCAGCCGGCTGCTGTCCGGCTGGAGCCGCTCGCGGGTCCTGGGCCTGTCGATCGGCGCGGCGGCCGGCGCCATCGCCCTCACCGCGACGGTCTCCACCGCCCCGCACGCCCTCCAGGGCCCGCTCGCCGTCCTCGTGGCGGTGGTGCTGGCGCTGGCCGAACTGGCCTCGAAGCCCACCGCGGCCGCGACGGCGGTCGCCATGGCGCCCAAGGGCGACGAGGGACCGTACATGTCCCTGTTCCAGCTGACCTGGACGGTGTCCTACGCGGTCGGACCGGCGGTCATCGGCCTGGGCCTGCAGAACCCCCCGCTGCTCTGGACCGCGCTGGCCCTCTGCGTGGCGGCCAGCGCCCTGGCCCACCGCCTCCGCACGCCCTGGCGGTCCCGGCCGCAACCGCACGGGCCCTCGGTCCGTGGGCTGCGGGAGGAAGCCGAGGCCCCGTAGCCGACGCCCCGGACGCCCCGGACGCCCCGGACGCGCGGGCCGGGCGTCAGTGGCGTACCGGCGGCTGCTCGGCGGCGCCGTAGGCGCGCAGCTGGTACGGGAGCGCGGACGGGCGGCACCACTGGAGGTCGAGGCCGCAGGCGCCGAGGACGGCGCCGAAGGCGTGCCGCATCGCGTCCTGGACGGCGGTACGGGCCCGTGCGGCCCGCTCGGCGGCGGGGGTGTCGCCGTCGGCGGCCGCGGACAGGCGGCGGGAGGGGTTCCAGCGGAGGTCGGCGACGCCGGTGGTGTCGTCGCCGTCGTCGACGGGCCGGCACGGGGCGAGGGTGATGCCGGGCGCGTGCAGGTGGTCGGCGACCGGCAGCCCGGCCAGCGCGGCGGTGCGGCGCACCGCGTCGACGACGTGCGCGCCGATGCCGAGGTCCTGCGGGCGGGACCCGGCCGGAGCGGCGGTGTCCCGGCCGGCGTCCTGTCCGGTGGCCGGGGCGGGGCCGCTGGTACGGCCGACCCTGGTCTCCCCGTCGAGCCAGCCGGCCTCGACCTCGATGCCGAAGGCCGGCAGGAACTCCGCCAGGGCGTTCTGCATGCTGCTGGTGACGACGCGACCGGCGGCGGAGGCCGGCTGCTGGAACTCCTCCATGGCCGCCGCGGCGGCCAGCCGGGGGCCGGGCTCCCAGTGCAGGGCGATCAGGCCGGCGCAGTCGTCGGAGTCGTCGAACGGCCGGGCCGGGCGCAGCTGGACGCCGGGGCCGCGTCCGCCGTACCCGACGGGCAGACCGGCCAGGAGGAGCGCCTCGGTGACGCGGTCGGCGAGCAGCGGGTCGATCCGGGGCCCGCCCCGGGAGGTGCGTTCCGCAGCCGTGTCCTGCCGTGCGGCAGCCGTGTTCACGCCGTCCTCCTCCGGGTCCCTGGCGGCGGCCGACCGCCTGCGCCCCGAGCGTACGGCGTACCCGGACGGACCGTCGGCGAATCCCGGAACCCGGCCACCGCGGCGCGCCCGCCGGGAGGGCGGGCGCACCGGCGGTGTGCGTCCGGTCAGTTCCAGGGGTTGGCCGGCTGGTCGTTGATGGCCGTCCAGAAGCGGGTGTTGTTGGGGATGTTGCCGTAGGCCCAGAAGGTCCAGCCGCCGGTCTGCGACAGGTCGGTGCCGTAGTGGCCGTCGTGGAACTCGGCCTCGCGCCAGCCGGCGCCGAAACCGGCCTGGCAGACGCTGTCGGCCGCGGCCCGGCTGTTCAGGCGGGAACCCTTGACCGGCTGGCTGAGCGCGACGGTGCCCTGCGCCCAGCCGTTGTGGAAGGCGATGGTGAGCCCGTCCGGGGCCGGGCTGCCGTCGACGTTGAGGCAGAGCACGGGCAGCGAGACGGACGGCGCGGTGTCGCCGTTGTAGGCGTTGCTCGGGCTGCCGCCGGGGCCGCCGACCTGGACGGTGCCGTCGGGGCCGTAGGAGACGACGGACCAGGTCATCCCGAGGTGGGTGGCCGGCCCGGTGGCGGCCGAGGCCGGGGCGGCGGTGAGCGGGATCAGGGCGGCGGCGGCGACGGCGGTCGCGGTGGCGACGGCCTTCTTCAGACGGTTCATCGACTGCTCCTGGGTTCGGGGTCCTCACTGGGCGACCGGCTCGTTTCGGCCGGTGCACAAGAAACTTCTCAACCGAACGCACACAACTGGCATGATCTGATCATCAGTTCGTCACGACTCGCGCCCGTCCTCCACGGCGGCCGGTCCGGTCCGGCCCCGCGGGCCCCAGGGAGGGACGTTGGAGTTCAGGATCCTCGGCTCGCTGGAGGTGTGGACCGGCGACGGCCGACGCATCCCCTCCGAAGGCTCCCGGCAGGAGCGGCTGCTCGCCGCCCTGCTGCTCAACGCGGACTCCTCCGTACCGGTCGCCCGCCTGGTGGACACCGTCTGGGACGAGCGGCCGCCGGCCACCGCCACCCGCCAGGTCCGCAACCTCGCCGGGGTGCTGCGGCGCCGCTTCGCCGAGGCCGACCCGGACGCGCCGCCCGTCCTGCTCACCGACGGCCGCGGCTACCGCATCACGCTCACCGGCCACCGCCTGGACGCCCGCGACTTCACCGACCGACTCGCCCTCGCCCGCGCCGAAGCCGCCGCCGGGCGGACCCCGGAGGCCGTCGACGGGCTCCGCTCCGCACTCGCCCTGTGGCGCGGACCGGCCCTCGACGGACTCGCCGTGGACGCGGACGCCCCGGGCGCCGTCGCCCTGGACGAACTGCGGCTGACCGCCTGGGAGGAGTGCCTCGACCTGGAACTCGCGCTCGGCCGGCACCGTACGGCCGTCCCCGAACTCACCGCGCTGGTCGCCGACCACCCGCTGCGGGAACGGTTCACCGGGCAGCTGATGCGCGCCCTGCACGGCTCCGGACGCACCCCCGAGGGGCTCGCCGCCTACCGCCGGTTCGCGGAACGGCTGGCCGACGAACTCGGGCTCGACCCCGGTCCCGAGCTGCGGGCGCTGCACCTGGAGCTGCTGGCCACCGAACCGGTGCCCGCCGCCCCGGCCCGGGCCGATGAACCACCCGCGCCGGCGCCACCCGCGCAGGCGCAGGCGCCGCCCGCCCAACTCCCGCCCGCCCTGGCCACCTTCGTCGGACGCGACGCCGAACTGCGGGCCCTGGACGCGCTGCTCACCGACCCGGCGGACCAGGAGGCCGGGCCGGCCGCCGCCGCGTGCGCGGTCTGCGCCATCTCCGGACCGGCCGGGGTCGGCAAGACCACCCTCGCCGTCGACTGGGCCCACCGGGTCCGCGACCGCTTTCCGGACGGCCAGCTCTACGCCGACCTGCACGGCTACTCCGTCGACGCGCCGCTCGCCCCGCGCACCGTCCTGGCCCGCTTCCTGCGCGCCCTCGGCGTGCCCGGCGACCGGATCCCCGCGGCAGCGGACGAGGCGGCCGCGCTCTACCGCTCCCGACTGGCCGACCGGCGGCTGCTCGTGATCCTCGACAACGCCCGCGACGCCGAGCAGGTCCGCCCGCTGCTGCCCGGCGCCCCGGGCTGCCGCACGGTGGTCACCAGCCGCACCCGGCTCGACGGACTGACCGTCCGCAACGGCGCCCGGCCGCTGGTGCTCGACGTCCTGCCCGCCCACCAGGCCCTCGAACTGCTGGCCCGCATGGTCGGCGAGCACCGCACCCGCGCCGAGCCGCGCGCCGCCGCCGAACTCGCCGACGCCTGCGGCCGACTGCCCCTCGCCCTGGCCGTCACCGCCAGCCGCCTGGCCGCCAGCCCGGACCGCAGCCTCACCGACCACGCCGCCGAACTCCTCGACACGGAGCACCGGTTGAGCGCCCTCCAGATCGAGGGCGACGACACCTCGGCGGTCCGCGCCGCCTTCGACCTCTCCTACCGCTCACTGCCCGGCGAGGCCCGCGACCTGCTCCGGCTGCTCGCCCTCGTCCCGGCCGTCGGCATCGGCGCCGACGCGGCCGCCGCCCTGGCCGGCGCCCCGCCCGCCGCCGTCCGACCCGTCCTCGACCGGCTGGCCGCCGCCCACCTGCTCACCCCCGAGGACCGCGACCACTACCGGCTCAACGACCTCCTGCGCCTCTACGCCGCCGAACGCTGCTCCGTGGAGACCAGCGCCGCCGAACGCCGCGCCGCCCTGGTCCGCCTCGGCTCCTGGTACCTCCACCGCGGCCACTCCCCCGCCTTCCTCCCCACCCACCCCGCCGCCGACCACCCGGCCCGCCTGTACGGCCTCCACCTCGACGAGTGGGTCGAGGTGGACCGCCTGGCGGCCGCTGCCGCCGCCGCAGCCGAGCCCCCGCCGGGCGGCTAGAGCCAGCCGCGGCGGGCGGTCTTGAGGCCGGCTTCGAAGCGGCTGGCCGCGTCGAGGCGTTCCATCAGGACGGCCATCTGGCGGCGGACGGTGCGTACCGAGACGCCGAGGCGTTTGGCCGCCGCGTCGTCCGTGAGGCCGGTGGACAGCAGGCGCAGGAGTTCGCGCTCGCCGGTGGTCAGGGTCAGCGGCGGCGCGCCGTCGGGGTCGTCGGTGATCGGGACGGCGGTCTCCCAGGTCTGTTCGAACAGGGCGACCAGGGAGGCGACGATGCCCGGCTCCCGGGTGCACAGGGCGCCGGCCCGCGTGTTCTCCGGGTCGATCGGCAGCACGGCGGTGCTGCGGTCGAAGACCAGCATCCGCGGCGGCAGCACCGGTGCGGTGCGCACCTCGCCGCCGAGGCCGGACATCCAGCGGGCGTAGTCGAGGGTCTCCGGGGCGTCGTGGATGCTCTCCTGGTAGATGGTGCGCAGGCTGACGCCGCGTCGCAGGGCGTCCTCGTCGAGCGGCCGGGAGGCGGCCAGGCTGGCCGCGGACTGGGCGCCGCCGGGCATCACCGCCAGGACCTCGGTGGTCAGCCGGGCGGTCAGCACCTCCAGCTTGTCCTGGATGGCGTCGAGGCCGAGCAGCCGTTCGTGGTCGCCCACCGGGGTATCGGTCCGCACCTTGGCGTACTCCCCCAGGGCCCGCGCGACGGCGGCCTTGGAGGCGGCCAACTCCTGCTGTCGACGGGCGAGTTCCTCCTCCTGGCGGCGCAGCAGGATCTCCAGGCCGCGCTCCGGGCTGACCGGCCGCAGGGTGCCGGGCCGCTCGCGGGAGGTCCGTAGCAGGGTGAGGTCGGCGAGCCGGTCGAGGGCCGCGCGCACGGCGGCCTCGGGGAGGCCGAGCCGGTCGCAGAGTTCCGCGACCCCGCCTTCCGGGTCGGCGAGCATTCCTCGGTAGACGGCTTCCGCGGTGGCGTCCAACCCCAGCAGTTCCAGCACTTCTCGACCCCTGATCCCCGTGGACGATTCCGTATGCCCGGTCGGCCCGGGCCGATCCTTCCCCCGGCCGGAACCCCTCGCAAGGGCATGATCCGGTCAACGGCCCCCGCCGCTGCCGCCCTTCGCGGTTCTGCAGCATGCTGCCTGTCCTGTTCCTGCCCGCCGAATTCCCTTCCCGTGGCGGCCCGCGGACCGGGAGGATTCGCCGTGCGCGCATTCCCCGAATTCCCGGACACCCAGAACTGCGTTATCCCCCAACGAAGTTCCCGCACAGAACAGGAATCCGCCGTGGCCGTCCGTCCACTCGCCGCCGTCCTCCTGACCCTCGCCCTCGCCGGCTCCGCCGCGCCGGCCTTCGCCGCCGGTGCGACCGCCACCGACGCCCCGTCCGCCGCCCAGGGCCCGGGTGGCGGGATCGGCTGGGACAACCCCTCCGCCCGGTCGATCGGCTGGGACGCCCCGCCCGCCGACGACGCCGTCGTCGTGCAGGCCTGACCTGCGGTGTTCGCAGTCCAGCTGACCGTGCCGGCCGGTGCCGCCGCCCCCTCGGGAGAGGCGGCGGCCGCGGCGATCCAGGCCGCGCTGTGGGCGTGCGCCGCCCCGGACGACGGCCTGGAGCACGTGCGCGCCCGCGCCGTGCCCGAGGGCGTCGGCCTGGTGCTCTACGTCCGCGCCGCCGACGAGGCGGCAGCCCGGTCGAGGGCGCGGAACCTGCTGGCCAGGGCCCTGCCGGCGGCCGTCCGGCTCCCGTCCGGCCGCCGCTGAAGAACGCGCCGGGGCGCGCTGGAACGCACCGGGCCCCGCTGCGGCCCGCGCCGTACCCGAGGGCGTCGGCCACCCGCCGTCGCGCCCGGGCGCTTTCCGGCCTTCCAGGCAGCTTTCGACCGGTTCCTCCCGCCCGGGAGATTGGCCGGTTCTTTGCTGTCGCTTTACCCCGTCATGGCTGACACACCATCAGAACGTCGGCCGTCCACCCGTTTTCCGACCACCTTTCCTTCCCGTACGGACCAGTCGAGGAGTTCCATGTCACGCCCCACGGGCGGATCACCGCGGCAGCGGGCCGAAGCCGGCTCGCCGCCCCCCTCCGCACCTCGCCGCGGCAACGGCGTACTGCGCCACACCGCCGTCGCCCTGGCGGTGGTGCTCTCGGTCGAGGCCGCCGCCGTCATCATGACGACCGGTCAGGCCGTCGCCGTCACCACGGAGCAGTCCCCGAAGCCCGCCAAGGCCCTGGGCCCGGCCGAGGCCAAGGACATCGCGACCGCCCACCTCAAGGCCCGGTTGGAGAACCGCCGGATCGAGGTGGTGGACGAGCGCACCGAGTCGACCACCAGCTGGATCAACCCGGACGGCACCACCACGCTGGACCTCGCCTCCGGCCCGGTCCGCTACAAGGACAAGTCCGGCAGGCTCCAGCCGATCGACGTCGACCTGGCGCAGCAGTCGGACGGCAGTGTCAAGGCCAAGGGGCACCCGCTCAACCTCTCGCTGGCCGGCGCCACCCCGCCCGCCGCCGCGTCGGCGTTCAAGGCCGCCGGTGCCCCGGCCGGCGCCCAGCAGGCCCCGGCCACGCCGCTGGTCTCGCTGGACAACGGCAACGGCACCGCGATGTCGCTGTCCTGGCGCGGCACCCTGCCCGCTCCCACCGTGGACGGCGCCAGGGCCCGGTACGCGGACGCGCTCACCGCCACCGACCTGGTCATCGAGTCCACCCGGACCGGCTTCGAGCAGTTCCTGGAGCTCAAGGACCGCTCGGCGGTGGCCGCCAACGGCAGCGTGACGCTCACCCTGGACGCGGCCGGCCTCCAGGCCCGGCAGAACCCGGACGACTCGGTCTCCTTCCTCGACCCGAAGACCGGCGAGGAGAAGGGCCAGCTGCCCGCCCCGGTGATGTGGGACGCGCAGGTCGACGAGCGCAGCGGCGACCACACCCGCACCGCTCCGGTCGCGCTGAAGGTCGTCCAGAACGGGAACGCGATCGACCTGACGCTGACCCCGGACGCCGCGTTCCTGAACGACCCGAAGACGAAGTACCCGGTGACCATCGACCCGGCGGTCAACATCGGCGTCGGCTTCGACACCTTCGTCCAGCAGGGCTACGCCACCGACGTCTCCTCGCAGACCGAGCTGAAGCTGGGCAACAACGGCTCCGGCCAGGTGGCGCGTTCGTTCCTGCAGTTCCCGATGGCGAAGATCAGCGGGAAGCAGATCACCGGCGGCAAGCTCAACCTGTGGAACTTCCACAGCTGGTCCTGCACCGCGAAGAGCTGGGAGGTCTGGGACACCGGCACGGCCACCACGGCCACCCGCTGGACGGCCCAGCCCGGCTGGAACAAGAAGTGGGCGACGTCCACCGCGACCAAGGGCTACTCCAGCTCCTGCAACGACGGCTGGGTGAACCAGGACATCACCGCACTGGTCAAGGCCTGGGCCGCCAACGGCAACACCAACAACACCCTGGGCATCCGGGCCACCGACGAGTCCGACCCGTACGGCTGGAAGAAGTTCAACTCCGGCAACGCGACGTCCAACACGCCGTACCTGTCGGTCACGTACAACACCCCGCCGGGCGTCTCCACGCTGGTCTCCCCGGCCGACGCCGCGCTGACCAACGACGCCACGCCGACGCTGTCCGCCAAGGCGACCGACCCCGACGGCGGCAACATCGCCCTGGACTTCGAGGTCTGGGCGTCCAACGGCACGGCCGCGCTGCAGTCCGGGCGCACCGCCATGGCGGCCTCCGGCTCGACGTTCACCTGGGCCCCGGGCACCAAGCTGGCGCCGGGCGCCTACAAGTGGCGCTCGCGCTCCTGGGACGGCACCGCCAACAGCGCCTGGTCGGGCTTCCGCACGTTCACCGTGGACACCACGGCGCCGGGTGCGACCACCGTCTCCTCCGGGGACTTCCCGGCCGGCCAGTGGGCGGGCACCCCGGACGCCAACGGCAGCTACAGCGGCACCTTCACCTTCACCCCGCCGACCAGCGACGTGAAGGACATCCAGTACCGGCTGGACGGCGGGGCCTGGGTCACCGCGGCCACCACCGGCACCCCGGTCAGCGCCAAGCTCACCTTCAAGGCGGGCTCCCACACCGTCACCGCGCACACCCGGGACGCCGCGGGCAACGTCTCCGCCGACAGGACGTACGCCTTCTACGCCGGCAAGGGCTCCGCCCTGGTCGCGCCGGGCGCGGGCGAGCGCCCGGCCCGCCGCACCTCGCTGCAGGCCGAGGGCAACAGCACCTACACCGGGGTGCGCTACCAGTACCGGCGCGGTGAGACGGACGCCTGGAAGGACGTCCCGGTCGCCAACGTCGCCACCACCGACGGCAAGCCGGTGACGGCCTGGCCGTTCACCGCCCCCGGCGGCAAGCCGGCCGCGCTGACCTGGAACATCACCGACACCCTGGCCGAGAACGGCCCGGTCGACGTCCGCGCGGTGTTCACCGACGGCACCGCCACCGACGCCACCGAGCCGAACACCGTCACGGTGGACCGCAACGCGGGCACCGCGCCGGAGACCAAGGTCGGCCCGGGCGAGGTGAACACCCTCACCGGTGACCTCACCCTCACCGAGAGCGACGCCGAGGCCTTCGGCCTGCACGCCGAGCGCTCCTTCTCCTCCCGCCGGCCCGCCAACGGCTCGGCCCAGGAGGGCCAGGCGGCGATCTTCGGCCCGCAGTGGAGCTCCGGCACCACCGCCGAACTCACCGACGCCGCCTACTCCTACGTCCGCCAGACCTCGGCGACCTCCCTCTCGGTGGTCTCCGCGGACGGCTCCGAGACCGGCTTCACCGCCACCGGCGCCGGCGGCTGGAAGCCCGAGCCCGGCGCCGAGAACCTCACCCTGACCGGTGCGCTCACCGGCTCCTTCACCCTGAAGGACACCGACGGCACCACCGTCACCTTCGCCAAGGTCGACCCGGCCGCCACCACCTGGCAGGCCTCCGGCTCCTCGCTGCCCAGCGACAACTCCACCACCTCGGTGGTCTCGGAGAAGGTCGTCTCCGGCGGCAAGACCCTGGCCCGCCCGAAGTACGTGGTCGCGCCGTCCTCGGCGACCGCCTCCGCCGACTGCGCCGCCGTGCCGTCCACGGCCGGCTGCCGGGTGCTGGAGTACGTCTACGCCGACACCACCACCGCCACCGCGTCCGCCCTGGGCGACACGGCCGGCCAGGTGAAGCAGATCCGCCTGTGGTCCACCGACCCCGGCGCCGCCACCGCCACTCCCGTCGCCGTCTCGCAGTACGCGTACGACGCCCAGGGCCGGCTGCGCGAGGTCTGGGACCCGCGGATCAGCCCCGCGCTAAAGACCGCGTACGGCTACGACGCGGCCGGCCGGGTCACCACCGTGACCGAGCCCGGCGAGCTGCCGTGGACCCTGGAGTACGGCAAGGCCGGCAACGCCGCCACCGCCGGCGACGGCATGCTGCTCGCCGCCTCCCGGCCCACCCTCAAGCAGGGCAGCAAGGACGTCACCGACGGCACCGCCACCACCTCGGTCGTCTACGACGTCCCGCTGAGCGGCGCCAACGCGCCGTACCCGCTGGCGCCGTCCGACGTCGCGGCCTGGGGCCAGAGCGACGCCCCGACCGACGCCACCGCCGTCCTGCCGCCCGACGCCGTCCCGGCCACCCACGACGGCAAGGCGCTCGGCACCGCCGGCTACAACCGCGCCTCGGTGACGTACACCAACGCCTCCGGCCGCGAGGTCAACACCGCCACCCCCGGCGGCGGCATCACCACCACCGAGTACAACGCCTACGGCAGCCCGGTGCGGACCCTCTCCGCGGAGAACCGCGTCCTCGCCCTGGCCACCACCGGCAACGACCTGAACAAGCTGCGCGCCCTCGGCATCGCCGGCCGCTCGACGGCCGACCGCGCCCAGGTGCTCTCCTCGACCTCGGTCCACTCGGCCGACGGCAAGCGCCTGCTGGAGCAGTACGACCCGCTGCAGCTGGTCACCCTGGAGCACGGCGTGGCCGCCTCCGGCAGCTCCCCGGCGCTCGCCGCCGGCGACGAGGTCCCGGCCCGCGCCCACACCGTCAACGGCTACGACGAGGGCCGCCCGGCGAACGCCGCGGTCAGCGACATGACCACCTCGGTGACGGTCGGCGCCCGGATCGACGGCTACGCCGCCGACGCCGACACGCGGACCACCGCCACCGGCTACGACTGGGCCCAGGGCCTGCCCACCTCGGCCGTCCAGGACCCGGCCGGCCTGAAGATCACCACCAGCACCGGCTACGACGCCAGCGGCCGGGTGACCTCGCAGAGCCGCCCGAACTCCACCGGCTCCGACGCGGCCACCACCGTCACCACCTACTACACCGGCACCGGGACCGGCGCCTGCGCCGGCCACCCCGAGTGGGCCGACCTGGTCTGCTCGATCGCCCCGGCCGCGCAGATCGCCGGCGGCGGCGCCAACCCGCCGCAGCTGCCGACGAAGACCTTCCAGTACGACCGCTGGGGCAACGTCACGGTCCAGACCGAGACCGCCAACGGCGTCACCCGCACCACCACCCGCGGCTACGACGCGGCCGGGCGCGCCGTGAAGACCTCGATCAGCGGCGGCACCGGCACCGCGGTCGCCGACACGGTGTTCGGCTACGACCCCGCCAACGGCGAGCTGACCACCACCGCCAACGGCAAGGCCACCGTCACCCAGGGCTACGACCGGCTCGGCCGCCAGGTCTCCTACGACGACGGCGCCGGCAACGTCACCACCACCGAGTACGACAAGCTCGACCGCCCGGTGAAGAAGTCCGACTCGGTGCCGTCCACCGTGACCTACGGCTACGACACCGCCAAGGACCCGCGCGGCCTGCCCACCTCCCTGACCGACTCGGTGGCCGGCACCTTCACCGCCTCCTACGACGTCGAGGGCCGGCTGGTCTCCCAGACCATGCCCGGCGGCAACACCCTGACCAGCAGCTACGACAGCCAGGGCGTCCAGACCGGCAAGACCTACACCAACCAGGCGGGCACCGTCCTGCTGGCCGACACCGCCGACTTCACCGTCCACGGACAGCAGGCCGGCCGCACCCAGAGCGACGGCAACAGCACCACCAGCGGCTACACCTACGACGCCACCGGCCGCCTCACCAAGGCCGCCGACAGCACCGGCCTGGCCTGCTCCACCCGGACCTACGCGTTCGACAGGAGCAGCAACCGGACCAACCGCACCAGCGTCACCGACGACTGCGACCCGGCCACGGCGGACACCGTCACCCAGGCCGAGACCCACGGCTACGACACCGCCGACCGCCTCACCGACGCCGGCTACGTGTACGACGCCTTCGGCCGCACCACCGCCCTGCCCAAGGGCACCCAGGTCGGCTACCACGCCAACGACCTGGTCCGCACCGAGACCCTCGGCGACACCCGCAAGACCTGGGACCTGGACGCCGCCGGCCGCCTGGCGCTCTCCACCACGGAGACCAAGGGCACCGACGGCACCTGGACCGTCACCGCGCAGGACACCAAGCACTTCGACGGCGGCAACGACAGCCCGACCTGGTCCAAGGACGCGGCCGGCAAGCTGACCCGCAACGTCCTGGACCTGACCGGCCGGCTCACGGCCGCCACCGGCACCGACGGCGGCGCGGTCCTGCTGCTGACCAACCTGCACGGCGACGTGTCCGTCCAGATGTCCCCCGACGGCACCGAGGACCTCGCGGTCTACCACTACGACGAGTACGGCAACGTCGTCGACGCCACCGGCTCGGCCGCGTACGGCTGGCTCGGCGGGGCGCAGCGCGAGGCCGACAGCGTCTCCGGCCTCACCCTGATGGGCGTGCGCCTGTACGACCCGACCACCGGCCGCTTCCTGCAGACCGACCCGGTCCTGGAGGGCTCGCCGAACGCCTACGGCTACCCGGTCGACCCGATCACCATGGACGACCTGACGGGCATGTCCTGGAAGAAGAAGTGGGTCGCCAACTTCAGCCGGGCCGAGGGCAACACCATCGGCGGTCTGCTGGTCGTCTCCAGCAAGATCTCCAAGGGCATCTCCGGGATCCTGAAGAAGCTCCCGCACATCGCCGCCCGGGCCGCCGGCTGGGTCCTGTGGGCGCTGTCCTACCTGATGAAGAGCATCGGCAAGAAGTTCCTCAAGGCCGCCAACAAGCGGGGCAGCCACGGGGTCCGGTTCACCTTCGGCATCTGGCACTCCAGCCACTGGTACGTGCCGGACTACCCGACCTACCGCGTGGACCCGCGCTACTGAGAGCGGGGACGGCACCCGAGAGGGGGGACGGCACCACGCTGACGCTCCACTGACGCAAGGCAGGATGCACGACAGGTGAGGCCGGGCCCGGGGGTGCTCCCCCGGGCCCGGCCGCTTGCGCGCGCCGATGATCATCCCGGCGTAGGCTCTCGGCTGATCACAGGGGCACAGGAGAGGGAGACATGGGCCAGAAGATCATCCGGTTCTCGGACCTGACCGGCAAGCACGCGGAGAGCGACGCGGACCTGGTGCGGGTGGTGGTGCTCCGGCACCCCGACCTGACGGACGGTCCGGTCGAGATCGACGCGCTGGCCGGGGAGTTGGGCGGCGTGCGGGAGCTGGCGCTCGACCTGGTCACCGTCGAGCTGCACCACCCGGACCGGGCGGAGCCGCAGACGGTGGTGATGGAGGCGGCGACCTTCGACCGGCTGGCCTCGGCCGCGCCGATGGCCGAGGTGCTGCGCGGCGCCCGCCCGGCCGCCCGGACGGCCGCGCGCGAGACCGCGCCCACCCCCGTGCGGGAGGCCGCGCCCACCGCCGTGCGCGGGGCGGCGCCCGCCGCCGGCCGGGAGCGGGTCGACCACGCCGGCCTGGAGCACGCCGGACGGCCGCACCAGGGCCGCACCACCGAGGCGGAGAAGCAGGTCGTCCAGGAGCACCTGGAGAAGATCAACGAGCGGCTCGCCGCCGAGGGCGTGCGCACGATCGACCCGGCGAACGTCGAGCACGTCACCCAGTACCGGCTGGACACCCTGGCCCGGGAGACCGGTGTGATGTTCGGCTGAGCCACCCGGGTCGCGCCGCCCGGCGCTCCGGTTGCGCCGCCCGCCGGGGGGAGCTCGGCGGGGGCGGCCCGGCCCGTCGGCCGCAAAGCCCCCCGGAACGCCGTACCGCCCCGGAACGCCGTACCGCCCCGGAACGCCGTACCGCCCCGGGCCGCGCTGCCGCCGGGCGGGTGACCGCCGAGCAGGTGAACCGCCGCGACCGGCCCTCGTGTCGCCGACCGGTGCGCCGGGGCGATCGGCTGGACTGCCCGCTATGCGACTTCCATTCCGGACCGGGCGGATCGCCTCGGTCCTGGCGCTGGTGGCCGGCTCGCTGCTGAGCAGCAGCGTGCTGGCCCCACCGGCCCAGGCTGCGATCTCCTTCACCAAGAGCGTCGACAAGGCGACCGTCTCCCCGGGGGAGAACGTCACCTACACGCTGCGCTACACCTGCTCCATCACCGAGTGCACGGGCGGGAACATCCTCGACACCCTGCCGTCGAACATGCAGTTCCTCGGCTGGACGCCGGACCCGTCCTCCGTCGACGTGGCCGCCTCCACCGTGCCCGCCGCGGGCGCGACGGGCGGCACGATGGACATCAGGCTGAAGGACCTCAGTCCGGGCACCACCGCCACCATCACGGTGACGATGAAGTACCCGAACTTCACCACCCCGAACGGCGCCACCTCGACCAACTCGGCCACCATGTCGGCCACCGGCGAGACCTCGCAGACCGCCACCGCGAACACCACGGCCCAGGTGCAGCCGCAGTACACGGTGACCAAGGGCATCCAGACCTCCAGCAGCGACAACCGCACCGTCACCTACCAGTTCACCCCCTGCGCCACCGACAACGTGCCCAACGTCGACCTGGACAGCAGCCGGCTGCTGGACACCCTGCCGCCCGGCGCGGTGGTGGACACCGGCCGCTCGCCGGGCTGGACGCAGGTGCCGCCCGGCCCGAACACCTGGGGCTACGACATCGGCCCGTTCGTCTCCGGCAACGGGCGCGGCGGCTGCCGCAACCCGGGCGTCCTGGTGGTCAACTACCCGGAGGCCGCCTTCCCGGACGGGACCACCTCCGAGAACACCGTCGACCTGCTCGGCGCACCGCTCACCGAGGCCGAACGGCAGCTGGACACCTCGTCCGTCACCACCAACACGTTCCAGCCCCCGGTGACCGGCGTGGTGGTGACCGCCAGCAAGGTCTGGCGCGACACCACCACCAACGGCGACCTCAACTCCTTCAGCCTGTCCGCCACCAACACCGCGGGCCCGGCCACCAGCCTCACCATCACCGACCCCGGGGCCGGCAGCACCGACGGCGTCTACAACTGGATCTTCCCGCAGTCCCTCCAGCTGGAGCCGTGGAACCCCACCAGCATCCAACTGACCCTGCAGTACCGCCTCAACGGCGACCCCACCTGGCACACCTTCACCCCGGGCACGCCGTTCAACGGCTCCACCGCACGGCGGCTCACCTTCGCCCAGGGCGCGGGCGACCCGGCCAACGACGTGCTCGGCATCCCCGCCGGGCAGTGGCTGGACGGGCTCAAGCTCACCTGGAACGGCCCGATCCCCACCGGCTGGAGCCCCGGCAACGCGGTGCAGCTGGTCACCCAGGTCGCCACCCCCGGCCACGACGGGCGCCCCGCCCCCGAGCCGCTGACCAACTGCGTGGACACCAGCGCCACCGACGGCACCACCACCGCCAACGCCAACGCCTGCGCCCGGACCACCATCACCCAGGCCACCAACCTCGGCGCCGCCAAGACCACCGTGGCCGGCGAGCTGTCCGCCCCCGGCGGCAAGGCCACCTTCCAGGTCATCCCGTACAACCGCAGCGCCCACGACCTGGACCGCCCGCTCGTCCTGTACGACCTGCTGCCCGCCGGCGTGGTCTACATCGACGGCTCGGCCCGGCCCGACCCCGACTACCCCGACGCCAAGGCCCCCTCGTCGATCACCGTGACCCCGGGCCCGGACGGGCGCCAGCTCGTCAAGATGGAATGGCCGGCCGGCGCCCCCGACTCGACGTACCTGCACGACGCCATGGCCTACCGGATGCTCTTCGACGTCCAGGTCGCCGACAGCATCCGCTCCGGCACGCTGACCAACGACGTCTACGTCACCGTCGACCAGCCCACCCACCCGGTCGCCTGCATGTACTCCGGCTCCGACAGCGGCAGCACCCCCGACGTGCTCGACCTCAACGGCAACGGCGACACCACCGAGCTGATGTGCCACGCCTCCTCGCAGATCCAGGTCGACGTGCCGGCGGTGCTGCGCTCCTACAAGGAGGTCAAGGGGGACCTCGACGCCGACTACATGACCATCGGCACCGCCACCCCCGGCGGCCAGACGTCCTGGCGGATGACCGTCCGCAACGACTCCCCGGACCCGGTCACCGACTTCATCGCCTACGACAAGCTCCCCACCCCCGGCGACAACTACGTGCTCACCCAGGACGCCCCGCGCGGCAGCGCCTGGACCCCGTCGCTCAGCCAGCCGATCACCAGCAACGACCCGACCGTGGTGATCGAGTACGCCACCGACCCCAACCCCTGCGTGAACCCGCTGCTGGTCGACCGCACCGGCTGCAACAGCGCCGCGGTCTGGAGCACCACCTTCCCCGGGCCGGGAACGGCCACCTGGTTCCGCCTCAGCCGCCCCGGCGCCCTGGCCTCCGGCGAGTCCTTCACCCTGACCTGGCCGATGGTCGCCTCCTACGACGCGCCGGAGGGCGAGTACGCCTGGAACAGCTTCGCGTACACCGCCACCGACGCCTCCGGCCGCCAGCTGCTGCCGGCCGAGCCCGCCAAGGTCGGCGTCGCGGTCAAGCGCGTCGCCCCCTCCAACAACGCGCTGGGCGACTTCGTCTGGCACGACCGGGACGGCTCCGGGATCCAGAAGCCCGGTGACGAGGGCATCCCCGGGGTCACCGTGCACCTGCTGGACGGCAACGGGCAGCCCGTACGGGACAAGGACGGCAAGCCGGTCACCACGGTGACCGACGCCACCGGGCACTACCTGTTCGACAACCTACCGGACGGCAGCTACGCGGTGCAGTTCGACCTGACCACCCTGCCCAAGGGCGCCACCGTCACCAAGCAGCACGCCGGCACCGACCCGAGCAAGGACTCGGACGGCGACCCGACCACCGGCATCACCCAGACCGTCACCCTCAGCGGCGGGCAGCGCGACCTCGACCTCGACCTGGGCGTGATCCTCCAGACCAGCTCGCCGTCGCCCTCGCCCTCGCCCTCGCCGAGCCCGTCGCCGTCCCCCTCCCCGTCGCCGAGCCCGAGCCCGTCGCCGTCCCCGTCCAACTCCCCGTCCCCGTCGCCGTCACCGACGTCCTCGCCGAGCACGACGGCCACCGCGACCCCCACCCACCCCCACACCCCGAGCGCGTCGGAGAGCGGCGAGCTGCCGCACACCGGCGGCTCCTCCTCCGACACCCTGGTCGCGGCGCTCGGAGCCATCGCCCTCCTCGGCGGCGGCGTCCTCTGCTTCGTCGCCTACCGCCGCCCGGGCCGCCACAGCTGACGCCCGCTCGGACCCCCGCCTGACACCAGCAGGACACCAGTGGCGCCGCCCCACCGAGAGCGGCGCCACTGGCGCGTTCGGGGCCGGTACTCCTAGTCCAACTGGGACAGCACGTCGGTGATCAGCCTGGTGGCGAAGTCCTCGCCGTTGCCCGAGATCCGATTGATGTACTCCGCGAGCAGGACCACCATGGCCTCCAACGGGTTCATCTCCTCCTTCGTCCACGGTCCGTACTGGGCGCGCCAGAGGTTGGGGCTCAGGCCCGTACCGGCGGCGATGAGCAGGCCGGCCATGATGGGGATGACCTCGGGACTGAAGGTCCTCGGCATCATCCGCATGGTGGCCACCATGCTGGGGACCGCGTGCTCGATCACGTCCTCCTCCTGCTTCTCGAAGGCCGTGCGCAGCCAGTTCATGTACATGTAGACGAGCGTGCAGGCGCCTTCCACCAGCGCCTCGGCCTCGCCGGGGCCGAAGGACGCGGTGAGCTGGTCGACCAGCCGCTGGTGCTCGGGGTCCGTCCCGGACTTGCCGTCGTAGATGGACTTGAGCCGGGAGTCGATCACCATGAGCGCCGCGCTCACATCGCCGACGGGAGCGTACTTGGGGTCGCAGGACGACACGGGACTCCTCCTAGAGCGGCCATGGCCGGTACGGCCGGTCGGTTCGTAGGGTAGGCGAGCGATCGGACCGGGTCCGACGGCTCCGGCCGCGGGCACCCCGCGGTGCCGGGTACGGAAGGGCCGGGGCGGACCGGCCGGGGCGGTCCGGTGGTGGTGGGACGGGCCTCCCCGTCACCCGGCGGCGGCGCCTCACACGTCAGGGCGAGGTACCGGAAGCCGGGTTGACCGCGGCGGGCGGCGGGCGGCCGGCCCCTGCTCCGGGCCGGCCGCCCTGCCTCCCGTCAGACGGCCGACGCGGCGGACCGGGCGTTGCGGCGGCGGACGTAGACGGTGGCCAGGACACCGGCGAGCACCGCCCCGCCGCTCATCCCCGCGACGGACGGGTTGATCATCGGCACGGCGGCGGCGGGCTCCGCGCCGCCGCACCGGGCGTGCCCGATGACCAGGTTGGCGCCGTTCAGCGACGGCAGCAGGGTGAGGTGGACGGCGTTGACGGTGAGGACGCCGTTGGCGTCGGTGGTCTGCTCGTTGAGGACGATCGAACCGACCAGCGGGATGCTGACCCTGGTGTTGGCGGGGGCGTTGGCCTGGAGGTTGGTCGGGATGCCGGCGACGCTGATCGACCCGCCCGCGATCAGGCCGCTGCCGGTGGCCCCGGCGGGGGTGGCGGCGCAGGTCGAGTCGACGCCGGTCAGGGAGACCGAGGCGACACCGAGGTCGAGCCCGAGCTTGTCGACCGTCGCGGAGGCCGAGGCGGTGCCGTCGACCGGGTTCCCGGCGGTGTTCGCGGTGAGCACGGAGGTGGTGGCGACCGGCCCGACGGTGAGGCCGACCAGGGTCCGGGTGCCGCCGGACGGGTACGTCGACTCCGGCGACGGCGCGACGGCGACCGTCCCGCCCAACGCCTCCGTGGAGACGACGTAGGCGTCGGCCGCCGGGGCGGGCAGCGCGGCGTACGCCGGGGACGCCACGGACAGGGCGCCGACGGCGAGGGCGGTTCCGGCGAGGACACGGTTGCGGGTACGAGTGCGCACGGGTGGGCCTTTCGGACGGGGGGCACGGCGGACGGAGGTGTCCGCCGTACGGAGGGGGCAGGAAGGGGGGTGGTGCGTCGACTCCGCCGACCGGCCGCGGTGTTCGGTGCGGCCGCGGCCTCACCGGCCGGGGAGAAGTCTCGGCCGCTCAGACGGTGGCAATCTCCTGGGCGGCGGGCGCGGGGGCCTGACCCGGCGGCGGCTCGGCCGTACGGGCCGTCTTCTGCCAGGAGCCCTTGCCCCGCACGATCCGCCAGAAGGCGCGGACCGCGACGAGGTAGGTGGTCGCGGCGTAGACCGCGAGCGCCAGGCCGTAGCCGAGCGCGGCCCGGCGGCTGATCCCCGGTTCGCTGCGGCGCCGGTACAGCGGCCCCCAGAGGGCGAACTCGGCGACCCCGACGACCAGGTAGAGCGCGATCAGCACGGCGCCGCCCTGGCGGAGGAAGGCGAGCACGAACTCGGGGTAGAAGACCGCGTTGTAGCCGAAGGCGGCGATCGGCACCGCGTAGACCACCAGGCCGACGACCTGGAGCCAGGGCTGGACCATGAAGTAGAGGACTTCCAGGAAGCCCGCCGTGGTGAACTCCCGGGAGCTCCAGACCCGGCGCAGGTACGGCGCGCACTGCATCGAGCCCTGCGCCCAGCGGACCCGCTGGGTGATCAACTGCCGTACGTTCCACAGGGCTTCCTGGTCCACCCAGGCGGTCGTGGTGTAGCCGTTGCGCCAGCCGGCCAGCATCATCCGCAGCCCGAGCTCGAAGTCCTCCAGCAGCGCCCGGCCCCACGGCCCGCCGCTGCCGCCCCGGTCGATCGAGCGCAGCGCGCTGAGCCGGTTGGCCTGGCCGTTGCCGCCCACGTTGACGGTCCGGGTGAGCCGGCGGGTGATCTGGATGGCGGAGATCGGCCCGCGGAACTCGATGTCCTGGAGCCGGGCCAGCAGCCGGGCGAAGCGGTTGGCCAGGCGCCCCCGGTGGGGCAGCGGCACGGCCACGTCGCGGTTGGACATCCGGACCTCGACCTGGACGGCGCCGATGGCCGGGTCGCCGAAGCAGGACGCTCCGGCGAAGGTGTCCAGCATGCCCGGGGAGGGCCGTCCGTCGGCGTCCAGGACGATCAGGACGACCCGGTCGGCGTCGGCGCCCTCCGGCAGCCGGGCTTCGAGCGCCCGGTAGGCGGCGTTCAGGGCGTCGCCCTTGCCGGTGCGTGCCCGCGGCAGCCGCCGGTCGACCAGATGGACGGGCCGTCCCTCGGCGGCCCGGGCCCGTACCGCCTCGGCGGTCCGGTCCTCGCAGTGGTCGTCGACGACCCAGACCCGTGCCCGGGGGAAGTGCTCGGCGAGGTAGTCCAGGGTGGTGCCGATCACGGCCTCCTCGTCCCGGCAGGGTATGAGGAAGTGCCAGTCGAACCGGTCCGGGTCGCCCGGGGCGTCCGGGCGGACCCGCAGGAAGTTGCGCACGATCACCGTGACGTAGGCGAGGAAGCCGATCCCCAGCACGAAGGAAAGGGAGACGGACAGGTCGAGCAGGGTCACGGCGCACCGGCCTCCGCGTCGCGGGTGGACGTTCGGGTGATCAGGAGGAGGAAGAGCAGCAGCGCGATCAGGCCGGCGGCCATCATCAGCACCGAGCCGAACAGGACGTGCGTCCAGCCGAACCCCTCGTCGCCGTACCGGTACTGCATGGCGACGATCAGCGTCAGCCGGCCCAGGTTGGCGGCGAGGACCAGCGCGGCCGCCAGGACGAAACCCAGCAGGACCCGGGCCGGCCCGCGGGTGCCGAACAGCAGCAGGACTCCGGCCAGCAGGGCCAGCGGGGCGATCAGCAGCGCGCTGCTGCACCCGCTGGTGAGGGCGATCCCGCGCCCGAACCCGCTCGCGTCGCCGGCGTACAGCACCGGCGCGTCGGGGGCGGCGAGCAGCAGGGTCCGCAGGCCGAGCCCGTGCGAGACCACCCACCGCGCACCGGCCAACTCCTGGAACCGGTAGGCGCGTTCACCGGCGACCAGGGCCCCGCCCAGGCCCAGCAGCAGCGGTCCGGCCACCCCGGCGAGCACCCGGCCCGACAGCGGGGCGCGGCCGGGCCGCGACAGCGGCGGGCGGGCCGGCCCCGGTGGCCGGGCGGGTTGCGGGTACACGTCTGCGGTCACGGGGACACCCCTCGGGAGGAAGGCGGGTTGGCGGCGGGCGGCGCGGTGCGGTCCGGCGGGCTAGCGGCCGTCGCGCTTCCGGTCGGTCCGGTCAGTCCGATCGGCCCGGTCGGCGGCCAGCCGGCTGCGCCGCAGCAGTGCGACTCCCACCAGCACCAGGGCGGTGCCGGCCGCGGCCGCGAAGCCGAGGCCGGGCGAGCCGGTCGAGGCCAGTACGCCGCCGCCGGCCGCCGTCGGGGGGAGTCCGCCGCCTATGGGTCCGTACATGGTGGTTCCTCTCGTGAGGTCCGGTCGTGAGGTCGGGTCGTGATGTCCGAGTCATCCCGATCTTTGCGATCTGGAGCCGTATGTTGCTGGGCCGATCGGATGATCGGATAGGTGCGCCGCGCCCATTCGGGTGGAAATCACCCGTTTGCCGCAACCGGCCGCGCGGGGGCATCGGCGAACCGGTATCCGTGGGCGAGACCGGCCGCCAAGTGGGCCCGGTACGGCGGGTCTTGATGCACCGGCACACGAACCACCGCCGGGCCCGTTCCGCTCCCGAGGCGGCCTCGGACGGACCCCGGACGGCCTCCTGTCGGCCAAGTGGGTGACATTGTTCCCACCTATGGATCTTTCTGACGAATCCCCCCATATCGTCTGCTGATACTTCACCACCCCACCCCCTCGCCCCCTTCGGAGCGCCATGTCCTCGACCGACGTCGCCCTGGTCCTCGGAACCCGACCGGAGATCGTCAAACTCGCCGGAGTGGCCCGCCTCCTCGGCCCGCGGGCCCGCATCGTCTGGAGCGGCCAGCACTGGGACCCGGCCCTCACCACCACGTTCTTCGCCCAGTACGGCCTCCCCCGCCCGCACCACCTGCTGAAGGGCGTCGGCGGCGAACCGCGCGGCCGCCAAATAGGCCGGATGGTCAGCGCGTTGAGCGACCACCTCGCGGCCCGCCCACCGGCCGCCGTCCTCGTCCAGGGCGACACCAACACCGCCGCCGCCGGCGCCCTCGCGGCCCACTGCGCGGGCATACCCGTCGTCCACGTCGAGGCCGGACTGCGCTCCTTCGACCCCGGCATGCCCGAGGAGGCCAACCGCCGCCTGATCGCCCCGCTCGCCGACCTGCACTGCGCGCCCACCGCGACGGCGGCGGCGCACCTGCTGCGCGAGGGGATCGAAGCCGACCGGGTGGTGATCACCGGCAACACCGTCGTCGAGGCGACCCTGGCGACCCTGCCCGCCGAGGCCGAGGCCCACCGCATCGTCGCCGAACACGCCGTCACCCCCGGCGGCTACCTGCTCGCCACCATCCACCGCCCCGAGAACACCGACGACGCCGCGCGGCTCGCCCAGATCCTCGACCAGCTCGCCGCCCTGGACCTGCCGGTCCTGCTGCCGCTGCACCCCCGGACCAGGGCCGCCGTCGAGGCCTTCGGCCTGCGCGGCCCGGTCGCACGGCTGCGCCGGATCGAACCGCTGGACCACGCCGGCTTCCTCGCCCTGGCCCGGCACTGCCGGCTGCTGGTGTCGGACTCCGGCGGGGTCCAGGAGGAGTGCACGGTGCTCAAGCGCCCGCTCGTGGTGGTGCGCAACTCCACCGAGCGCCCCGAGGCCGTCCGGGCCGGCTTCGCCCGGCTCGCCCGCCCGGGCCACGAACTCGCCCGCGCGCTGCGGGAGTTGCTCGCCGACGAGGCCGTCGGCGAACGGCTGGCGCAGCTCCCCTCGCCCTACGGCGACGGGCGGGCGAGCGCCGAGATCGTCGCCGCCGTCCGCAGCCGCTACCTCGCCCCCGAGCCGCGCACCGAACAGCACACCGACCAGCGCCCGGAGCCCGACCGCACACCGGTCGCGGCCGCCGCCACCGGCGTCGGCGGACACCGCTGAGCGAGGGCGGACAGCCGCCGCCTCCAGGACCCGCCCGCAAACTGCCAGGCACGAAGGTGGCGGGTCGGACCCGTCGACCCCGCCCACCCCGGCTGGCAGGGTCGGAAGCAGCCCGCAACCGGCGGGATCGACCGCACCCGGGGGGCTCCCATGACGACGACATCCGACGGCCGGCCGGCCACCGGAGCGGGCGCGTCCGGGTGCCGGCCGCGGACCGCGGGCTGAGGCGGGCACCATGGACGACCGCTACGAGCGCCACTGCTTCGCCGACCCGCTGTTCTACGACGACCCCGCCCGCGCCGAGCACGCCGACGACCGCTTCGCCGCCGCCACCGCCCCGCTGCCGCCGGGCTGGGAGCGCCACGAGCACGGCCCCTGGATCAGCCTTCGGCCGCCGCACGCCCGACTCCCCGAGCAGGGCTGGAAGGTGCACGTCTCGGCCACCCCGGACGAGGCGGAGCAGGTCGTCGAGCAGGTCCTGGCGTACTGCCTGGAGCACGGGCTGACCTGGAAGTTCCTGCGCGGCCGGGCCACCGTGCTCGCCCTGAACAGCAAGTACGCCGACCGCCGCGCCAGCGGCAAGCTGATCACGCTCTACCCGGAGGACGACACCCGGCTGGCCCGGGTGCTGGACGACCTGTCCACCCTGCTGAAGGGCGTCCCCGGCCCCTACGTCCTGAGCGACCTGCGCTACCAGGAGGGCCCGCTCTACCTGCGCTACGGCTCCTTCGTCGAACGCCACTGCACCGACGAGCGGGGCCGGCGCGTCCCGGCGATGCTCGGCCCGGACGGCGCACTGGTGCCCGACACCCGGGGCACCGTCTTCACCGTGCCGGACTGGGCACCGGTGCCGGAGCTGGTCTCCGCCCAGCTCGCCGCCGACGCCGCGCGTGAGGCCGAGGCCCCGGCCGACTTCCCGTTCGAGGTCGTCAAGGCGCTGCACTTCTCCAACGGCGGCGGGATCTACCTGGCCACCGACCGGCGCGACGGCCGACAGGTGGTGCTGCGCGAGGCCCGCCCGCACGCCGGACTCGACTACACCGGCCGGGACGCGGTGCAGCGGCTGCTGAGCGAGCGCCGGGTGCTGGAGGCGCTGGCCGGGGTGGACTTCGTGCCCGCCCTGTACGAGTACCGGCAGGTCTGGGAGCACCACTACCTGGTCGAGGAGTACATCGAGGGCGAGCGGCTGGAGGACGTCTTCACCCGCACCTGCCCGCTCACCCACCCCGACCCGGACGAGGCCGAGCTGGCCGCGTACACCGACTGGGCGCTCGACGTGCTCGACCAGGTCGGCGGCATGCTGGCGGCGCTGCACGAGCGCGGGCTGGTCTTCGGCGACCTGCACCCCAACAACGTGATGGTCCGACCGGACGGGCGCTGCGCGCTGGTCGACTTCGAGATCGCCTTCCCCGCCGACGACCCCGCCGCTCCCCCGCTGGGCGCGCCCGGCTTCGTCTCGCCGAAGGCCCGGCGCGGAACCGCCGTGGACGCGTACGCGCTGGCCGCGCTGCGGCTCTACCTCTTCCTCCCGCTGAACATCCAGCTCGGGCTGGACTCGGGCAAGGCCGAGCTGGCCGGCCGGGAGATCTCCCGCCGCTACCCCGTGCCCGCCGGGTTCGGGGCCGGGGTGGCCGAGGCGCTGCACCGGGCGGCCGGCGGGAAGCTGCCGGCGGGTGCCACCGAACGCGCTCCGGGTGCCGCCGACGGCGCCGCGGGGCCGGCTCGTCCGGCCTGGCCCCAGGAGCCCTCGGCGGACACCGAGGCCTGGCACCCGGTGCTGGACTCGCTGGCCGCGGGCATCCTGGCGATGGCCACCCCGGACCGGACGGACCGCCTCTTCCCCGGCGACGTCGAACAGTTCGGCCCGGGCCACGGCGGCCTGGGACTGTCCTACGGCGCGGCTGGCGTCCTGTACGCGCTCCGGGCCTGCGGCCGCCCCGCCCCGCCCGAGCACACCGACTGGCTGGTGGCCCGCGCGAACGCCGCGGCCGACCTGCCGCCCGGCCTCTACGACGGGCTGACCGGCATCGCCTGGACGCTGGCCCGGCTCGGGGCGACCCGGGAGGCCGACGCGCTGGTCGAGCGGCTGCTCGCCACCGAGGCCCCGGCCGATCCGGGGCTCGGCTCCGGACGGGCCGGCATCGCGCTCGGCCTGCTCGACCTGGCCGACGTGCTCGGCCGCGAGCGGCTCGCCGACCGGGCCCTGGCCCTCGGCCACGAGCTGGCCCGGGACGAACCCGCACCCCGGCTGCGCGGACTGCTGGACGGCTGGAGCGGGCAGGCCGCACTGTTCCTGCGGCTGTACGGGCACACCGGCGAGCGGCGCTGGCTGACGGCGGCCGAGGCGGCGCTCGGCCGCGAACTGGACGAGGCGGACGTCACCGACGGGATGCTCTTCCTGGTCGAGGACCGCCACCGCCGCAAGCTCCCGTACCTGGCCGCGGGCGGCGTCGGCACCGCCCGGCTGATCTCCGAGCTGGCGCGGTACAGCGGGGCGGACCGGCCCGACGGCGCGGGCCGGCTGCCCGGCCGGTTCGCCCAGGCGACCGCCGCCGCCGACCGCGCCTGCCTCCCCGACCTGATCGCGGCGGCCGGCCTGTTCGAGGGCCGGGCCGGCCTGGTACTGCACCTGCTGCGCGGCGGACGCGGGGCCGAGGCCGACCGCCACCTGCGGCTGCTGGAGTGGCACGTGATGAACCATCGCGGCCACCTCGCCTTCCCGGGCCGGCGCTCGATGCGCCTGTCGGCGGACCTGGCCACCGGCGCCGCCGGAGTCCTGGTCGCGCTGCACGAGGCCGTCCTCGGCCCGGTGCCGCTGCCCGGCATCACCGACTTCCCCGGTCCTGAGGCCTCGCGGCCCTGAGGCTTCGAGGCCCCTGGGACCCGGGGGACCACCACGGCCACCACCCGGTGGCCGGCACCACCACGGAAAGGAACGACCATGACCCAGATCCTGGCCCTCCAGGGCCTCCAGAGCGAGATCGGCACCGGTGCCGTCGAGCCCAACAGCCACTGGAGCAGCTTCGCCCACTACCGCGCCGAGGCGCCCGTCGCCGAGGAGGCCGGTCTCTGATGTCGACGATCCTCTCCCTCCAGGCGCTCGAGGCCGCCCAGGACGACGCGGCCGTCCCGTTCAGCCACTGGAGCACCGACCTGCACCTGCCGTTCGGCGCCCCGGTCGAGGCTGCGGAGTAATCCTCCGACCGACGACGCGCAGGCCCGCCGGGACCACCCGGCGGGCCTCCGTCCGTCGTTCCCGGGCCCTTGCCCGCCGTGCCCGCCGGGTTGGGGCCGGCCTCAGCAGGGCCCGGTGGCGTCCGCCGGGACGGTGAGCCCGGCCCGCTCGGCCAACGCCCCGGCCTGGAACCGGCTCTGCGCACCCAGACGCGCCAGCAGCTCGGCGATGTGGCGCCGGCAGGTGCGGGTCGACATGCCCAGCCGCCGGGCGATCGTGTCGTCCTTCTCCCCGGCGGCGAGCAGCACCGCGATCACGTCCTCGACCTCGCGGGACACCGTACGGGCGGCCCGCGGCGCGGTGTCGTACGGGACCGCCTGGCTCCACTCGTGCTCGAAGAGCCCGACGAAGTACGCCACCAGGGACGGCTCCCGGACCAGCAGCGCCGCTCCGGTGGCGAGCCTGGCCGGCACGAAGGCCGTCGTCCGGTCCACCACGACCAGCCGGGCCGGCACCTCGGCGCGGGTCCGGACCTCCGCCCCCGCGGCGATGACCAGCTCCGCGTAGGAACGGGTGGGCGGGTCGAACCGGGCCGGGTGCTGGTACAGGCTCCGCAGCCGGACGCCCCGCCCCAGCGCGGCCAGGTCCCGGGGCAGCGCCTCCGTCAGGTCCGCCTGCGGGTGCCCGCCGCCCGGCTGGACGGTCAGCACCTCCTCCTTGGCGGCGCCCACCACGGAGCCGAGCGCCGAACCGGCCGCGTGGGCGTCCTCCAGCAGGCGGACCGAGCCGTCCACGCCGCCGCCCTGCGCCCGGTACACCGGCTCCAGCGAGGCCACCTCGGCGCGCAGCCCCGCCAGCGCGGCCTGACGGCGGCCCAGCTCGGCCTCCGCGATGCGCAGCCGCGCCTCCTCCCGTCCGGTCAGCCGCGCGGCGGCCGCCTCCGGGCCGACCGCCGCGAAGCAGCCCGGCCCGGCTCCCGGTCGCCGCACCAGCAGGCACAGCGCCGCCAGCCGGTCGACGGCCGCCCGGCAGCGCGCCTCGCCGAGCCCGAGGTCGGTGGAGATCCGCGCCAGGTCGGCGGGCTCGACCCGCCGGTGCCGCACCGCCCACTCGTAGACCAGCCGCGTCTCGCGATCGAGCAGGGCCTCCCGCCCCGACGACCGGACCGCGTCCGTTTTCACCGGATTCATCCACCCCTCCTCAGTCGGCCAACAACTTCCTGGCCCCCTCACCCCCTGGCGGCCGCCGCGACCGTTGACGACGATCGAACAACCGCTTCCGGGGCCGACCGACCGCCGGACGCGACCGTCGACCGTCGGCCGCCACCAGCTGTCAAGAGGGCTGTCATGAAAGAACGTGGAACCGTCCACATCGCGTTCACCCCACACGCACCAGGAGCCCCACTGGGCTCCGTCCCGGCCCCCACCACCCCCACCGCCGAGTCGGGCGACGGCACCGTCGCCTTCTACGCCTGGGCCGTCCGCCGGGACCGGCCCGCACCGGTCCGGCCCGTGCCCGGGCAGTCGTGGCGGGCCGAGCAGTCGTGGACGGCCGCACAGGCGGTCCACGGGCGGCCGGAGACCGGCGCACCCGCCGTACGGCCGGAGGAGGTGCCGCCGGGCCACGGCGCCGTGCACGCGATCGTCGGCGACCGGCTGCTGCGGGCCCGCCGGGAGGTCGTCCTCTGCTGCCCCGGCGGCGACCCGACGGCGGCGGCGCTGGCCGACCTGGTCGTGGCCGAACTGCCGCGCACCGACCCCGCGCTGCGGGTCCGGATCGTCCACCAGCACCCCGCGCGCTTCCACCTGCCCACCCAGCGCCAGGCCCGGGCCGCGGAACGGGCCGGCGCCGAGGTGCGGACCACCGGGGAGAGCTGCGGCCCGCTGCTGGTCGTCGACCGGGAGAGCGCCTTCCTGCCGGAGCGGGGACGGACCGACGGGCTCGTCCTGGTGGACCAGCCGTCGGTGGTGGCCCACCTGGCCGACTCCTTCGAGACGCTCTGGCACCAGGGCGAGGCCTTCCGCAGCGGCCCGGCCGCC
This sequence comes from Kitasatospora sp. NPDC001261, assembly GCF_042896795.1. Classification (NCBI taxonomy): domain Bacteria; kingdom Bacillati; phylum Actinomycetota; class Actinomycetes; order Kitasatosporales; family Streptomycetaceae; genus Kitasatospora; species Kitasatospora sp. NPDC001261. Next base: position 118,763 of record NZ_JBIAXP010000022.1, read on the forward strand.
GCCCGCGCCGTCTCGGACGAGCTCCGGACGACGATCCTGCGGCTGCTCGCCGACGGCCTGAAGGACGAGGTCATCGCCCGCCGGCTCGGGCTCTCGCTGCGCAACTGCCGACGGCACATCGCCAGCCTCTACAGCTCCCTGGGCGCGGACAGCCGCTTCCAGGCGGGCGTGCTGGCGGAGCGTCACGGCCTCACCGGGACGGCGGCGGCCGCCGCCGTCGCCACCGGAGGCCGCTGACGGCCGGCCCGGGTGCGACGGCGACACGCCCGGCGTCACACCGCCGTCACGTTCACCACGGATACTCGGACGGGCCCACCGCCCGCGCCCCGTACGACGGAGGACCCGCCTGTGACCGCCGGCCCCGACCGCCCCACGTTCCTGCTGGTCCACGGCGCCTGGCACGGCGCCTGGTGCTGGGACCCCCTGCGCGCCGCCCTCGCCGCCGACGGCTGGCGCTCCCACGCCGTGGACCTGCCCAGCTCCGCCGCCCACCCCGACGGCGCCCGGTCGGCGGGCCTGCTGGAGGACGCCGCCGTGATCCGCGACCACCTGCGGCGGATCGACGGCCCGGTGGTGACGGTCGCCCACTCCTACGGCGGCGCCCCCGCCACCGAGGCCGTCGCGGGCGCCGCCAACGTGGTGCGGGCGGTGTACGTCTCCGCCTTCCAACTGGACGTGGGCGAGAGCACGTTCTCCTTCCTGGGGATTCCCTCACCGGAGGACGACACGGGCCACACCCCGCCGGACGTCGCCCACGCCCGCCAGGAGTACTACGCCGACGTGCCCGCCGACGTCGCCGACCGCGCGGTGGCCCGGCTGAGCCCGCAGAGCGTCCGGTCCTTCACCGAGCCGGTGACCACGGCGGGCTGGCGCACGGTGCCCTCCAGCTACGTCGTCTGCGACCAGGACCAGGCCCTCGACCTGTCCCAGCAGCACCGGCTCGCCGCCCGCGCCGACACCGTCCACCGACTGCCCAGCAGCCACTCCCCGTTCCTGTCCATGCCCGGGGAGCTCGCCGCCCTGCTGGCGCGGATCGCCGGCTCCGCCGCACCCTCGGCCTGACGTCAATCCCCTTGTTGACAAGGGGTGTTGGCGGACACGCCAGGGTGGTCCGGCTCGTGCCGGACCACCCCGCCACGGCCCACGCCGGTCAGCCCGCCTCGGTGCGCGGCTCCAGCCGGGTACCCGTCCGGAGGGTGATCGACATCAGGTCGCTGGGGGCGTCGAGTTCCAACCGGTGCCAGCGGCCCCGGGGCACGATCGCGGCGGTGCCCGCCGTCAGCCGCACCACCGACTCGGCCTCGCCGGGCTCACCGGCCTCGCCGGGCTCACCGGGCTCGCCGGGCTCACCGGGCTCGACCGGGCGGAGGAAGAGCCGGACGCCGCCGGCCAGGCAGCAGACCGCCTCCTCGGCCTCGGGGTGCATCTCCCAGTGGTCGGCGTGGACCTCGGTGTCGCTCTCCACGTGGAAGGTCGCGATCTGCCAGGCCCCGGCGTCGCCGCCGGTCATCCGCCGCCCGGTGGCCCGGACGTCGCCGTCGGGGTGGATGTGCAGGGCCGAGGAGAACAGGTCCACGGCCTCGATCGGCGTGGTCGTCATGAGCGGGTTCCTTCCAGTCGGCTCTCCGCGCGGTTCCGCGCGGAGCTTTCTGCCGGGCCCTCCGCTACGGGGGTGAGCGGGTCGGGGAGGCCCGGCGCCTCCGGCCGCCGCCGGGGCAGCACGGCGACCGCCACCAGCGCGGCGAGGACGAAGAGCCCGGCGGTGACGGCCAGTCCGGTGGCGTAGCCGTCGTTGAGGGCGGTCGGGTCGGTGGCGCCGCCGGTGCGGTGCGCGGCGACGGTGGCCAGGGCCGCCAGGCCGACGCAGCCGCCGAGCTGGCGCGAGCTGTTGAGCAGGCCGGAGGCCATCCCGGCCTCGCGGGCGGCCATACCGGTGGTCCCGGCGGCGGCGACCGGGGCCAGGACCAGTCCGGTGCCGACGCTGGTGACCAGCGACGGTCCGAGGACGTCGGTGAGGAAGCCGCCGTCCGGGCTGATCAGCGCGAACCAGGCCAGGCCCGCGGCGGCCAGCACGGCCCCGGGCACCAGGGCGGCCCGCGGAGTGCGGCGCGCGACGACGCGGGTGGCGAACACGGTGCCCGCGACCAGTCCGGCCGAGAAGGGCAGGAAGGCGAGGCCGGTGGCGGCGGCACCCAGGCCCAGGACCTGTTGGAGGTAGAGCGAGACGAAGTAGAAGGCGGTGAACTGCCCGGCGGCGGCCAGGAACACCAGCACGTTGGCACCGGCCACCCAGCGGCTGCGCAGCAGGCCGAGGCGGAGCAGCGGCGCGGCGGTCCTGGCCTCGGTGACGGCGAAGGCGGCCAACAGGGCGCCGGCGGCGGCGAGCGTCCCCAGGGTGGCCGGGGAGCCCCACCCCCGGACGTCGGTGCGGACCACGCCGAACACCAGCAGCCCGATGCCGGCGGTCGCGAGGACGGCGCCGAGCACGTCCGGCCGCTCCCGCCGTACGGGCTTCACGGGCTCTCCGGGCCGCACCTCGGCGGGCAGCAGGGCGAGCGCCGTCGCCACGACGGGCAGGTTGACCAGCATGACCCAGCGCCAGCTCGCGTACTCGGTCAGCAGCCCGCCCGCCAGCACCCCCAGGGCGCCGCCGGCGGCGTTCGTCGCGCTCCACACGCCGAGCGCGCGCACCCGCCCGGGCCCTTCGGTGAACGTGGTGGTGAGCATCGCGAGCGCGGCCGGGGCGGCCGCCGCGGCGCCCACACCCTGCCCGGCGCGGGCGGCGACCAGCTGCCAGGGCTCCTGGGCCAGCCCGCCGCCGAGCGAGCAGAGGCCGAAGACGGCCAGGCCGAGCAGGAGCAGCCGGCGCCGTCCGTACAGGTCGCTCGCGCGGCCGCCGAGCAGCAGGAGCCCGCCGAAGGTGAGCGCGTAGACGTGCACGACCCAGGAGAGGTCGAGCGGGGCGAATCCCAGGTCGGTCCGGATCGCGGGCAGGGCGACGTTGACCACCGACATGTCCAGGGCGAAGACGAACTGGGCGACGGCCACCGCCGCCAGCACCCGACCGGGGCGCCCCCGTGAGTTTTTGTACATGTATAGAAAGTAACCCCGGGCGATCCCCACTGTCGAGTCCCGGGTGATGATGGGGGCATGCAGCAGCCCTCCACTCCGCCGCCCGCCACCCCCCAGCCGGCCGGAGCGCGGCCCGCCGCGGCGCAGCCCGCCGCGCGGCGCAAGGCCACCGGTCGGCCTCCCCGCATCTCCCGGGAGGAGGTCGTCACGGCGGCCCGCCGGATCGTGGACGAGGAGGGCGTCGAGCGGCTGACCATGCGCCGTCTGGCCGCCGAGGTCGGCAGCACGCCGATGGCGCTCTACCACCACGTCCGCGACAAGGAGGAGCTGCTCGTCCTACTGCTGGACGACTACGCCGCGCGGACACTGCGACCGACGGCGCTCCCGGCCGAGCCGCGCGCACGGGTCGTCGCCGCGGCGGCCGCCATCCACGAGGCGCTCGCCGCCTGCCCGTGGATCGTGGAGGTGCTGACCGGGGACAGCCTGATGTCCGCCCACTCGCTCTGGTTCGTCGAGCAGATCGTCGACGGTCTGGTGGCCTGCGGCCTGTCGCCGGAACGGGCCGTCCAGGGCTACCGCGCCATCTGGTACTACACGGCCGGCGAGATCATGGTCCGCACGTCGACGGCCCGCCGCCGGCCCGTCGACGACCGCCCGACCCACCGTCAGCAGGTCTTCGCCGACCTCGACCCGGAGCGACTCCCCCGCCTGGCCGGGCTCGCGGACCGCTGGGCGCCGCTCACCGCCCAGGACACCTACCGGGACGGCCTCGACGCCCTGGTGGACGGCCTGCTCGCGGCCCGCTGAGCGGCCGCTACCCGGTCACCCCCTGACCAGCGCCCCGGCTACTTCCCGACCAGGATCCGGCCCAGAATGCCGCTGACCACGCGGGGCGCCAGCCGCCGGGCGGTCCAGATCGCATGGGTGCCACGCCCGGGGAAGGCCCACAGCCGACCGCGCGCGAGGGCGCGGTCCATCGAGTCCAGCACCTCCTCCGGGCTCAACCCCCGACGCTGACCGATCAGTTCGGGGGTGTCCGTCCGAAGGCGCGCCAGCATCGGGGTCTCCACCGCGGGCGGGCAGACGCACACGACCTGGATCCGGTCCTTCCGGTGCTCGGCCGCGACGGTCTCGGCGAGGAAGTGGACCGCCGCCTTGGCCGCACCGTACGCCCCGCCCATCGGCGCCGGCACCCAGCCGGCGATGGACCCGAAGAGCACGACCTGGCCCCCGCCCCGCGCCGCCATCACCGGCACCACCGCCCGGACCGTACGGAGCGTGCCGCCGTACACGACGTCCGTCAGGCGCAGGGTGTCCGCCGGGTCCCGATCGAGCAGCCGGCCCATCACGCCGACGGCCGCGCAGTGCACCAGCCGACGGGGCGGGCCCAGTTCGCGGCCGACGTCACGGACCACGGCGGAGACCGCCGCGTAGTCCGTGACGTCGCAGACGTACGGGCGCACCCCCGGGGCCTGCTCCACCAACGCGTCCAGACCGGCCGCGTCGACGTCGACCGCCGCGACCGCCCAGCCCGCCCGGGCCAGCCGCAGCGCCGCCGCCCGGCCGATCCCGCTCGCGGCACCGGTGACGATCGCCACCTCACCCGGTACGGACGTCATCTGTCACGCTCCCACGGCTGCGAGAAGTACCGGACACGCCCCCGGCGCCGGAGGCCGGCCTGCCCCATCTCCCGCGCCGACCGGCGCCTACCCGGTCGACGCCCCGCCAACTCCTCTCCCCCGTAGGAACATCGACCTCAGCCGTTGCCGAAGAAGCCGAGCGCCCCCGCCCCGCACACCCCGCCGACCCCCATGAACACCGGGGTCAGCACCTTGATCTCCACCCAGCTGCCGGCCCGGAACCGCATGCCCTTCGGCGGCCCGATCGGGTACCAGCGCCGGCGCCCGATCGGGATCGGCCACAGCACCGGGCAGCCCGAGACGGTCAGCGCGTCACCCAGGCAGTGCACCAGCGCGCCGAGCGCGATCGGCAGCCCGATCCAGAGGTACTGCTGCCCGGGCTCCTCGAACAGCCACTGCGAGCCGTTGCCGGGCTTGTCGAGGACCTCCGCGAGCATCCACGCGCTGGTCGCCCCCAGCAGCCACACCAGGACGTCGCTGGAGACCCGGGCGTGCCGCCACAGCAGCCCCTCGATCGCCAGCACCATGTGCACGAACAGCACCACCAGCACGCCCCAGCGGCCGCCGTACACGGCCACCGCCGCCGCGCCCGCCCCGCACAGCACCGCCCAGAGCCAGGTGTGCGTCAGCGTCCGGTGGCCGCCCGAGCGCCGCGGGTCGCCCTTGCCGCGGGTGGCCTTGTACACCGCGTACGAGAGGTTGTCGATTACCTCGCAGAGCGCCCGGGACACCGGCCCGAACGCCCTGGATATCGTCGCCGCCTTGTGGTCCAGGTCGGGCGCCAGGGCCGCGCCCGCACAGATCAGCGCCCCCGCGAGCAGGACCGGCCAGGGCATCGGCTCCCCCATCCCGGCCGCCGCCGCGCCCACCCCCAGCCAAGCGGCCGCACCCGACAGCGAATGCGCCGGTCCCATCATGTCCGTACACCACCGATCCTCATCAGTTCCGTCCTCACCGCGAGGACCTGAGTTCACGGCAGCCTATCCGTCCAAGATCACCGGGCCCGCGCCCGTCCCGTGCGCCCCCGCCCCGGCGCGAGCCCTCCAGCCCGCGCCGGTCAGGCCAGGGCCTTCTCCAGCGCGGCGAGGTAACTGCGCATCAGGTGGTCGCGGATGCCCTCGCCGTCCGGGGAGAACGCCGCGGCGCCCAGGCCCTTGGCCCGGTCGGTCAGCGCGGAGACCAGCCCGACCTTCTCCTGGACGCGGCCCTCGGAGTCGATGTGGCGCAGCGCCTCGACGTGGGTGAAGGCGGGCTCCGGGGGCAGCTCGGGGACGATGTCGTTGCCGTGCACGAAGCGGTAGGTGCGCCCGCGCAGGCCCTTGTCGTACGCGGCGGCGAGCAGCCGGTCGCAGGTCCGGGGCTGGCCGTAGGTGTAGACGCCGTCGGCCGCCAGGCTCGGCTCCTCCAGGTCGAGCCGGGCGGCGGCGAGCATGGCGAGGGCGCCGCCGAGGCTGTGGCCGGTGAACCACACGGTCTGGTCGCCGGTCCGCAGGTCGGAGAGGGCCTTGGCGACGTCCGGGTAGACGGATTCGAGGGCCTCGGCGAAGCCGTAGTGGACGTAGCCCGTCCGGGCGGGGCCCGGCCAGGGCGGGGTGGTGGAGTCGGTGAGCCAGTCGCGGATCTGCGCGGGCTCGGTGCCGCGGAACGCGGTGACGATCATGTTGTCGCCGGCCATGGTGTAGGCCTGGGTGTCCTGCAGCGGGAACGGCGGGGTGAAGCGCGTCTGGTGGTGGCGCACGGTGTCGAAGCCCCAGGCGCGGGCCTGCTCCTCGATCGCGGCCTCGTCCTGGTAGGCGAGTTCGGCGGCCTTCGCCAGCCAGTACGCGTGCGGGAGGCTGTAGCCGGTGGCGTGCTGGTCGAAGTCGGTGGGGACGGCCATGGGGGCGACTCCTGTCGGGTCGACGGAAGGGACGGCGGGCCTGCCCCAGGGCCCGGCCTGCGCCCTCCACCGGGCGCGCACCGTAATGCCCTGGCGACCAAGGGTGACGCTACCGCCCGCGCGGTTCGTGGGCGACCGGGCTCACCGCCGCCCGCCGTCCCTCCCCGGGCGCCCACCAGCGGTGACACCCTCCCGCCCGACCCCCGTCAGCTCGCGGGCCGGGCGGCCCCGGCCAGGGTGGTGTCCAGCCAGTCGAAGGCCACCTGGTGGAAGCGGAACATGGCGCCCATGTGGCAGTGCTCGCCCGCGCCCTCGGCCTCGGGCAGGGTGACCAGCGTGTGCGGGCAGGTCAGCGCGGCCTGGACCTGCTGGGGCTGGCCGCGGAAGAACTGGTCGTTCTCGGCGTCCAGGACGAGGGTGGGGCAGTCGATGAGCTGAGCGACGCCGTCGAGCGTGTAGTCGGCGGTACGGCGGATGTAGTCCGCCACCGACGCGGCGCCGAACGTCCACACCCCGTTGCGCAGTGCCCAGCGCACCTGGGTGCTCACCTGCATGAACAGGCCCATGACGGGCTCCACGAGGTCGTCCCGGCCGGCCTCGATCCACTCGCGCAGGAACGGCGGCAGGAACCGGTCGTGGGCCTCCCGGTAGTTGTAGAGCCCGTCGTCCAACACCAGGGCGGCCAGGCGGTGTTCGTGGGCGGCGGCGCGGGCGGCCAGGTAGCCGCCGAGGCTGTACCCGAACAGGACCAGCCCGTCGGCGGCGATCTCGGGGCGGGTCAGCGCGTAGTCGACCACCGGGGTCACCACGGCCTCCCAGTCCGGCCGGAAGACCAGCTGCTGCTCGCGCAGCACCGCGCCCTGGCCCGGCCCGTCGTAGGCGAGGACGTTGTAGCCGCGGCGCAGCGCGGCCGCGGCGACGGCGAAGTACGCCTCCTCCAGCGTCGAGTCGAAGCCGCTGGTGAACAGGACGGTGGGGCGCCGGGCGCCGGAGTCGTCGACGAGGAACAGGTAGCCGGGCAGGTGCGTGCCCTCGTAGGGAATGGCCACGGCCTCGACGGGGGTGTCCATCAGGGCCGCCGCGGCGGCGAAGGTCTCCCGGGAGAGGGCGGACAGGCCCTTGGCCTCGGGGTCGTTCGCGGGGTCGTCGCGGCGATAGAACTCGGCGGTGCGGTAGTAGTTCGACGCGCGCAGCAGGGCCTCGCGGGCGCTGACCCGGTGCCCGGCCGCCAGGGCACGGCTGCCGATGCCGTGGACGCGCTCCGCGGTGGCCTTCCACTCGCGCAGCCAGGCCTCCTCGTCGCCCTCGCCGATGTTCCGGGCGGTGGCCACGACCTCGCCCAGGTCGGCGCCGCCGTAGTCGGCGAATCCGGCCGCCCGGAGCGTCTCGAAGGAGAACGACTCGTCCTCGAAGAGGAATCGCATGGTGCACTCCCGGGGTCTTGGCGAGACGGAACCGTTCCGTCTCGTCTATGACGCTAGCCCTCACCCAGTCGAGACGCAAGCGTTCCGCCTGATGTAGGTTCGGGGCATGCCCAGCACCCCCGCGCCCCGGCCGGCCTCCGACACCTCCGCGGCCCCCGACGCCGCCACGCCCCCCGCACGCCGGACGCCCGGCGGGCCGGTGCTCCAGGACTCCGTGACCGAGGCGATCGCGGCCGCCTTCTTCGAGGAACTGGCGGCCGTCGGCTACGCCCGGCTCTCCCTGGAGACGGTCGCCAAGCGGGCCGGTGCGGGCAAGGCCGCCATCTACCGCCGCTGGCCGTCCAAGCTCGACATGACCGTCGCCCTGATCCGCGCCGTGGCCGTGGACGCCTCCGAGATCAAGGACACCGGCACCCTGCGCGGCGACGTCCTCGCCTTCCTCACCGCGACCGCGGACGCGCTGCGCCACCCGCTCCCGGCGAAGATCATCCCCGACCTGCTCGCCGAAGCCGTCCGCACCCCCGAGCTCGCACAGGTACTGCTGACCGCCGTCCGCGACCCCCGCCGCAGCAAGGCCACGGACCTACTGGAACGAGCGGTCGACCGCGGCGAACTCCCCGCCGACCTCGACCGCGAACTCGCCCTCGACCTCCTCGCCGGCCCGCTGTACTGGCGCCTCGCCGTCGTCCACACGGCGACCGCCCCCGACTACCTCGACCGCCTCACCGACAAGCTCCTCGCCGCCATCGCCGCCTGACCGCCGAGGCGCTCGCACACCAGACCCGCACCGGCCTCCACCGACCCCCGAACCACCAGCGGCCATGGCGGCCCCCCTGCACCCACGACCCGCCACAGCCGCCGTCAGCCCGCCTCGGCCCGCCGCGCGATCCGTTCCCGTGCCGCGACCGCCCGCACGTCCTCGTACCCGTCCAGCAGTGCGAGCGCCTCCGTCCGGTGCCGCCGGGCGGCCTCCGACTCCTCCGCGGACACCGTCGCCGCCAGGGCGTCGAGGGCGAGCGCCTCGTGCCAGCGATCGCCGAGTTCGTGGTGGGCGGTGGCGGCCCGGCGGAGGAAGGCGGCGGCCTCGGCGTGACGGCCGAGGCCGCGGTAGGTCTCGCCCGCGCCGTACCAGGCGAGGGCCTCGCGGCTGCGGTCGCCGAGGCGGCGGTGGAGGACGGCGGCGCGCTGGTAGGAGTCGAGGGCGTCGGCGGGTTGGCCGTCGGCCCGCTGGGCGTCGCCGAGGGTGAGGAGCCAGAAGCCCTCCAGGCGGTGATCACGGAGGTTCAGGGCGATGTCGAGTGCCGCGTGCGCCGAGGCGAGTGCGCCGGCCTGGTCGCCGCCCTCGCGTCGGATGTCGCTCAGCAGGCGCAGGGCGTTTCCCTCCCCGCGCTGGTTCTTCAGCGCGCGGTGGGCGGCCAGCGCCTGCCCGACGGCGGTCGCGGCCTCGGGGAGGCGTCCGGCGCGGTAGTGGGTGCTGGCGAGGTTGGCGAGCGTGGTGGCCTCCCACCGGGCCTCGCCCAATGACCGGAAGGCGGTGAGGGCCTGCTCGAAGTACTGTGCGGCGTCGTCCAGTTGACGGCCGTGCAGGTGGACGAGTCCCAGCAGATTGAGCGAGTGCGCCTCGTCGAGCGCGTCGCCGAGTTCGCGCCAGAGCGCCAGGGCTCTGCGGTGGCAGTCCAGGCTGTCGCCGAGGGAGTTGACCCGGGTGTGCCCCATGCCGAGGTCGGTGAGCAGCAGGGCGCGGGCCGCGGTGTCGTCCAGGCGTTCGGCGGCCGCCAGCCCGAGCCGGCCTGCCGGGAGCCAGTCCGCCCCGGGGGCGGAGGGTGCCTGGGCGTTCCAGAGGACGGCGGCCAGCTGCCAGGTCCGCCGGTCCTCGCCCGCGGCGGAGGCGGCGTGGACGGCCTGAAGGAGGTTGACGCGTTCGCGTTCGGCCCAGTCCACGGCGGCGTTGTAGTCGGCGAAGGCCGCCAGCCGGACTCCGTCGGACACCGGGTCGAGCGGTAGCCGGGCCTCGGCCGGCCGCAGCCACTGCTGAGCAGCGTCGGCGGTGTGCAGGTACCAGTCGAGCACCCGGCGCAGGGCGGCCTGGCGCTGTGCGGGGGTCTCTTCGTGCTGGGCCTGATCGGTGGCGTAGGCACGTAGGAGGTCGTGGAACTGGTAGCGGTCGGGTGCGCTCTGCTCGACGAGGTGGGCACCCACGAGGGAGTCGAGGAGTTGCCGGGTCCGGCTGGGGGTGAGGTGGGCGAGGGCGGCCGCGGCGTGGAGCCCGAAGTCGGGGCCGGGGTGGAGGCCGAGGAGCCGGAACAGGCGGGCGACCGGGTCGGGCAGGGCCCGGTAGGACCAGGCGAAGACCGTGCGGACGGCGTCGGCGTCCTCGTCGTCGCCCACGCTGAGGGCGTCCCAGAGCGCGGACTCGTCGCGGAGGTCGTTGATCAGGTCGTCCAGACCCATGTGCGGCAGGCTGGCGGCGCGCTCGGCCGCGATGCGCAGGGCCAGCGGCAGTTGGGCGCAGAGGCGGGCCAGTTCGGTGAGCTTCGCCGGGTCGTCCTCGGACCGGTGCCCGGCCGTGACGGCCCGCAGCAGGGCGACGGCCTCGGCCTCGGGCAGGGTCCGCAGGGTGAGCCGGCGGGCGCCGTCGCGTACGGCGAGACCGGACAGCCGGCTGCGGCTGGTGACCAGGACGAGGCTTCCGGCACTGCCGGGCAGGAGCGGCCGGACCTGCTGCGCACTGGCGGCGTTGTCGAGGACCACCAGGACGCGGCGCTCGGCGAGGAGCGAGCGGTAGAGGGCGGCCGCCGCGTCGGGATCGGGCGGGACGGCCTGAACGGCGACGCCGAGGGAGGTCAGGAAGCGGTGGAGGGCCTCCTGGGCAGTGACGGGCCGGCCCGGATCGTAGCCGCGGAGGTTGACGTACAACTGGCCGTCGGGGAAGCAGTGCCGGGCCTGGTGGGCCCAGTGCAGGGCGAGCGAGGTCTTCCCCGCGCCGGCGGTTCCGGCGATGACGACGACGGCAGCGGCGGCATCGGGGTTCGGGTGATCGCCCGCCAAGGCGTCGTTCAACTGCTGGAGTTCGACCGTACGGTTGACGAAGCCGCGTACGTCGGCGGGTAGTTGGCGCGGAGTCGGGGTGCTGTTCGGCCGGTCGGGTCCGCCGTGGAAGTGGATGCCTCCGCTGACGTCCCTGGCCTGGACCACGTCCTGGGCGGAGGACCCGGACACGGTGGAGCGCGTGCTTCCGGGGTCGCCGGTGGACCCGACGTGCTCGTCTGCCACTGCGCTCCGTTTCCTACGCGGGTGGGAGGAGGTGTGCGGCTTCACGTTCGAAGTACGCCAGAACGTCTTCGCCCACCCGGTGGAGATCCGCGAGATATCCCTCCCACCGGAGGACGAGACCGGGATCGGTGTACCTGATCGCACCGGCCGGAATTCCCGCCTCCGAATACCGCACCTGATAGAGCGTACGGCCGCCGAGAACGACGATTTCCGGCAGCTGTCCGAATTCCTCGGAATCGGCCAGTTCCACGGCGTCGACCATACGGACGCGCTCCCCGCATTCGGCTCGGATCCGCAGCGAGTGCAGCTGCCAGCGCAGGTAGTCCGTCCACGGCCGCTCGACCACCCGCACCCGGTGGAAGAAGGACCGCCGCGCCGCGTCCTCCCGTCCGATCGCGAGCAGCGCCGGGCGCCGGTCCTCCAGGAGTCGCAGCGCCTCGCCCCAGTCGCCGCGCCGGGCGGCCTCCCAGCTCGGACTGCCCTGCTCCTCGAAGTACTGGCGACGCTCCAACTTCCATGAGTCCCGGCCGCGGATCAGCGCGTCCCGCTCGCGGAAGTCACGCTTGTAGTCGTCCCGGGTGAGGAGCTCGCCCCGCTCGGGCCGCAGCTCGGGGGCGTTCCGATCAGGCATCCGGGATGTCCGCCTTCGCCGTGCTCACCATGAGGCCGGGGATGACGACGAGCCGCTCGCCCGGGCCCAGGACGACGCCTTCGGGAAGCCGCCCGCGGTAGTCCTCCGTGAGATCGCGACCGATGACGGCGACATCGCCGTTCGAGAGCTGCCAGATGTCCGGGCATTCGTCCTTTCCGTCGGACGATCCCAGTTCTTTGGCGGATTTCCCGAGGCGTTTCTGCAACGAAGCGGAAGGGTCGGCTTCCCATCGGCGAGCCATGCCTGCCCCCATTGGTATTGCTCTCGGCGCGGAACCATGGTTGCCGCATCTTACACCTGATGGAGAGTCGGGAGAATGTTCAGTGCATTCGCCATGTACTCCTAAATGATCACCATCGCGGGCACATCGGTCCCCTGCGTGACAGAAACTCCGGGCACGTGGGCGTCGCACGCCGCCTCAGGGCGTGCGCGTCCCGTCGAGGTAGGCGAGGACGGCGAGGACGCGGCGGTTGTCGTCGTCGGAGGCGCCGAGGTTGAGCTTGGCGAAGATGTTGGAGGTGTGCTTGCTGACGGCGCCCTCGCTGAAGTGCAGCCGTTGGGCGATGGCGGCGTTGGAGCGGCCTTCGGCCATCATGGCGAGGACGTCGCGTTCGCGCGGGGTGAGGAGGGCGAGGGGCTGGTCGTCGGCGTTGCGGGCGAGGAGGCGGGAGATGACCTGGGGGTCCATCACGGTGCCGCCGGCGGCGACGGTGTGGACGGCGTCGACGAACTGGTCGGCCTTGGAGACGCGGTCCTTGAGGAGGTAGCCGACGCCGCCGGTGCCGTCGGCGATCAGCTCCCGGGCGTAGAGCTGTTCGACGTGCTGGGAGAGGACGAGGACCGGCAGGCCGGGCCGTACGCGGCGGGCGGCGAGCGCGACCTGGAGTCCCTCATCGGTGTACGTGGGGGGCAGGCGGACGTCGACCACCGCGATGTCGGGGCGGTGTTCGGCGATGGCGGCGGCCAGTTCGGGGCCGCTCTCCACCGCTGCGACGATCTCGTGCCCGTGGGCACTGAGCAGCAGGGAGAGGCCGTCCCTCAGCAGGACGAGGTCCTCGGCGAGGACAACACGCACGGTAGCTCCATGATCAGCCTGGTCGGACCCCCCGGGGGGCTGGTCAGCGTGAGCGTACCGTCGAACGCGGCGAGTCTGCGCCGGATGCCCCGCAGGCCGCTGCCCCCGTCGGGGTCGGCGCCGCCGCGGCCGTCGTCGGTGACTTCGGCGCGGAGCAGTCCGGCGGCGTGGGTGAGGTGCACGGTGGCGTGCCGGGCTTCGCCGTGCTTGACGGCGTTGGTGAGCGCCTCGCTGACGGCGAAGTAGACCGCCGACTCCACCGGCGCCTCGGCCCGTCCGGGCAGTTCGGCCCGGACCTCGACCTTCAGCGGGACGTCCAGTGCCAGCGCCCGTACGCCTTCGACGAGGCCGCGTTCGGCGAGCACCGGCGGGTGGATGCCGCGGACCAGGTCGCGCAGTTCCTGGAGCGCCTGGGTGACGTTCTCCTGGGCGTCCGTCGCCACCTGCTTCGCCTGGCCCGGGTCGCGGTCGACCAGTGCCGCGACCGCGCCGAGGCGCAGGCTCACCGCGACCAGTCGGGCCTGCGCGCCGTCGTGCAGGTCCCGTTCGATCCGGCGCAGTTCGGCGGCCTGGGCCTCGGTGGCGTCCAGCCGGATCTCGGTGAGCTGCTCGACCCGCCGGGCGAGCCGGGAGCGTTCGGTGGGGCCGAGGAGGGCGCGGGTCCACCGGCCGTGCAGGCGCAGCGCGGGCCGGGCGAGGGCGAGTCCGGCGGCGATCGACACCGGGCCGAGGAGGCCGAGGAGCAGCGCGACCGGGCCGCCGAACGGCAGGTCGTACGGCAACGGCGCCTGGACCATCCCGTACAGGCCGGCGCCGACCAGCAGCACGGGCGCGGCCGCGATGCCGCCGCCGACCAGCGGGTCGGCGAGCACCCAGAGGACGTCGCGCCAGGTCGCCGGGTCGGTCCAGAGCCAGCGGACGTCGAGGGACATGCCGGCGAACCAGCGGTTCCGGTGGTAGTCGTGGCCGGTCCAGTACCAGCCGTGGAGGGTGCGTTCCAGGGCCGGGCGCGGCCGGTACGGCGGCGGTACGGGCACCTGCGACCAGTGGCCGGCCGCCCACCGGGCGGCTCCGGCGGCGGAGCGGACCATCCGGGTGGCGGTCGGGAAGAACGGGAAGATCCCGAGGCAGCCCCAGATCACGAACGACAGCAGGAAGACCGCCGTCAGCCCCACCCCGACCGGTATCAGCAGCGTGAAGGCGGCGAGCCGCCCGAGCGCCCGTACGGCGGCGCGCAGCTCGCGGGCGGCGCCGCGACCCGGTTCGGCGGTGTCCGGCTCACGGGCGGCTGGGGTCTGCGGGCTGCTCACGGGGCCTCCGGTCGGATTCGGTCGTACGGGCCGTTCATGATCGCAGCCGTCCGCTCGGACGTCCCCCTGGGCACCACCCCCCGCTGACCGCGAGTCAGCCGGCACGCCCCCAGCACGAACCCGACCGCCACCGGCAGGTACCGGGCCAGGAACCAGCCCCGATTGGCCGGCGCGAAGACCGACCTCCCAACGCCACCGCGCCCCGAACCGCTTGCGCAACCCCGACAGCCGCAACACCGGAACCCCCGCCCCGCGCGCACCGTTCCGTACACCTCGCCCTCCCCGCATCACCACGCCCGCCCGCAACCTCGGACAGCACGCGATCAACGCTAGGGACGGCGGCGCGACGGCAGAATCCACCTGCACCCCGACTGGAGGTGGGGCTGGACCCACCCCGCCCCCAGCCCGCCCCCAGCTCACCGACGACACTGAGGACCACTCAACGGCGAAACGCGCTTGGCCTGATCAAGGAAAGCGCGACTGAATCGAAGCTCGCGGCCGCCGACAGCTCTGAGCACAGTTCGACGTGTGGTCCCTCAGCGGGATCTCGCCTCGCCCCCCGAGGGAGCTCCGTTAGGGATGGTCCGGGTCGGTGACGAACTCACGGTCCTCGTCAGCGAGGTCGACCAGCAGCGCCGCCGCCTCCTGCTCTCCCCGGCAGGCCTCGAACGCGGGAGCCGGTGGCTCACACCCAGGGCGCCCCGCCCCGCCCGTCCGCCCACAGGGCGAGCGCCCGCTGGTCGACGGCGCGGATGCCGACCTGGGCGCAGAACGCGGCGGCGGCCTTGGTGAAGGAACTGGTCGTCACCACGGCGGCCAGGTCGCAGTGGTGCACGTCGCGGTAGGTGCCGTTGACCTTCTGGACGTCCTGGGAGCCGACGAACGTCCTCGGCCCGTACCGCTTGGCCTGGATGAGGATCCGCTGCCCGGCGGGGGTGGTGGCGAGGACGTCCGCCGCGAGGTCGCCGGCCCCGCCGACCACCTTCACCTTCGTGCAGCCGTCCCGGCGGCACAGGTCCGCCAGCGCGTGCTCGAAGGCCTTCGGGGTCATCGCCAGGAACGGCCCGATGTGCCGCAGTCGGGCGGTCCGCGCGTCCAGTTCCCGCTGCCGGGCCCGCGCCCGCGAGCGCAGCACGGCGGCGCCCGCTCCCGCGCCGACGATGAGGAACGCGGCGACCAGCAGCAGGTGTTGGGCCAGCCACTGGACCAGCATCGTGCCCAACACGACCGCGACCAGCGCGGCCGCCCCCAGCAGCGGTGTGTTCTGCTTCAACCGGCGGGCGACGGTCGACCGACGTCGCCGAACAGGCCTACGGGCCACGGCACTCCCCCTCACGCCACGGTGTCCGGACGAGCCTAGGAGCAGCCGTCGCCGCACGCCCGCGATCCGGACGAACTCCTGCGCCTGGGCAGCCGAGTTGACCGGATTTCGGCATCGGCGGCCGAACCGTCCCCTTCAGTGGCTGCCCCCGCGCCTGCGGGGAGGACGCCCTCCGACCTGCACCGCACTACAGCCTTTGCCATTTCTTGACTATGCTGCGGTGCCGAGGCCGCCGGGTCGGGCGGCGTCATGGGACGTGCCCGTCGCGCGGTCGTGCCATGCCTCCAGTGGCGATGGGCCGCTGCGGTCCGGGCTCCCCGGGCGTCGCAGTACAGAACACCGAACTCCCGGAAGGCTCCCCACCATGACCGCTCTCTCCTGGCTGTCGCGGGCTGCGACGACCGTGCTGCTGATCCTGGAGACGGTGGCGGTGGTGATGTTCTTCTGCATCGCGGTCCCGTTGTTCTACAACGGGATCGGGTTCGAGGACGAGGTGGCGCCGAAGCCGCAGTGGGTGCCGTACGTGATGGGGGCCGCCGGGTTCGCGATGGCCGGGGTCAACGCGTTGGCGGTGCGCGGGGTCTGGCGCCCGCGGCCCGGCTGGAGGCGCCTGGCGGCGACGGCCGGGGTGCAGGTGCTGCTGCTGGCGTTCACCGCGCTGTCGGGCGAGTACCTGTTCGGGATCTTCGCGGCGGCGGCGCTGCCTGCACTGGGCTCGGTGGCCGCGTTCGCGCACTGGAGCGGCCTCCGCCGAGCCGACGCGCGGGCCGACGCGATGGCCGACGCGGGCTGACGAAGCCGCCGCGGGCCGACGGAAGCCGCACGGGCCGCCGGAGCCGGCTCACCCTGCCCCGCCCCTCCCCCGCGCGCGTTCCTCGACGTACTCCTTGAACCGCCTCAGGTCCCCTTTCACCCGCCGGTCGACCTCGCCCCGGACGTCGGCGGCCTGCTCCCCCGGGCCCGCGGGCCGGAGGTCGACGGCGAGGGTGACCCGGGTGTGGCCCGGGTCGAGCCGCCGGAAGGTCACCACCTCCTTCCGCTCGGCCTCGCCGTCCATGCCCCGCCAGGCGATCAGCTCCTCCGGTTCCTGGTCGACGATCTCGGTGTCGAACTCGCGGGTGACGCCGTCGATGCTGGTCTGCCAGTGGTTGTGGCGGCTGTCGAGCCGGCTCACCGAGTCGACGCCCTCCATGAAGCGCGGGAACTCCTCGGCGAGCGTCCACTGGTTGTAGGCGGCGTGCAGGGGGACGGCCACGTCCACGGATTCCTTCACCATGCTCATGACGACCTCCTCGTACGGCGCGGCCGGGGCCTTCCCGCCCGTCTGCGCGCGCCCGTCTGCACGCCTTCCGCCCCCTTCCTGTACGCCTGCCCGTCCGGCACCGGCGCAACCGTCCCGCGCCCGCGCTACGAGCCGCCCCGCTCGCCGGGCGCGGTGCGCGGCCGGTCGCCGTCGGCGAGGTGCCGGGCCACCGTGGCGAGGTCGGTGCCCAGTCGCTGGGCGGCTCCGACCAGCAGGCTCAGCGCTGCGTGCGGGGTGACGTCGAACCGTTCGGCGGTGAGGCCGATGGCCAGGCCGGTGGCGTGCCGGCGGTCGAGCAGGTCGGCCACGGCCCGGGACAGCGCGAAGCGGTCGAGGGCGGCCGACGCCTGGAGGGCGAGCACCTCCACCAGCCCGAGGGCCGGTGTGCCGGGGTCGACCGGGGTGCGCAGGTAGGCGCTGAACACGGTGCAGCCGTGCGGGTGGGTGCGCAGGTGCGCGCCGGCCACGGCCCGTACGCCGCAGCGCCGGGCGCGGTCGGCGAACCGGTCCGGCCGGCCGGGGTCGAGCCGGACGACGATCTGGCCCTCGCCCTGGCGGCGGAGCCGGGGCAGCGGGCCGGCGTCCGCCCCGCTCTGGGCGCGTTCGAGGGCCAGCAGGTAGGACGGGGTCGCCGCGAAGGTCTCGACCGAGCCGTCGTCGTGCCAGGTGCTCACGGCGGCGCCCACGCAGTCCGGGACGGTGACCCTGGTCAGCTGCACCACGTCGTGCAGGCTGGGCAGGGGCGCGGCCCGTACCCGCTCGCGGGCCGCGAGGTCGCCGAGTTCGGCGAGGAGCGCCGCCCGGGCCCGGTCGGTCGCCGGGGCTCCGGCCGCCGCGCCGCCGCCGTCGGCCGGGCCCTGACGGGCCAGCAGCATGCGGGCCCGGGCGACCGCGCGGACGGCGTCGGCCTCGCCCGTGTAGATGCCGATCGTGTAGCAGACGTCGCGCAACCGCTGCCGGGCCTCCGGCGAGCTCGACGGGGACAGGGCCTCGTACTCCGCGACCAGTCGGCCGAGGGCAGCGACATCCACCATGGGCATGAGCACCTCCGTGTGTTTACGGAAAGTATGCGCCGATCACGCAGCGAAACCGCACCCCGGGTCCCCACCCCGCACGTCGGCCCGCCCGACCGCCTCAGCCGGTGCCCTCGCGCCCGCCGCCGGAACCGCTCCCGGGCCCGCCGTCAAGCCCGCCCCCGGAAGCGACGGCCTCCGGCTCCCCATCACCCCACCCGGGCGCGTCCCGGTCCTCCAGTTCCTCGCGCAGCCAGGCCAGGGTGGCACTGAGCAGCCGGGAGACGTGCATCTGGGAGACGCCGATCCGGTCCGCTATCCGGGACTGGGTGCACCCGTCCCAGAACCGCAGCTTGAGGACGGTCTGCTCACGCTCCGGCAGGCGGGCCAGCAGCGGGCGGACGGCGGTGCGGAAGTCGGCGAGTTCGATGCCGGGGTCGCAGCCGCCGAGCCGGTCGAGCAGTGCGCTGCCGGTCTCGTCGGTGTCCTGGTCGCGCAGCGCGTCCAGGGAGTTGGGGCGGTAGACCCGGCCCGCCAGCAGCCCCTCGGTGGCCTGTTCGACGGTGAGGTGCAGGTCCTCGGCGATCTCCTCGGGCCGTGGCAGCCGGCCGAGCTCCTGCTCCAGGCGGTCGGAGTCGCGGGCGACGGACAGGTACAGCTCCTGCATGCTGCGCGGGACGCGCACCGGCCAGGAGGTGTCGCGGAAGAACCGCTTGATCTCGCCGGTGATGGTGGGGATCGCGTAGGTGACGAACTCGACGCCGCGCCGCGGGTCGTAGCCGTCGACGGCCTTGATCAGGCCGATCGTGCCGACCTGGAGGATGTCCTCCATGTCCTCGGCCCGGTGGCGGAAGCGGGCGGCGATGAAGCGCACCAGCGGCATGTTGAGCTCGATGATCGTGCCGCGGACGTAGCTGTAGGCGCGGGTCTCCCGGACCAGCCCGGCCAGCCGCTCGAACAGCGCGTCGCTCAGCTCCCGCGCCTCGGACTTCCCCATGCGGCGGAGTTCGGCCGCCGTGGGCCGTCGCGGGAGGTCGGGCGGCAGGCCCGAGGGGGCCGCTTCCCAGCCGGCTGTTTCCAGGTGGACGGACACGTGATCGCTCCTGGGCGCCGGGGTGAGCGCCCGGCGCCACGTACGGCCCGCACCTCGTGCGGCGTGTCACGGACTTCTCCCCCGGGACCCGTGCCCGGCCACTGCGGGCACGGCCCCGGTGGCACCGGCCCCGGCGGCACCGCCCGAGGTGCTGGAGCAGCCGGAATCGCACGGCCGCTGTACGACTGGTCTACCCCGGGATCCGGTTCCGAACGCACGTTCCAGGAGCTTTCCTGCACCGCCGCCGCCGGCGCCCGGCAGCGCTCAGTGATCGAGCGGACGAGGCCGGCCCGGCCACCCCGGCCACCCGGGCTGCTGGGGCCACCCCGGCCATCCGGCCGGCTCCGGCCGTCGCGGCCGGACGTACTCGACCAGCTGCATCATCCCGAGGTCCTCGTGCTGCAGCTGGTGGCAGTGCAGGACGGTGCGGCCGGTGAAGTCCTCGTACTTGACCAGGAGGGTGACGGTGTCGCCCGGCTTGCCGCCGGTCAGGTCGACGGTGTCCTGCCACACCGGCGGGTCGAGCCGTTCGCCGTTGCGGTGGGTGACGAGGACGTGGTTGGTGTGCAGGTGGAAGGGGTGGTGGAAGATCGGCATGGTCTCGTCGGTGTGGATGGTCCACCGTTCGACGGTGCCGAGTTCCAGGGTGTGGTTGACGTACTCGGGGTCGAACAGGCCGTAGGCGGGGTCGCGGGTGAGGTCGCCGCCGGGATCGGCCGCGGGGGTCGGGTGGCTGCCGAGGACGCGGTAGGCGTTGGGGAACGGCTGGGCGAAGACCTTCGGGTCGACGTGGAAGACCACCCTGCGGTCGCCGCCGGGGTTGGCGATGTCCTTCTCGTCGAGGAACGGCATGCCCTGCGGCAGCGAGGTCGGCAGCTCCATGGGCGGCTGGACGGCCTCCCCCGCCACCTCGATCGTCATCAGCGGGACGGGCACGCCCTTGGCCCGCAGTTCGTACGTCCCGGCCTCGCCGCCCCGGACCAGCACGTCGGCGCGGTTGCCCACACCGAGCGGGACCGTCTCGGCGGCGACCGGCGCGGGGAAGGTCACGCCGTCCATGGCGATCTGGTGCAGCGTCAACTTCCGTTCCCCGTCGGCGACCTGGAGCGAGAGGGCGGTGAACGAGGTCGCCGCGACCAGGCGCCAGCGCTGGACCTCGCCGGGGCGCAGCAGGAGGACGGGGTTGACCTCGCCGTTGACGGTGAAGGTGGGCGGGACGGCGGCCAGGGCGTCGCCGGAGGTGAAGTCGGGGACCCTGCCGCCCTTGAGCCGGAGTTCGTTGATGCAGACGACCAGGTCGGCGGCGGCCTTGATCTGCGGCACCTCGTCGACGTCGCCCTCGATGACGATGACCCCGGCCATCCCTCCGGCGATCTGTTCGGCGGTGGCCCCGTGCGCGTGCGGGTGGTACCAGTACGTCCCGGCCGGATGGTCGGCCGGGATCTGGACGGTGGTCAGGTACCGCGGCTCCGGGGCGCCGGCCGCGGCCTCGTCGGCGGTGCGCGGCGGGAACTCCCGCAGGATGTTGTCGGCACGCCCGGACGGCGAGACGTGCAGGCCGTGGGTGTGCAGGTTGAAGGTGTTCACACGGTGCGGCCGGTTGTGGCCGCCGTGGTGCGCCGGGCCTGACATCCCCGACATCCCAGACATCCCGGTCGACCCGGCCGGCTCGACCGGGTTCGGCGGCAGCCCGTTGACCTGGGTCAGCCACAGCACGTCCCCGCCGCGCGCCCGCAGGGTCGGCCCGGGGATGGTCCCGTTGTAGGTGCGCGTGGTGACCGTCCCGTAGCCCGGGACGGAGAGCGTCGTGAACCGTACGTCGAGCGTCTGGTCGAGCACCGCCGCCGACCCGCCGGGGGCCGACCGGGCGCGCCGGACGACGGGCTGCGGGAAGGCGGCGGCCGCCACCGCGGGCCGGGCGAGGGTCCCGCCGGAGCCGGCCGCGAGGACAGCTACGGGGACGGCCTTGAGCACCGATCGGCGACTGATTCCGACATTTTCTCCCATAACCGGGCAATGTAAGTCGGGTCCGCTACGGCAACGGTCAGGCACACCGCGCGCCGGCCGGGGGTTGGGCCTTCCGTACCACGCTACGAACGTTCCGGGTGGGTCAGATTGGCCCCGGTGCGGGGGTCGAAGACGTGGATGCGCGCCGTGTCCACCCGCAGGTCCAGCGGGCCGCCCTCGGCGGCCCGGGTGGCGGGGTTCAGCCGGGCGACCACCCGGTGCTCCCGCATGCCGGTGTCGGCCCGGCCCGAGTCGGCGGCGAGTTCGGCCAGCTCGGCCAGTTCGGCGAGTTCCGCCAGTCCGGCGAGGCCGCCGGGGCCCCGGGCCGCCGCCGGGCCGCCCTCCTCCGCGAAGTGGACATAGACGTCCGAGCCGACCGACTCCCGGACCTCGACGGTCACGGTGACGGTGACCCCGCCGGCGTGCCCCTCGACCAGGGCCGCGTCCTCGAAGTCCTCGGGGCGGATGCCGACCACCAGTTCGCGCGGCGCGTCCGCACCCTCCAGGGCGCGCCGGGTGCGGTCGTCCAGCGGTAGGTCGCCCAGCGAGGTGCGCAGGGCGCCGTGCTCCAGCGCGGCGCCGAGGAAGTTCATGCCGGGCGAGCCGATGAACCCGGCGACGAAGAGGTTCACCGGCTCGTCGTACAGCTGCTGCGGCGAGCCGACCTGCTGGACGACGCCGGAGCGCATCACCACCACCCGGTCGCCGAGCGTCATCGCCTCGACCTGGTCGTGGGTGACGTAGACGGTGGTGGTGCCCAGGCGGCGCTGGAGGGCGGCGATCTGGGTGCGCATCTGCACCCGGAGCTTGGCGTCCAGGTTGGACAGCGGCTCGTCCATCAGGAAGACCTTGGGGTCGCGGACGATCGCCCGGCCCATCGCGACCCGCTGGCGCTGCCCCCCGGAGAGGTGGGCGGGCTTGCGGTCGAGGTGCCGGGTGAGGTCGAGGACGCGGGCGGCCTCCTCGACCTTGGCGGCGATGGTCGCCTTGTCGACCTTGGCCAGGCGCAGCGCGAAGCCCATGTTGTCGCGCACGCTCATGTGCGGGTAGAGGGCGTAGCTCTGGAAGACCATGGCGATGTCGCGGTCCTTGGGCGCGCGGTCGTTGACCACTTCCCCGGCGATCCGCAGGGTGCCCTCGGTGATGTCCTCCAGCCCGGCGATCATGTTGAGCGTGGTGGACTTGCCGCAGCCGGAGGGGCCGACCAGGATCACGAACTCGCCGTCGGCGATGGTGAGGTCGACGTGGCGCACGGCGAGGGCGCCGTCGGGGTAGCGCTTGGTGATGCCGTCGAGGACGATCTCGGCCACGGTCCGCCTTCCTGGCCCGCCGGGTGGGGCGGGCTCTTCCTGGGAAAACTCGATGTCGGGCTCAGCCCTTGACGGCGCCGGCGGTGAGCCCGGCGACGATGCGGCGCTGGAACAGCAGCACGAAGACCACGATCGGGATCGTGATGATCACCGCGGCCGCCGCGATCGAGCCGGTCGGCTGCTCGAACTGGGAGCTCCCGGTGAAGAAGGCGATCGCGGCCGGGACCGTCCGGGCCGAGGTGGTGGAGGTCAGCGAGATCGCGAACAGGAAGTCGTTCCAGCAGAAGATGAAGACCAGGATGCCGGTGGTGAACACCCCCGGCGCCGCCAGCGGCGCGATGACCAGCCGGAACGCCTGCCACGGCGTGGCGCCGTCCACCTTGGCCGCCTTCTCCAGGTCCCAGGGGATCTCCCGGAAGAACGCCGAGAGCGTGTAGATCGCCAGCGGCAGCGAGAAGGTCATGTACGGGATGATCAGCCCGGGCCAGGTGTCGAACAGGCCGAGCGCCCGCTCGATGCCGAACAGCGGCGAGACCAGCGAGATCGGCGGGAACATCGCGATCAGCAGGGAGACCCCGATCAGCAGCCGCTTGCCGGGGAACCGCAGCCGGGCCACCGCGTACGCGGCCATGGTGCCGAGCGCGACGGCGACGGTGGTGGCGATCAGCGCGATGCCGATCGAGTTGACCAGGGCGCGGGTGAACTCCGAGGTCTGGAAGATGCCGCGGTAGTTGGCCAGGGTCCACCGGCGGGGCACGAAGGCGCCGTCGGAGAGGGTGCTCGGGTCCTTGAAGGACAGCGCCACGATCCACCACACCGGGAAGAGCGCGTAGAGCACGACCACCAGGTTGGCGATGCCCCAGCCGGTCAGGGCCCGGGCGGGCCGGCCGCTCATCGCCGCTCCGGTTCCGCGCCGGGCGTGGCCGCGCCGAACAGCTTGACGAAGACCAGCGCGATGAGCGCCACGCAGACGAAGATCAGCACCGAGATCGCCGAGCCGATGCCCAGGTTGAGCGCGGTGAAGAGGTTGTCGTAGCCGAGGATCGACACCGAGCCGGTGCCGTTGGAGCCGCTGGTCAGCACGTAGATGTTGTCGAAGATCCGGAAGGCGTCCAGGGTGCGGAAGAGCAGCGCGACCAGGATCGCGGGCTTCATCAGCGGCAGGATCACCAGCCGCAGCCGCTGCCCGGAGCTCGCGCCGTCCACCATCGCCGCCCGGACCGTCTCGTCCGGGACGAGGGCCAGGCCCGCGAGCAGCAGCAGCGCCATGAACGGGGTGGTCTTCCACACCTCCGCGAGGATGATCAGACCGACGGCCGGCCACTGCTCCGTCAGCGGGGCGCTGCCCTCCGGCAGCAGGGCGGCCAGGTAGCCGGTGCCCGGGGTCCACGCGTACTGCCAGGAGTAGGCCGCGACGACGGTGACGATCCCGTACGGCACCAGCACCGCGGTGCGCACCGTCCCGCGCCCGAAGACCGTACGGTGCATCACCAGGGCGAGCGCCAGGCCGAGCACCAGCTCGACGGCCACCGACACCGCGGTGATCAGCACCGTGACGCCGAGCGCCTGCCACCAGAACGGCGAGGTCAGCACCGCGCCGTAGTTGGCGAGCCCGACCCAGTGCGCCTGGGCCGGGAAGCGCAGGTCGTAGCGCTGAAGGGACAGGTAGACGGCGTAGCCGATCGGGTAAGCGGTCACGGCGAGCATCACGACCACGGCGGGGGCGCACAGCAGCAGGCCCAGCCGGCTCTCCTGGCGGGCGCCGCGCGAGGGCCCGGCCGGTCCCGGCCCGGCGGCGGCCCCGGCCGCGGCCGCGGCCTCAGCGGGCGGTGGCCCGGGAACGGGCGGTGTCACGGAATCAGCCCCTTCGAACCGAGGGCGTCCCGGATCTGCCCGCGGAGGTCGGCCACGTCCTTCTCCGGGTGGATGCCGGCGGGCGGGGAGAGGGTGTGCGAGATCGCGATGGAGACGTTCTGGTAGGCCGGGGTCTGCGGCCGCACGCTGGCGGAGTCGAGGGCGGCCAGCACGTCGGCGGCGAACGGGTAGCTGGCGGTCAGCTCGGCAGTCTCGTACAGGCTCCGCAGCGAGGGCGGGAGGCCGCCCTTCAGCGCGTTGGTGAGCTGGTTGTCCCGGTCGCGCAGGCAGAGGGCGGCCTCGGCGGCGAGGTCGGGGTGCCGGCTGTAGGCGCCCACCGCGAGGTCGATCCCGCCGATGGTGACGCTGGCAGGGCGGTCGGCGCTCACCGCGGGGTACGGCGCCCAGCGGAAGTGCGGGAACAGCTCCGGCCGGTTGGCCTTCATCGAGGGGTAGACGAAGGGGTAGTTGAGTTCGAAGGCGGCCGTGCCGGACTCCATCGCGAGCCGGTTCTGGTCCTCCATCTGGTTCGACAGCGAGGGGTCGGCGGCCACCGAGGCCGCCAGGTCGCGCATCACCCCGGCGGCCGTGACGGCGGGCGCCCCGAGCGCGGGCCCCTGGGCGTCGGGGGTGAGGATCGAGCCGCCCGCACTGGTGACCAGCGTGTTGAACCAGACCGTCAGCCCCTCGTACTGGGCGCCCTGGATCTCCACGAGGTGCGGCTTGCCCTCGCGGTCCAGCTCCCGGGCCTGGGAGAGCATCTCCGCCCAGGTGGCGGGCGGGGTCGGCACCAGGTCGTCGCGGTACCAGAGCAGCTGGGTGTTGGAGTTGTACGGCACGGCGTACAGCCGGTCCCGCCAGGTCGCGGTCCGCACCGCCGCGTCGAGGGTGTCGGCGGTGGCCCGCTCGCGCATCGCCCCGGTCCACTCGCGGATCCAGCCGGCCTCGGCGAACTCGGCGGGCCAGGTGACGTCCAGGCCGAGGACGTCCACGCCGGTGTCGTGCGCCGCCATCCGGCGCACCAACTGCTGGCGCTGGCCGTCGGCGCCGCGCGGCAGCTTGTTGTAGCGGATCGTGTAGCGGCCGCCGGACTGCTGCCCGCAGCGGTCGGCGGCCTGCTGGAGGGCGCCCGAGTCGTCCGGGAAGTTGTACCAGTTCAGGGTGACCGGGCCGCCGCTCCCACCGTCTCCGCAGCCCACCAGGGCGGCGGCGAGCACGGCCAGTCCGGCGGCGGCGCCCGCCCACCGCGAGCGGAACGTGGGGACCCTCGGCATCGTTCTCCCGGGCTGAGAAGGACCGGCTGGGGCGGAGCGGTCGGAACGGCGCGACCGGCACGCGGCGGTTCGGCCGACCCTAGCCCGGCGCCCCCGCCCGGCCCGGGCGTGCCGCGCCGCCGCCCGGCCGACCAGCCGGACGGCGGAACCGGGCCCGTCCCGTCACCCACCGCGACCGGCGACGGCTCCGGGAGGCGCCGGTCCGGGTCGGCGCGGATACTGGCCGCACCGAGACCTCCGGGGGCTGGGGCCGCACCGGAACCGAGGAGCACGCCGTGACCGGACCCGTCGTCGTCGGATTCGACGGCTCACCCGAGAGCCTGGCCGCCGCCGCCTGGGCCGCCCACGAGGCGCAGCGCCGCGGCCTGCGCCTGGACGTCCTCCAGGCCTGGCCCCGGCCGAAGCAGATCGCCCCCGGGAGCAGGCCCGGCGACCACTCCGCACTGGCACAACTCGCCGAGCGCGAGCGCGAGTTGCGCACCATCGCGCCGGAGGTCGAGGTCACCGCCGGCTCCGTGGCCGGCGATCCCGTCGAGGCGCTGGAGGCCGCCGCGCACGGGGCCGCCCTGCTGGTGCTCGGCTCGCGCGGGCTGGGCACCCTGCGCGGCTTCCTGGTCGGCTCGGTGAGCCAGGAGGTGCTGCGCCGGGCGGACTGCCCGGTGGTGCTGATCCGGGCCGGCGGGGACGAGCCGGACGGCGCGGTGACGGTCGGCCTCGACCTGGCGCACCCGGCGGACGAGGTGCTGGCCTTCGCCTTCGAGGCCGCCGCGCTCCGTTCGGCGCCGCTGCGCGTGGTGCACGTCTGGTCCCCGCCGGCCGGCAGCGAGTACATGTCCTACGGGGCGATCGGCGGGCTGGAGGGCGAGGTCTCGGCCGTCGAGCACGACGGCCTCGCCCGGGCCCTGGAGCCCTGGCAGGCCCGGCACCCCGAGGTGACGGTGAGCACCGACCTGATCCGCGGCAAGGCCGCCGTCGAGCTGGTGGACGCCGCCGCGACGGCCCGGCTGCTGGTCGTCGGCCGCCGCATCCGGCGGATGCCGCTGCGCCACCACCACCTCGGCCCGGTGGCGCACGCCGCGATCCACCACGTGCACTGCCCGGTCGCCGTCGTCCCGTACGGCTGACCGCGCTCCTCCCGTACGGCCGACGGCAGCCGGGTACGGCCGACCGGGTGGCCGGGCGCGCTACAGTCCGGTCCATGAGTGAGTCCACCGCCCCGCCGTTCGGGAACTTCGCCACCGCCGTACCGGCCCTGGAGCTCGGCGCGGAGCTCGCCGCGCCCGTCGCCGACGCGCTGAAGAACTGGGACGCGCCCGGAGCGGCCGCCTCGGTGCTCTACGTGGACAGCGACCCGGAGCAGGCGGACACCGCCGTGTTCTGCGCGGCCTACGACGTGCCGCCGGAGTTCTCCGCGAACTGCGTGGTGGTCGCCGCCAAGCGCGCCGGGGAGGTGACCCTGGCCGGGTGCCTGGCCCTGGCCACCACCCGGGTGGACGTCAACAGGGCGGTGCGCACCCAGCTGGGGGCGCGCAAGGCGTCCTTCGCGCCGATGGACACCGCGGTCGAGCTGACCGGCATGGAGTACGGCGGCATCACGCCCGTCGGCCTGCCCGGCGGCTGGCCGCTGCTGATCGACGAGGCGGTGGCCGCGGCCCCGTACGTCCTGGTCGGCAGCGGTCGGCGCCGGGGCAAGCTCATCCTGCCCGGCTGGGCCCTGGCGGAGCTGCCGGGCGCCCTGGTGCTGCCGGGCCTGGCCGGCTGACCGGCTGACCGGCCCGCCGACGTCAGCGCACCCGGGGGGCGAGGCCGACCGGGCAGACCACCGGGGTGCCGTGCACCGGGTCGGTGAGGATCACGCTCTCCACCCCGTACAGCTCGCGCACCAGCTCCGGGGTGACGATGTCGCGCGGCGCGCCCTGGGCGGCCACCCGGCCGTCGCGCATGGCCACCATGTGGTCGGCGTAGCGGCAGGCGGTGGTCAGGTCGTGCAGGACGAGGACGACGGTGCGGCCGCGCTCGGCCGTCAGGCCGCGCACCATCTCCAGCACCTCCAGCGCGTGGCCCATGTCCAGCGCCGAGGTCGGCTCGTCCAGCATCAGGATGTCGGTGTCCTGGGCGACGGCCATGGCGATCCAGGCGCGCTGGCGCTGGCCGCCGGAGAGGGTGTCCAGCGGGCGGTCGGCCAGCTCGTGCAGGTCGGCGGCGGCGAGCGCGTGCTCGACCGCTTCGGCGTCGGCGGCGGACCACTGCCGCAGCAGGCCCTGGTGCGGCTGGCGGCCGTAGCGGACCAGGTCGCGGACGGTCAGCCCGTCCGGGGCGGTGGCGGACTGCGGCAGCAGGCCGATGATCCGGGCGATGGCGCGGGTGGACAGCGAGGTCAGCGGCTTGCCGTCGAGCAGCACGGCGCCGGAGCGCGGGGCGATGGTCCGGGCGAGGCCGCCGAGCAGGGTGGACTTGCCGCAGCCGTTCGGGCCGACGATGACGGTGACCTGCCGCTGCGGCAGTTCGAGGTCGAGCTCGCGCACCACGATGGTGCGGTCGTGGCCGAGGCTGAGCGCGCTGGTCGCCAGCCGGGGCGCTCCGACGGCGGCCGTCACGGTCCCGGAGGATTCAGCGGTCGCGGGGCGGGCGGTCATGCGGTCCTCCGGGGACGGGTGGTGAGCAGCAGCCAGAGCAGGTACGGGCCGCCCACGACGGCGGTGACCAGGCCGGCCGGCACCTCCAGCGGCGACAGGAGGGTGCGGCCGATCAGGTCGGCGAGCAGGGTGAAGGCGGCTCCGGCGACGGCCGAGGTGAGCACCGGCACGCAGCGCGGTCCGGCGATCCGGCGGGCGGCCTCGGGCGCGGCGAGCGCGATCATGCCGAGCGGTCCGGCGACGGCCACCGCCAGGCCCGCGCAGACCACGGAGACCAGCAGGACGCCGACCCGCAGGCCGCGCACCCGGACGCCCAGCCCGGTGGCGACGGCGTCGGAGAAGCGCAGCAGCGACAGCCGGCGGCCGAGCAGCACGGCGGCGGGCAGGCAGGCCAGCAGGCCGAGTTCGAGGTAGCCGACGGCGTCGGCGTCCCGGCTGTTGAGGGTGCCGACCGTCCAGGCGTAGGCGGCGTTGGCGGAGTCGATGGCGGCGCGGGAGAGCATCAGGTTGGTCACCGCGCCGAAGACCGCGCCGATGCCGAGGCCGACGACCAGGAAGCGGTAGCCGTTGCGGCCGGCCCCGCCGCCGAGGGCGAAGGCGAGCGAGGCGGCGGTGGCGGCGCCCGCCAGGGCGGCGGCGGAGGGCAGCAGCTGGGTGGCGACGCCGGTGACGGAGGCCACCGCGAAGGCGGTGGCGCCCTCGTTGAAGCCGACGGTGTCCGGGGTGGCCAGCCGGTTCTGGGCGAGGGTCTGCATCAGGCAGCCGGCGACGCCGAGGGCCGCGCCGACGGCCAGTGCGGCCTCGACGCGGGGCAGCCGCAGCTTCTCCACCAGCAGCACGTCGCGCGCGGTGCCGTCGCCGAAGGCCGCGCGCAGGGCGGTCACCGGGTCGAGGTTCGTCTCGCCGACGGCCAGGCAGACGGCGGTCACCGCGACCACGACGAGCAGCAGGACGGTGCAGCCGAGCAGCGGCCGGACCGGGACGAGCACCGAGCGGCCGCCCAGGGCGAGCAGCCGGGTGCCGGGCGGCACGGACGGCGCCGGCCGCCGGGTCGCGGCCGAGGGGCCGTCGGGTTCCACGGCGTTCTCTGCGGTGGTCTTCACAGGGGCCTTCACGGGGGCCTTCACAGCGCGGGCATTCGGTGCGAGCGGACGACGGCGACCAGCACGGGGGCGCCGCACAGGGCGGTCATCACGCCGAGCGGCATCTCGTACGGGCGGGCGACCAGCCGGGAGGCCACGTCGGCGAGCAGCACGACGGCCGGCCCGAGCAGGGCGGAGACGACGAGCAGCCGGCGCAGGTCCGGGCCGACCAGGGCCCGGGCGGCGAAGGGCACCACCAGGCCGACGAAGGAGACCGGTCCGGCGATCGCGGTGGCGGCGCCGACCAGCAGGGCGACGGCGGTCACCGCGAGGGCGCGGGCCCGGCGGGGCTTGTGGCCGAGGCCGGTGGCGACGTCGTCGCCGAGGCTGAGCGCGGTCAGCGCCGGGCCGGAGAGCAGCGCCAGCACCAGGCCGAGCAGCAGGACCGGCAGTACCGCGAGCAGTTGGTCGGTGCCGCGGCCGGCGACCGAGCCGATGGTCCAGAACCGGATCTCGTCGGCGGCCCGGGCGTCGGAGAGCAGCAGCACGGAGGAGCCGGCGTTCATCAGCCCGCTCAGCGCCGCGCCGGCGAGCACCAGCCGGACGGGGTCGTCGCCGGTGCCGCGCAGCCGGGCCGCGCCGAGTGCCAGCAGGCAGCCGGCGCCGGCGCCCAGTACGGCGACGTACGGGCCGACGCTGGCGGCGCTGGCGCCGAGCACGATCGCGATCACGACGGCGAAGGAGGCGCCGGTGCTGACCCCGAGCAGGCCGGGCTCGGCCAGCGGGTTGCGGGCGGCTGCCTGGAGGACGGTGCCGGCCACGCCGAGCGCGAGTCCCACCGCGAGGGCCACCGCGGTGCGCGGGGCGCGCAGGTGGAACACGGTGAACCGGGAGTCGGAGTCGCCGTCACCGAGCAGGGTGGAGAGCGCCCGTGACGGTCCCACGTCGCCCGCGCCGAGCAGCAGGCTCGCCAGTACGGCGAGCAGCAGTATCGCGCCGGCGGGCAGCAGTCCGCGCAGCAGGAGTGATCGGAATGTCACACCGGGCCTCCCCGTCAGGGCCTTACGTATGGTTAGGCTAACCTCAGAAAAACGGTTCGCCCGTAAACTACCATTTCTCGGAGAACACCCATGCTTGGCACCCGCTTTACCAAGACCCTGCTCGGCGCGGCCGTGGTCGGCGCCCTCTCCCTGGGCCTGACCGCGTGCGGCTCCTCGGGGTCCGGCGGGTCCGCGGGTGACTCCGGCTCCTCGTCCACCGCCGCCGCGAAGGGCGGCAAGCGCAGCATCGACACCGCCTTCGGCGCCGTGGAGGTCCCGGCCGAGGCCAAGCGGGTCATCGCCCTCGGCGACACCTCGCTGGACACCGCCCTCGCGCTCGGCGTCACCCCGGTGGGCACCAGCTCCAGCCGCGGCGGCACCACCGCCCCCGCCTACCTGAAGGCCGACGGCATCCCGCTGGTCGCCACGGTCAAGGAGCCCAACCTCGAGGCGATCCTGAAGGCCACCCCGGACCTCATCCTGGCCTCCTCCGGCATCGAGAAGTCCCAGTACGACAAGCTCTCGGCGGTCGCCCCGACCATCGTCCCCAAGGCCGGCGACTGGCGCGAGGTGCTCGCCGTGTACGGCGACGCGCTCGGCCACAAGGCCGACCTGGCCGCCAAGCTGGACGCCCTGGACAAGCGCGCCGCCAAGGCCGGCGAGGGCAAGAGCGGCAGCGCCGTGGTGATGCGCTGGATGCCCAACGGGCCGATCGTGATGAACACCACCAACATGCCCGGCGACCTGCTGAAGAAGGCCGGCGCCGGCACCATGCCGATCGCCGACGGCCTGGGCGCCCAGCCCCACTCGGACCCGCTGTCCCTGGAGAACCTCAACAAGGCCGACGCCGACCGGGTGTTCGTCGCCACCCTGAACGCCGAGGGCGAGAAGGCCCTGGAGACCGCCCGCAAGCAGGAGGCCTTCACCCGCCTCAAGGCCGTCGGCACCAACCAGCTCATGGGCGTCGACGGCCAGGTGTGGAGCAGCAGCTCCGGCCCGATCGCGGCCGAGAAGGTCGTCGAGGACATCGAGAAGGCCTTCGGCGCGAAGTAACCGCGCCCGCCGGGGAATTCCCCCCCCCGGAGTTCTGAAGGGCCGTCACCGGAGCGGATCCGGTGACGGCCCTTCCGCCGCGGGCTCGGCACCCCGAACGGGTCGGCAGGGGCGGCTCAGCCCAGCAGCTTCGCCACCACCCGGTCGAGCACGCGGATGTCCTCCGGCGGCAGCGCGAGCAGCGCGTCCGGCGGGGTGCTGAGGATCCCGGTGGCGATCGCGGCCTTCGCCTCGCCCTCCTCGGTGAGGTGGACCAGCTTGGAGCGCCGGTCGACCGGGTTGGTGATGCGCTCGGCGAGGCCGCGCCGCACCAGGTCGTCCACGATGACGCTGGTGTACGGCGGGTCCGCGC
Organism: Kitasatospora sp. NPDC001261; assembly: GCF_042896795.1. Taxonomy (NCBI): domain Bacteria; kingdom Bacillati; phylum Actinomycetota; class Actinomycetes; order Kitasatosporales; family Streptomycetaceae; genus Kitasatospora; species Kitasatospora sp. NPDC001261. The sequence goes on from NZ_JBIAXP010000022.1 coordinate 150,426, forward strand.
CCAGCCGCTCGGCCAGCTCCCGCAGGGTGATCGGGCCGGCGACGAGCCGGCGCAGCGCCCTGACCCGGCTGAAGCTCATGCCGAGGGCTTCGGCGACGCTCTTGCGGCGGTCGTAGCGTTCCAGCACGAGGGCGTTCATCCCCTGCCAGACCCGGGCCGCCGCTCCGGCCTCGCTCCCGCTCCCCTCCGGGTGCCCGCCGCTGTCCAGGCGCTCCATCAGGCGTCCACCATCCCCTTCGTCCGCTCGGCTTCCTCGGCCGCCTCCTCGGCGGCGAGCCGCTGCGCCGCGCGTTCGGCCGTCGCCCGGGCCCAGCGGCCGGAAGTGAGCGTACCGGCGCTGCGATCAATCTCGCTCGCATCGACGCCCACCTCACCGAAACACCACGAGCCCGCACCCGCACCAGCCACTTCGCAGTACTCGGCCCCGCCGAGCTGATGCTCAGCGGGGCCGAGTAACGCCACCCCGAATTAACCAACAGCGTCAGTCCCTCCCGGCGGGGCGCGGCCGTTCGGGCCCGTGGTCAGGCCTTCTTCACCACGCTGGACTTGAGCTGCATCGCACCGAAACCCTCGACGCGGCAGTCGATGTCGTGCCCGTCGACGCCGTCCACCAGGCGGATGTTGCGCACCTTGGTGCCGGCCTTGATGCCGGAGACGCTGCCCTTGACCTTGAGCGCCTTGACCACCGTCACGGTGTCGCCGTCGCTCAGCACGTTGCCGACGGCGTCCTTGATCACGCGCTCGCCGGCCGGCGCTCCGGCCTCGTCGGCCCCGCCGGGCACCCACTCGTGGCCGCACTCGGGGCAGACCATGAGGGCGTTCATCTCATAGGTGTACTCGCTGGAGCACTGCGGACACGGGGGAAGGTTGTCGCTCATGGGATCAGGATATCCAGGCCGTACGGATCCGGTCCGCGCGGCGATCGGCGAGGTCAGCGGGGGTTGCGCGCGTCGCGGCCGACAGCGGCGCGGACCGCCCGGCCGCCTGCGTTCCGCAGCCTCAGCCCGCGGTGAGCGCGAGCCGGATCCAGCGCTCGGACTCCGCGACCGCCGCCCCCACGTCGAAGGCCTCCGGCGCGGCCGCGGCCTGCACCACCAGCCCCTTGAGCAGCCCGACGAAGGCCGGCGCGAAGGCCACCGGGTCCACACCGGGACGCACCTCCCCGTCCCGCTGCCCCTGCCCGACCACCTCGGCCGTCCACGCCCGGGTCCGGGCGTCCAGCTCCGCCACCGCGCCGGTCAGCTCCGAGGCCCCGGCGAGCGCCTCGGCCCCCAGCACCACGAAGGCCCGGCCCAGGTCGGTCGGGTTGCGGACGCCCTCCAGGCAGCCGCGCGCGAACCCGCACAGCTCGTCGGCGGCCCCCGCCCCGCTGCGCGCCGGTGCGGCCGACGCCATCGCCTCGGCCAGCGCCGCCTCCTGGAGCCGCGCCAGCAGCGCGGCCTTGGAGCCGAAGTAGTGGGTGGCCAGGCCCCGGCTGAAGCCCGCCTCCTCGCCCACCCTGGCCAGCGTGACCCCGGTGCTGCCGTGCTCGGCGATCAGCCGGGCGGCGGCGGCGATCAGCGCGGACTCGGCCCGGGCGCGCCGCTCGGCCTGGGTGCGGCGCGCCGGCGCCTCCCGGAGCGCCCCGGCCCCACCGGTTCGGTCCTCATCGTGCGTAGACATGCCACCATGCTAGTGTGAACTTGCTTGTTGAATAACAAGTAACTTCCGGAGCGGCGGGCACTCCCCCGACCCGCCGCCCCCGTGAGAAGGGAAGTCCCGATGACCGCCACGATGCTCGCCGGCCGGCTCGACGTCGCGAAGGGCGCCTTCGCCGTGGAGGAGGTCCCCGTCCCGGCCCCCGGCCCGGGCGAGGTGCTGATCAAGGTGGAGGCCGCCGGCGTCTGCCTCTCCGACGTCCACCTGATCGAGGGCATGCTCAAGCCGCTCTACCTCGAGGGCGACAAGGTCACCCTCGGCCACGAGGTCGCGGGCACCGTGCACACCCTCGGCGAGGGCGTGACCGGTACGGCCGTCGGCGACCGGGTGCTGCTGCAGGCCGGCGAGACCCGCGACGGCGTCGTGCACACCCGCGGCGTGGACTACGACGGCGGCTGGGCCGAGTACGCGCTCGCCACCGCCACCACCCTGGTGCCGATACCGGACGAACTCCCCTTCGAGCAGGCCTGCTTCATCCCCGACGCGGTCTCCACCCCCTGGGCCGCGATCACCGCCACCGGCGCCGTACGCCCGGCCGAGGCGGTCGGCGTCTGGGGCGTCGGCGGCCTCGGCGCCCACGGCGTGCAGCTGCTGCGGGCGATCGGCGCCTTCCCGATCGTCGCCGTCGACCCGCTGCCGGCCGCCCGCGAGCGCGCCCTGGCCTTCGGCGCCGACGCCGCCCTCGACCCGGCCGACCCGGGCTTCGCCGGGCTGCTGCGCGAGGCCACCGGCGGCCGCCCGCTGTCCGTCGCCTTCGACTTCGCCGGGGTCGCCCCGGTGCGCGAGCAGGCCATGGCCACCCTCGGCGAGCACGGCCGCCTGGTGCTGGTCGGCCTCACCAACAAGCCGCTGACCGTCACCAACGGCACCCTGGTCAGCTACCTGCGCCAGCAGATCCGTGGCCACTACGGCTCCGAGGGCCAGGACGTCGTCGACCTGGTCAACCTGGTCCGCGGCGGCCGGCTGGAGTTCTCCCGCTCGGTGAGCGGCACCTTCCCGCTGGCCGAGGCGGCCCGTGCGGTCGAGGCGCTGGAGCACAAGGAGGGCGACCCGATCCGCCTGGTGCTCAAGCCCTGACCCGACGCGCCAGCGACCCGGCGCCGCACCTCCGGACTGAGCCCGGCAGGTGCGGCGCCGCTCCTTCCGACCGACCCACGGACGGCCAACTCCGCTCCCCCGTACGGGAAATGGCATGCACGCCACTAGCCAACCGGCCAGTAGCACCCCTACCGTCGACTCTTCCGTGAGACTTCGACGGAGGAGTCCGCCTTGCGGTCACGCCAACGCCAACGCCAACGCCCCCGCTCCCTCCGACTCCCGGCCGCCGCCCTCGCCTCGGCCCTGCTCGTCACCGCCGCCCTCACCACCACCCCCACCGCCGCCGCGCCGGCCCCCGCGACCGCCGCCGCCAACGACTACTGCGGCGGCCACTGCGCCGACATCCTGCCGCCCGGCGAGAACGGCAACGCCACCCTCGCCGACATCCTGCTCAACCGGGCCTTCGGCACCCGCCCCGCGCACACCGACGACCAGCTCGGCCCCTACGCCGCCCTCGCCTCCGGCTACCCCGGCCTGACCGAGGCCAAGCTGCGCGACTTCTTCAACGACGCCTCCTTCGGCGTCCCCGCCGACCAGGTGGCCAGCACCACCAGCCCGCGCCCGGACGTCGCCATCGTGCGCGACAAGGCCACCGGCGTCCCGCACATCACCGGCACCACCCGCTACGGCACCGAGTTCGGCGCGGGCTACGCCGCCGCCCAGGACCGGCTCTGGGTGATGGACCTCTTCCGGCACGTCGGCCGCGGCCAGCTGTCCGGCTTCGCGGGCGGCGCCGCCGCCAACCGCCAGCTGGAGCAGACCTTCTGGCAGGCCGCCCCGTACACCGAGGCCGAGCTCCAGCAGCAGATCGACACCATCGCCGCCCGCGGCGGCCGGGCCACCCAGGCCCTCGCCGACGCCAACGCCTACCTCGACGGCGTCAACCAGTACGCCAAGGAGTCCTACAACGCCCGCACCTTCCCGGGCGAGTACGACCTCACCGGGCACATCGACCCGATCACCAACGCCGGCTCGATCGAACCGTTCAAGCTGACCGACCTGGTCGCCCTCGCCTCCGTGGTCGGCGCCCTGTTCGGCTCCGGCGGCGGTGGTGAACTGGCCTCCGCCCAGGTCAAGTCGGCCGCCGAGGCCCGGTACGGCAAGGACGCCGGGGACGCGGTCTGGGCGTCACTGCGCGAGGCGGACGACCCGGAGGCCGTCCAGACCCTGCACGACGGGCAGAGCTTCCCGTACGCCACCGTCCCCGACCACCCGCAGGGCGAGGCGCTGCCCGACCCCGGCTCGGTGGTGCCCGAGCGGGTCGTCTACGACGCCACCGGCTCCGCCGACTCCGCCACCACCGCGGCGAACGGCGTCCTGCCCGGCAACCTGGTCACCGCCCGGCACGGCATGTCCAACGCCCTGCTGGTCTCCGGCGCCCGCACCGACGACGGCCACCCGGTGGCCGTGTTCGGCCCGCAGACCGGCTACTTCGCCCCGCAACTGCTGATGCTGGAGGAGATCCAGGGCCCCGGGATCAGCGCACGCGGCGCCGCCTTCGCCGGCCTGAGCTTCTACGTGCAGCTCGGCCGCGGCCAGGACTACGCCTGGAGCGCCACCTCGGCCGGGCAGGACATCACCGACACCTACGCCGTCCCGCTCTGCACCACCGACGGCTCCCCGGTCACCACCGCCGCCAACTCCTATAGCTGGCACGGCCAGTGCCTGCCCTTCGACCGGCTGGAACGCAAGAACGCCTGGAACCCGACCACCGCCGACTCCACCCCGGCCGGGTCCTACACCCTGGTGATGAACCGCTCCCGGTACGGCCTGGTCACCGCCCGCGGCACGGTCGGCGGCGCACCCGTCGCCTTCACCTCGCTGCGCTCCACCTACCGGCACGAGGCCGAATCCATCATCGGCTTCCAGGAGTTGAACGACCCCGGCGCGGTGCACGACGCGGCGGGGTTCCAGCAGGCGGCGCAGGACATCAACTACACCTTCAACTGGTTCTACGCCGACTCGCGCGACATCGCGTACTACAACTCCGGCAGCAACCCGGTCCGCGCCCCCGGCGTCGACCCCGGGCTCCCCGTGAAGGCCCAACCCGCCTACGAGTGGGCCGACTTCGACCCCATCGCCAACACCGCCCGGTACACCCCGGCGGCCGAGCACCCGCAGTCCGTCAACCAGGACTACTACATCTCCTGGAACAACAAGCAGGCGAACGGCTACACCTCGGCCGGCTTCGGCAACGGCTCGGTGCACCGCGGCAACCTGCTGGACGACCGGGTCAAGTCCCTGCTCGGGAACGGCGGCAAGGTGAGCCGGGTCTCGCTCACCCAGGCCATGGAGGGTGCCGCCCTGGCCGACCTGCGGGCCGAGGACGTGCTGCCCGACCTGATCCGCGTACTGCGCAGCGCGCCCGTCACCGACCAGGCCACCCTCACCGCCCTGCAACAACTGGAGTCCTGGCTCGCCAACGGCGGTCAGCGGAAGGAGACTTCACCGGGCAGCCACGGCTACGCGGACGCCACCGCGATCCGGGTGATGGACGCCTGGTGGCCGCTGGTCGCCGAGGGCGTCATGCGGCCGGGCCTCGGCGACCCGCTGTTCGGCGCGCTGACCGGCGCCCTCCAGATCAACGAGTCCCCCTCGGGCGGGCAGACCGGCCCCGGAGGCGGCCCGGTGAGCGCCAACGAGGCCATCCCGCACAAGGGTTCGGCCTTCCAGTACGGCTGGTGGAGCTACCTGGACAAGGACCTGCGCGCCGTCCTCGGCGACCGGGTGGCCGGCCCGCTGGCCCGGCCGTTCTGCGGCGGCGGCGACCTCGCGGCCTGCCGGACCGTCCTGCTGACCACCCTGAAGCAGGCCGCCGCCCGGACGCCGGCCCAGGTCTACCCGGGCGACGCGGACTGCGCGGCCGGCGACCAGTGGTGCGCCGACACGATCATCCAGCGCCCGCTGGGCGGCGTGACGGACGCCAAGACCACCTGGCAGAACCGCCCGACCTACCAGCAGGTGGTGCAGTTCCCGAGCCACCGCTGAGCGACACCGCCGGTGCCCCCGGCCGGGGGCACCGGCGGCCGGTCACCTGGACCGCGCCGCGGTCTCGTCCTCGTCGCCCCGCAGGTTGCCGGCCTCGCTCCGCAGCCGCCTGCCCGCGACCGTGTACGTCCTGGCCGTGTCCCGGTTCGTCACCCGGTCGCCGACCGCGCCCGCCAGCTCCCCGATGCTCTCCACCAGCCCGGCGAGCGCCCCCAGCAGCGCCGCCTCCTCCTTCTCCGGAACCCTCTCGCGGCCGCTGTCCCGCGCCTTCGGCAGCGCGTTCTCCCGCACCTGCCGCTCCGCCTCGCCGACCGCGTCGACCATCGCCCGTATCCCGCTGTCCAATCCGGCCCCCTCGTCTCCCCGTTCCTCCGACGTACCCCGCGAGCCTTCCCACCCCGTGCCCCACTTAGGCCCAGCCCGACGCGCGACCCGCGGGAACTGCCCCTAGCGTGGTCCGGGGACCGCCCGACCAGCCCCGGGCCGAGACCCGGGACCCGCACCAGGAGGCATGCCGACCATGACCGCCAACCTCTCCGAACTCACCGGCGACTACGTCCTCGACCCCACCCACACCCGGATCGGCTTCGTCGCCCGCCACGCCATGGTGACCAAGGTCCGGGGCGCGTTCCACCAGTTCGAGGGCACCGCCCACCTGGACGGCGCCGACCCGTCCCGCTCCTCCGGCCAGGTGGTGATCAAGGCCGAGAGCATCGACACCGGCGTGGAGCAGCGCGACCAGCACCTGCGCACCAACGACTTCCTGGACGCCCCCACGTTCCCCGACATCACCTTCCGCTCCACCGCGGTCGAGGCGCGCTCCGACAGCGACTTCCGGGTCACCGGCGACCTCACCATCAAGGACACCACCCGCCCGGTCACCATCGACTTCGAGTACACCGGCAACGCCGTCGACCCGTACGGCAACCTCCGGGTGGGCCTGGAGGGCTCGGTCACCATCAGCCGCAAGGAGTACGGCGTCACCTGGAACGCGGCGCTGGAGGGCGGCGGCGTCCTGGTCGGCGACAAGGTCGTCCTGGAGTTCGACATCTCCGCGGTCCGCCAGAGCGCCTGATCCGGACCCGCCCCGCCCGGAACGGGCCCGGAACGCCCGGAACAGCCGGAACCGGTCCCCCACGAACGGGTTCGCGCCGCGGCCCGCCGAACCGCCGGACCGCGGGGCGGCCGCCCGGCTAGTCTCCTGGCATGCCAACAGAAGACTCCCTCGCGACCGGCCAGCGCTCCCTCGGCGACCCCGCCCTCGACTACCCGCTCTGGCCCCCGCTCACCGCCGGCTGCCCGCGCACCAGCACCGAGGACGTCTCCTACCCCGTCGAGGTCGACTACGCCTACGACAAGGCCGACCCGGCGGGCCTGTTCGCCCCCGCCCCGGTGCGCGGCGGCCTGGAGCGCTGGGCCCCGCTGCTGCCGCCGCTGCTCGCGCCGGGCCTGGGCGAGGGCGCCACCCCGCTGGTGGAGGTCTCGCCCGGGGTGTACGTCAAGGACGAGTCCCGCAACCCCACCTGGAGCCACAAGGACCGGCTGAACCGCTGCACCACCAGCGCCGCCGTGGGCGCCGGCGCGCCGGGCCTCGCGGTCGCCTCCTCCGGCAACCACGGCGCCTCGGCCGCCGCCTACGCCGCCCGCGCCGGGCTGCCCTGCGTGGTGTTCACCGGCCCGGACACGCCGCCGAACGTCGACGCCTTCCTCAACGCCTACGGCGCGGTGGTCCTCCCGGTGCCGTGGGAGGCCCGCTGGCCGCTGCTGCGCCAGGTGGTGGACCGGCTGGGCCTGCACCCGGTCAGCAACCTGACCACCACCCACACCGGGCACGCGTACGGCCCCGAGGGCTACAAGACCGTCGCGTACGAGATCTTCCAGGACGTCGGCCTGCCGAGCGCGGTGTTCGTCCCGACCGGCTACGGCGAGCTGCTGTTCGGCGTCTGGAAGGGGTTCGTCGAGCTGCACCGGCTGGGCCTGACCGCCGGGGTACCGCGCGTCCACTCCTGCGAGACGGCCGCCTCCGGTCCGCTCGCCCGGGCGATCGCCGACGGCCTGCCGGCCACCCATGTGACGGTCGGCCCGAGCGACGCCTACTCGATCACCTCCCCGGTCAGCGGCTACCGGGGCGTGCTCGCGGTCCGCTCCAGCGGCGGCCGGGCGCTGACCCTGGACGACGGCCAACTCGCCGACGCCCAGCGGGAGCTGGCTCGGGCGGGGCTGTGGACGGAGCTGTCCGCGGCGGCCGGTCTGGCCGGGCTGCGCAGCCTCGGCGAGCCGGACCTCTCCGACGGCCCGGTGGTCTGCGTGTCGACCTCCAGCGGCTTCAAGGACAAGGGCGTCGGCACCCGCAGGACCGAGCCGGTCGCCCCCGACTGGGACGCGGTCGAGCGCCGCCTGCGGGCGGCCGGCATCACCGGCTGAACGCACGGTGCTTCACCGCCGCGAGGCGTGCTGTTCGCCTGCCCGTCCCTGCTCGTAAGGTCGCCGTAGGGTCGGTGTTCGCCGAGCGCCAGCAGGCTTACACCCTCCGTCAACTCCCGCCTCCTGCCGAAGGGTAGCCACCGTGTCGCGTTCCCTCCGCCGCCTGCTGCCGCTCGCCGTCGCCGTCGCGGCGGTGCCCGTGCTCGCCCTGCCCGCCCTCCCGGCGGGCGCCGCCTCGTACGGCACCCCGACGATCACCTTCTCGGCCGGGTACCTGTCCGGCGCCGTCGGCGCCACCGGCGACCCGACCGTGACGGTGACGGTCGCCCAGTCCGGCGCCGCGGCCTCGGCGCTGATCGTCGCCGCCTCGGCGACCACCCGCAGCGCCGTCGCCCGCACCGGCGACGTGACGGTGAGCGGCACCGGCGGCGCCCGCACCCTGGCGGTCGCCGCCCAGGGCGTCGGCTACGCCGACCTCACCATCAAGGTCACCGGCCTCGGCGGCAAGAGCGCCACCCGCACCCTGCACTACGCCGCCTCCCCCGCCGTCCAGTCCTCGGCGACCAGCCGCTACCTGACCGGCTCCAGCGACGCCTCGGCGGCCGTGGACGCGGGCGGCGGCTTCATCGTGGTCGGCGACGACGAGTCCAACACCCTGCGCCTGTACGACCGCGACAACTCCGGTGCGCCGGTCCGCACCTGGGACTTCAGCTCGGCCCTCGGCGTCTCCAAGGAGATCGACATCGAGGCCGCCACCCGGGTCGGCAACACCATCTACTGGACCGGCTCGCTCGGCAACAACAAGGACGGCGTGGTCAAGCCCGACCGGCACACCGTCTTCGCCACCACCGTCACCGGTTCCGGCGCCGACACCCAGCTGTCCCTGGCCGGTTCGTACCACGGCCTGCGCGACGACCTGATCTCCTGGGACGACGCCCACGGCAAGCGCTACGGCTTCGCGGCCGGTGCCGCCGACGGCCAGGCGCCCAAGCAGATCGACGGCTTCAACGTCGAGGGCCTGGAGTTCGCCCCCGGCAGCACCAGCACCGCCTACATCAGCTTCCGCGCGCCGCTCACCCCGGCCGTCACCGGCGGCCGGGCGCTGCTCGTCCCGGTCACCAACCTCCCGTCCCTGCTGAACGGTTCGGCCGCGCACGCGACCTTCGGCGACCCGGTCGAGCTGGACCTCGGCGGGCTGTCCGTCCGCGACATCCGCCGCAACGACCTCGGCCAGTACCTGATCGTGGCCGGCTCCTGGTCCGCCGAGGACAACTCCGCCCCGTACGCGCTCTACCGCTGGAACGGGCAGCCCGGTTCCAAGCCGACCAAGCTGATCGACCTGCCGACCAGCGACTACGGCGCCTGGGAGGCCGTCACGGACGTCCCGGACCTGGACGCCCCCGGCGCCCGCGCCCAGCTGATCACCGACGACGGCTCCGCCGACCTCTACAACGACGGCACCGCCGCCAAGGACCTCACCCACCCCGAGTGGAAGAAGTCCCGCAGCACCTGGTTCACCCTGGGCTGACCGCGCGCCAGGGCCCTTCGGCACATCCGCCGAAGGGCCCTGCCGCACATCCGTCCGCTCAGAGCTCGACCAGCACCTTCCCCCGGTTCGCCGAACGGTCCAGGTAGAGGCCGCGGTAGGCCGCCGGGATGCTGTCGAACCCCCGGTGCAGCGTCTCCTGGTACACCAGCTCCCCGCTACGGACCAGTGCCCCGAGGTCCCGCCGCAGCGCGGCCCAGTTCTCCTCGGTGAACCACTCCAGCGAGAAGATGCCGCGAATCGTGGTGCGCGGGAACATGATCATCGGCAGCAGCCGCGGCCCCGCCCAGTCCCCGCCGACCTGGCTCCCCCACTGCCAGCAGACGGCCACCCGGCTCTCCACCGCGAGCATCCCGAAGACCACGTCGGTGAGCACCCCGCCGAGGCTGTCGAAGTACCGGTCGATGCCCTCCGGCGCCAGCTCGGCCAACTCCTTCCGCAGCCGCTCCGGCGCGTCGCCGTCGCGGTACAGCAGCACCCCCTCGAAGCCCAGCTCCCACAGCCGCTCCGCCTTCTCCGGCGAGGCCGTGGTGCCGATCACCCGGGCGCCCCGGTGCCTGGCCAGCTGCCCGACCAGCGAGCCGACCGCCCCGGAGGCCCCGCTGACCAGCACCGTCGACCCGGGGCGCACGTCGAGGAACTTCTCCACCGTCCCCCAGGCCGTCATCCCGGGCCCGCCCAGGATGCCGAGCGCGGTGGTCAGCGGCAGGTCATCGCCGTAGTCGGCGGGGTCCAGCCGGCGGAAGGCCGGGAAGACCATCGGGAAGGTCCCGGTCTGCCAGAAGCTCGGCGCGCCGGTGCTGACCAGGTGGGTGCGCCAGCCGCCGAAGCCCTGCACCAGGTCGCCGACACCGAAGCGCGCGGCGGGCCCGGCCTCCACCACCTCCATGATCGAGTCCGCGCCCATGTGGTCGCCGATCGGCGTGTCCAGCGCGATGCCCTGGAGGTACGGGTCGACCGAGACGTACCGGGTGCGCAGCAGCATCTCGTCCGCCGCGAGCCGGACGTCCACCTCCTCCACGACCTTCCGGTACATCCGCTCGACGTCCGGCACGCCGTCCACGTGCTCCCGCACGACCCACTTCTCGATCCTCACGAGGTGACTCCAAACTGGCGGTCGGCGGGGCCGACCGGTTCGATGAGCAGGGTGGGCGGCGGTGCGCTGTCGTCCACCTCGGCCCTGAAGGGCCTGCCGTCGTCCCGGCAGATGAACTGGACGACGTGCCGGCCGGCCGCCGCCGCCCGGATCAGCCCGCCGGTCGTCGCCCAGACCCCGGAGAGGTAGAAGTTCGCGAGGCCGGGCAGCCCCGGCCCGTTGCGCTTGACCTCCTCCTCCAGGGTCTCGCCGCTCTCCACGAAGGGCTGCCAGCCCAGCACCGTCCCGTTGTAGTTGCCGGTGTAGCGGACCTGGGTGAGCGGGGTGGAGACGTCCTTGACCGCCACCGCGTCCCGCAGCCCGGGGTGGTGGCCGTCCAGGTACTCGACGATGGTGTCGCGCACCCGGCGCTTCGCCCGCTGGTACTCCCGCCCCCGGCCGACCGGCAGGGTGTGCAGCTCCTCGCCGCGCCGCACCCGGGGCTCCTGCTCCGGCCCGGTGCTCAGCTCCCGCCAGGGCGCGATGTCGCAGAAGTAGCTGGCGTACACCACGGTGGTGTCGGCGGGCGACAGCTCCGGGTAGTGGCGGCTGCGGAACTGGACGTTGATGCTCGGGTGCCGGATGCCGGTGAGCCGCTCGGCGACCTCGTCCTCCAGCAGGTAGGTGGTGCACGGGTCCCCGGCCGGGAAGGGCCGGCGCAGGCCGAGGAAGACGGTCACGTAGCCGGGGAAGACCATGCCCGGCTCGGTGATGGTCTGGGTGTACAGCCGGCGGTAGGTGTCGCTCAGGTAGCGGCCCTTGAGCAGGTCCATCATGGTCGTCCGCCCGTCGCAGGCGGCCACCACGATGTCCGCCCGCACCTCCTGGCCGTCGCTCAGCCGCACCCCCACCGCCCGGTCGTCCTCGATCAGGATCCCGGTCACCTTGGTGTTGTACGTGATCTCGCCGCCCAGCCGCCGGTAGCGCTGCTCGATCGAGGTGGCCAGCCCCAGCGAACCGCCCTCCGGCACCCCGGCCGACTGCCCGGCGTGGCAGGCGAGTTGGAAGTAGTTGGGCAGCACCGGGAAGTTGGGGTGCTTCTCGTACAGGATGAAGTTGAACGCCTCGCGCAGCAGCGGGCTGCGGAACTTCGCCGAGTAGTCGCTCATCAGCACCGTGATCGAGCGCCGGATCACGTTGAAGTACGGCAGGAAGGAGGCCAGCATCCGCGTCCGCTCCCACCGCCCCATCAGTCCGACCGGCTTGAGGAAGGGGTAACGGGCCAGCGCCAGGCGGAACTTGCGCAGCCCGGCGCAGAACTGCCGGATCTGCCGGGCGTCCTCCGGGGCCAGCTCCAGCAGGTGGGCCTCCAGCCGGTCCGGGTCGGAGTAGAAGTAGACCGCCCGGCCGTCCCGGGTACGCACCACGTTGAAGACGTCGAAGTTGCGCATCCGCTTGCCCTGCAGTGCGCCGAGTTCGAGCCAGATCTGGTGCATCTCGTTGCCCGGACCGCTGCCCAGCAGCCAGCTGATGCAGCAGTCGAAGGTGAACTCGCCACGGTCCCAGCCGGTGCAGCAGCCGCCGGGGATCTCGTGCATCTCCAGGATCCGGGTGCGGTAGCCGTTCATCTGCGCGAAGCAGCCGGTGGAGAGCCCGCCGAGCCCGCCGCCGATGATGACCATGCTCTGCCGGCCGCTGGTGGTCGTCCCGCTCACTCCGCCACACCCACTTCCGCCACGCCTGCCTCCGGCACTCCCACGTCCGGCGCTCCCACGGTGGCGCGGTCGAGTTGCGGCAGGCGGCCCCACTTGCCCGCGTGCCAGGGTTCCCGGTTGTCGCTGGGCCAGGCCCGGAACGGCCGGCCGAGCTCCCGGCAGAGGTACTGCGCGGCGAACCGTCCGCTGGTGGCGGCCCGGATCAGCCCGCCGAGCGCGGTCCACTGGCCCGCCATGGAGAAGCCGCTCAGCCCGGGCAGCCGCATCCGGTCCTTGTTGACCAGCCGGTTGGCGGCGTCCTCGGCCTCCGAGAAGGCCTGCCAGGCGAGGATGCTGCCGTAGGTGTTGCCGGTGAACCGCTCGGTGGTCACCGGCGAGGCGACGTCCACGAGTTCGATCCGCCCGCCGAGCCCGGGGTACGTCCGCTCCAGGAACTCCCGGACGAACGAGGCGACTTCCTGCTTGCGCGCCCGGTAGGCCCGGCGGTCGCCGGTCCGCAGGTCCTTCCAGGAGCGGTAGTCGCTGAAGTAGGTGCAGTGCAGCACCGACTTGCCGGGCGGCGCGAAGCCGTCCGCGTAGGAGGACCGCAGCTGCACCACCAGGCTGCGCTGGAGCGAGCCGGGCAGCCGCTCGCCGTCCTCGGGCGACAGCAGGTAGGTGGTGCTGTGCGGCTCGCCCTCGGGCAGCGGTCCGTCGATGCCGACGAAGGCGGAGACCACGGCCGGGTACAGGTTGCCCGGCTTGTCGAGCAGTTCGCCGTACAGCTTCTCGGTGGCGGGGCTGGAGTAGCGGCCCTCCAGCAGCCGTTCGAGCACCGTCGGGCCGTCGCAGGCGGCCACCACGTGGTCGGCGAAGTGCCGGGTGCCGTCCTTGAGTTCCACCCCGATCGCGCGCCCGTCCTCGATCAGGACCCGTTCCACCCGGCAGCGGTAGCCGATCACCCCGCCGAGCGAGGTGTAGCGCTCCTCCACCGAGCGCGCCAGCCCGAGCGAACCGCCCTGCGGGAAGCCCGCGTTGCCGTTGTGGGCGGCCGCCAGGGTGTAGAGGTACGGCAGCAGCGGGAAGCCCTCGGGCTCCTGGAGGAACATGTTGGGGAAGGCCCGCCGCAGCAGCGGGTCCTGGAAGCGCTCGGCGAAGCCGCTCATCGGGGTGGTCGCGGTGCGCCAGAACAGCCGGAACGCGGGCAGGACGGCGCGCAGGGTGCGCAGCCGTTCCGCCGTGGTGCGCAGCGGCGGCGGGGTGAGCTCCCAGGGCAGCTCCATCGCGGCGTAGCGGCGCAGGTCGCGGCAGAAGGCCCGGATCGGCTTGGCGTCGCCGGGTGCGAGGGCCAGCAGGTGGGCCTCGAGCCGGCCCGGGTCGCCGTAGAAGGTGACGGCCCGGCCGTGTTCGTCGACCACCCGGTTGAAGGTGTCGAAGCGGGTCACCGACTTGCCGTCCAGGGCGCCGAGTTCGCTCCAGACCTGGTGCGCGCCGGTGCCCTCGGCGGTGCCGATCAGCCAGTCGATGCAGTAGTCGAACAGGTAGCCGTGCCGGGACCACGCGGTGCAGCAGCCGCCGGGCAGCACGTGCTTCTCGAAGATCCGGGTCTCCAGGCCGCTCATCTGGGCGTAGCAGCCGGTGGCGAGGCCGGCCAGGCCGGCCCCGATCACGATCACCCGGGGCGGGCCGCCGGCGGCCCGCTCCCTGCCGGACCAGTCCGGCCCGCGGTCAGCCGCGGCCATCGGCGGTGCCCCCGGCCAGGATGGCGCCCGCCAGTTCGGCGTTGCGGGCGGCGAAGTCCCCGTCGAGCATCTCGGCGTGGGCGCCGTGCCCGACGTACACCGCGGTGCCCGTGGTGGAGGCGCCGTGCCAGGAGCCCGGTTCGCCGCCCACGTGCACGGAGAGCCGGTCGCGCTCGCAGACCACGTCCAACTGGGCCTTGACCGTTCCGGTGTTGGGCGTCCGGCTGCTGAACTCCAGGTAGTCCCTGGCCTGTTCGAGGGTCTCCTGGGCGACGATCCGCGAGCCGGTGTGGCGGTGGAGGTGCTCGTGGAGTTCGCGTTCGAAGACGGCCAGGTGCTCCTCGCCGAGGTCGAAGGCCTCGGTGACCCGGTAGGCGTCCACCATCAGCACCGAGGCCACCGTGCGTCCGCGCCGCTCCAGCTCCTTGGCCACCTCGAAGGCGAGGTTGCCGCCGAGCGAGTAGCCGAGCAGGACGTACGGCCCGGCGGCGTGCAGCTCCTCGACCAGGTCCGCGTAGCGGGCGGTCTTGTCGTCGCCGGTCAGGTAGTTGAAGGAGGCGATCCGGTGTTCCGGCAGGTGCGCGGCGAGCTGCCGGTAGACCAGCCCGTGGCCGCCGGCCGGCGGGAAGCAGAAGACCGTGTGCTCCTCGGGCGCCCCGGCGTTGAACCAGAGGTAGGGCTCGCCGCCGGCCACCTCGCCGGTGATGATCTGCTCGACGGTGCGGGCCATGCCGTGCAGGGTGGTGACCTTGAACAGCAGGCCGACCGGGATGCTGATGTTGAACTCGCTCTGGAGGTGGTGGATCAGCTCGATGAGCCGGATCGAGCTGCCGCCGAGTTCGAAGAAGTCGTGCTGGAGGCCGACTTCGTCCAGGCCGAGCAGGTTCCGCCAGTGCTCGGCGACGCTGGTCTCGTAGAGCGTGACGGGCGGTTCGTGCTGCGCCCCGGCGGTGTCGGCCTTGGGCTCGGGCAGGGCCGCGAGGTCGACCTTGCCGTTCGGGGTGAGCGGCAGGGCGGGCAGCTCGGTGAGGTAGGAGGGGATCATCACGGTGGGCAGGTGCTCGGCCAGGTGGCGGCGCAGTTCGCGGCGGTCCAGCACGGTGCCCTCGGCGGGCACCACGTAGGCGGCGAGGACGGCCTCGCCCCTGGCGTCCTGGCGGACGGCCACGCAGGCCTGGGCGAGTTCCGGGCGGGCGGTGAGGTGGGCCTCGATCTCGCCCAGCTCGATCCGGTGGCCGCGGACCTTGACCTGGTTGTCGATCCGGCCGAGCAGGTGCACGGTGCCCTCGGCGTCCCAGTGGCCGAGGTCGCCGGTGCGGTAGAGCCGCGCGGGCGTGCCGTCGAGGTCCAGGGTGACGAAGCGCCGGGCGGTCTGCTCCGGGTCGTTGGGGTAGCCGGCCGCGACACCCGCGCCGCCGATCCACAGTTCGCCGGGCACGCCGACCGGGACGGGCTCCCCGTACGGGTCCAGGACGTACACGGCGCTGTTCGGGAACGGGCGGCCGATCGGCACCATCCGGCCGGGTTCCAGCCGGTCGGTGGCGCCCTCGTAGTAGGTGCTGTCGACGCTGGCCTCGGTCAGCCCGTAGGAGTTGACCAGCCGGGTCCGCGGGCCGCACAGGGCGCGCACCCGCTGGTGCTCGGCGGCCTTCCAGGAGTCGGAGCCGACGATCAGCAGCCGCAGGAAGTCCAGCGGCAGGCCCTCGCGCTCGCAGTGGGCCAGCAGCGCGCGGGCCACGGCGGGCACGAACTCGCCGCCGTCCACGGCCTCCTCGCGCATCACCCGGTACAGCCGGGCGGTGTCGAAGAGCAGCTCGCGGTCGACCAGGACGAGGGTGCCGCCGGTGCTGAGCGCCCGGGCGAGGTCGCCGGAGAAGACGTCGAAGGCGGTGCCGGCCATCTGGAGGTGCACCCGGACCTCGGTGTCCAGCCGGTACTCGGCGCGCCATCCGGCGGTGACGGCGGCCAGGTTGCGGTGGTCGACCCGGACCCCCTTCGGACGGCCGGTGGAGCCCGAGGTGTGGATCAGGTAGGCGGCCCGGTCCGGGTCGGCGGCGGGCAGCGGTACGGCGCCCCCCAGCACGGGCCGGTCCAGCTCCTCCAGGGTGACCGGTGTGGCGGGCAGGTCGGCCGGGAGCGGGCGCCGCTGGTCGACCACCACCAGCGCCGCTCCGGCGTCCGTGACCTGGTGGGCGAGCCGGTCGGCCGGGTGCCCGGGGTCGAGCGGCAGGTAGGCGGCGCCGGCCCGCCAGATCGCCAGCAGGGTGCTGATCAGCTCGGGCGACTTGTCCAGGCAGACCGCGACCACCGTGCCCTCGCCGACGCCGAGTTCGCGCAGCCGTACGGCGGTGCGCTGGGACTGCCGGTCCAGTTCGCCGTAGGTCAGCCGGCGGACGCCGTCCCGGCCGGGCGCGACCACCGCGACCGCCTCCGGCCGCTCGGCGGCGGCCTTGGCGATCAGCTCCGGCACCGGGGTGTCGTGCTCGATCCGGCGCTCGGCGCCGCTGAAGCCGGTGAGGATCTCCCGCCGTTCGGCCGCGCCCAGCATCCGCAGCCGCCCGACCGGCTCGCCCTCGGCGGCTCGGGTCATGGCGTCCAGCAGGTTGCGGTAGTGCGCGGCCAGCCGCTGGACGGTGGCGGGCTCGAAGAGGTCGGAGTTGTACTTGAAGACGCAGTGGAAGCAGCCGTCCGCGCGGTCCTCGTAGGCGGACAGCGTGAGGTCGAACTGGCCTTCCTCCTCCGGGAGTTCGATGTACTCCAGGCGGTAGCCGAAGCGCTCCACGGCGACCTTGTGGGTGAGCAGGATGAACATCGCCTGGAACACCGCGGAGCGGCTCGGGTCGTGCTGGAGCCCCAACTGCTCGACCAGCAGCGGGAAGGGGTACTCCTGGTTGTCCAGCCCGCCGAGCACGCTCTCCCGCACCCGGGCCAGCAGGTCGGCCACGGTCGGCTCCCCGGCCAGGCTCACGTGCAGCGGCAGCGGGTTGACGAAGTAGCCGTAGACCGAGGCGAACTCCTCCTGGGTGCGGCCGGTGACCGGGCTGCCGACCACGATGTCCGGCTGCCCGGACCAGCGGTGCAGCAGCAGGTAGTAGGCGCCGATCAGCACCATGAACGGGGTGGCGCCGTTGGCACGGGCCAACTCGTGCACCCGGGCGGTGAGTTCGGCGTCCAGCTGGAAGAACTCGGAGGCGCCGTTGTGGGTCTGCACGGCCGGGCGCGGCTTGTCGGTGGGCAGCGCCAGTACCGGCATCTCGGCCGGCAGGTGGCCGCGCCAGTAGTCGAGCATCCGCCGGGCCTCGGGCCCGGCCAGGAAGCGGTTCTGGCGGTTGAGGAAGTCCAGGTAGCGGGCGGGCACCGGGGGCAGCTCCGGAGTGCGGCCCTGGCGCAGCGCCTCGTAGACCTCGAACAGCTCCTCGATGAAGGTGAAGGTGGAGATCGCGTCCGAGACGATGTGGTGGACGGCCTTCATCAGCACCCAGCGGTCCGCCCCGCGCCGGAACAGCCGCAGCCGGACCAGCGGGTCCTCGGCGAGGTCGTACGGCCGCCGGTACTCGCGGACGATCAGGTCGTGGATCTCCTCCCACGGCCGGCCCTCGACGTCGAACAGCCCGGTGTCGGCCTCGACCGCCTCCCGGATGCGCTGGACCGGGCGGCCCTCCTCGGCGGTGAAGGCGGCGCGCAGCTCGGGGTGCCGGGCGACCAGGAACCGGAAGGCCCCGAACATCAGCTCCGGGTCGAGCTCCGCGCGGACCTCCACGGCGCCGCCGATGTTGTACGCGAAGCCGTCCGGGTGCAGCAGGCGCAGGAACCAGAGCGCCTGCTGGTTGTGGGTGAGCGGGAAGCGGGACTCGTCGGCGTACAGCTCCACCTCGGCCTCGGCCGGGCCGCCGGCGGCGGCGAGCCGCTCGGCCAGGCCCTCGGTGAGCAGGTCGACCAGGTCGCCGAGGCTGCCGTTGCTGAGCAGGGCCACCACCGGCAGGGCGACGCCCAGTTCGCCGTGCACCCGGGCGCGCAGCTCCATGGCGAGCAGCGAGTCCAGGCCGTGCGCGCCGAGTCTCGTGTCGGCGTCGATCCGTTCGGCGGCGATCCGCAGCACGGCCGCGGCAGCGGCGGTCAGCCGCTCGGCGACCAGCTCCCGGCGGGCCTGCGGGTCGGCCGCGCGGTAGGCGTCCAGGAAGCCGCCGGTCTCGGCCGGGGCCTGCTCGGCGGCGCTCGCCGCGAGGTCGGCGACCAGCGGCGGCGGCGCCGGGTACCAGGCGAGGAAGGTCGGCCAGTCGACCACGGTCGCGACCAGCAGCTGGGCGCGGTCCTGGCCGAGCACGCGCTCCAGGACGGCCGTTCCGGCGTCCGGCGGCAGCGAGCTCATGCCGCGGGCGTCGCGGTAGTGGGCGACCAGGCCCAGCTCCTCGATCATGCCGGTGGCCCACGGTCCCCAGTCCAGGCTGAGCCCGGGCAGCCCCTCGGCCCTGCGGTGGTGGGCCAGGGCGTCCAGGAAGGCGTTGCCGGCCGCGTAGTTGGTCTGTCCGGCGGTGGTGAGCAGCGAGGCGACGGAGGCGAACAGCACGAAGTGGTCGAGCGGTTCGTCGCCCAGCAGCCGGTGCAGCAGGTGGCCGCCGACCACCTTGGGGCCGTAGCCGGCGTCGAAGGCCGGACGGTCCATCTGGGCCAGCAGGGTGTCCTTGACCTGCCCGGCGAGGTGGAACACGCCCCGGATCGGCGGGAGTTGGCGCTGCCGGTAGTCGGCGAGCCAGCCCGCGAGGGCGGCCTCGTCGGTGACGTCGACCGGGGCGAGCAGCGGTTCGGCGCCGAGCGCCTGGAGTTCGCGCAGGAAGGCGATCCGCTCGCCGACGGGGGTGTCCGGGTCGGTGTACGCCCACTCCGAGCGCTCCGGCAGGGCGGTACGGCCGACCAGGATCAGCCGCCGGGCGCCGCGCCGTACGAGGGTGCGGCAGAGCAGTCGGCCGAGCGCGCCGAAGGCGCCGGTGACCAGGTAGCTGCCGTCGGGGCGGAGGACCGGCGGCAGCGGGCGGGTGAGGCCCTCGGCCTGCCGCAGCCGGCTGGTGAGCCGGACGCCGGCCCGCAGCGCGATCTCCTGCTCGTCCCGGGCCGCGAGTTCGGCGAGCAGCGCCTCGGCCTGCTCGGCGGCGTCGACGGCCGGGTCGAGGTCGATCAGGGTGCCGCGCTGGGCGACCAGCTCCTGCTGCCACAGCACCCGGCCGATGCCCCAGGCGGGGGCGCCGAGCGGTTCGACCCGGTCGCCGGGGGCGGCGGGCTGGGTGCCCCGGGTGACGATGTGCAGCCGGCCGTCCGGGCGGGCGGCGGGCAGGGCCTGGGCGAGGGTGATCAGCGAGTAGGCGCCGAGGGTCGCGAGCGGGCCGAGCCGGTCGGCGGCGGTGGCGGCCAGGGCGGGCTGGTCGAGGTTCCAGAGGTGGACGACGGTGCCGAAGGCTGGGTCGAGGTCGGCGAGCAGCCGCCGGACGTCCTCGGCGGAGTCGGGCCGGACGGTCGAGTGCCCCTCACCGTGCCGGTACTCGTCTCCGGGCCGGACCAGGTGGCAGCGGGTGCCGCGCCCGGCGGCCAGGGCCGCCAGGCGGTCGCCGAGTCCGCCCTCGTCGGCGAAGAGCAGCAGGTCGCCGGGGGTCTCGTCGAGGGGCGCCTCGGCGGCGGCCACCCAGTCGACCTCGGTGAGCCAGCCGTCGATGGTGGACAGCCCGACGGAGGCCGGGGCCTGGGCGACGTCGGCGACCCGGAAGCCGGTGACCCGGCCGACCGGGGTGCCGTCCTCGGTGTAGAGCGCGAGGTCGCCGACGAGTTCCTCGCCGCTGTCCCGGGTGACGGTGGCGTGCACCCAGAGCGGGCGGTCGCCGATCGCGTCGAGCCGGACCTCGGCGATCGAGACGGGCAGCCGGACGCTGCCGCCCTCGGGCACCGCCAGCCGGGTGGTGAGCAGGGTCTGGAAGCAGCCGTCCAGCAGCACCGGGTGGAGGTGGTGGTCGGCCGCGTCCGGGCCGAGCTGGGTGGTCGGCCGGATCCGGGCCAGCGCCTCGCCGGGGCCCGCCCACACCTCGGCGATGGCCTGGAAGGCGGGGCCGTAGTCGTAGCCGCGTTCGGCCAGCTGCCGGTAGCAGTCCGGGCCGTCCAGGTGCCGCCCCCGGGCGCGCAGGGCGTCCAGGTCCGGTGCGGGGCCGTAGGAGCGGCGCTGGCCGGTGCGGACCCGGCCGCCCGCGTGCACGGTCGGCTCGCCGCCGGCCGGGGTGGAGGCGATGGTGAAGCGGGCGTCCTCCGGCGCGTAGCCGAGCTGGACGGGGACGGGCTCGGTCTCGGAGAGGAACAGCGCCCGGTTCAGCTCGATCTCGGCCAGCGTCACCTCGGTGCCGCCGGTCAGGGTGCGGACGGCCTGGGCGGCCATCTCCAGGTACCCGGCGGCCGGGAAGACCACCTGGCCCTCGATCCGGTGGTCGGTCAGGTAGGGCAGCCGCTCGGGGTCGAGGGTGCCGGTCCAGCCGGGCTGGGCGCTCGCGGTGCGGCGGCCGAGCAGCGGGTGGTCCAGCCGCCCGAGCCGGACCTGCTCGACCGGCTTGGGCTCCACCCAGTACCGGTCGCGCCGCCACGGGTAGGCCGGCAGCGGCACCGGGCGGCCGGCCGGGTGCAGCGCGTCCCAGCTCAACTCGACGCCGAGGGTGTGCAGTTCGGCGAGGCTGCGGGCGAGGCGCTCGGGCTCGTCCTGCTGCCGGCGGATCGACGGCAGGGTGTGCGCCTGCTCCGCGCACTCGCGGATCGCGTGGCCGAGCACCGGGTGCGGGCCGAGCTCCAGGAACAGCCCGTGCCCGTCCTCGGCCATCCGCTCGACGGCGGCCCGGAAGCGCACCGGGTTGCGGACGTTCTGCCACCAGTACTCGCCGTCCAGCTCCGGCCCGCGGGCGAGCCCCTCGCGGGCGGTGAGGTAGAGCGGCAGCCGGGCCGCCTGGGGCTTGATGGCGGCGAGCGCGGCCACCAGCTCGCCGCGGATCGGGTCCATCCGCACGCTGTGGTACGGGACTTCGACGTCCAGCAGGCGGGCGAAGACGCCCTGCTGGCGCAGCTCCTCGGCCAGTTCGCCGAGGGCCTCGGCGTCCCCGGCCAGGGTCACCGCGGAGGGGCTGTTGACCGCGCCGAGCGAGATCTGGGAGCGGTACGGGCGGATCCGGCGCTCCGCCTCGGCCTCCGGCAGGCCGACCGCGAGCATGGTGCCGGTGCCGGCCAGGCGCTGCTGGAGCCGGCTGCGGGCGAGCACCACCCGGACGGCGTCGGCCAGGTCGTAGACCCCGGCCTCGTGGAAGGCGGCGACCTCGCCGGTGCTGTGGCCGACCACCGCGTCGGGGCGCAGGCCGTGGCTCCGCCAGAGCGCCGAAAGCCCCACCTGGACGGCGAAGTTGGCGGGCTGGGCCAGCCAGGTCTCGGCCATCCGGGAGTCCGCCTCGTCGCGGTCCAGCTCGGTCAGCAGCGACCAGCCGGCCTGCGCGCGGATCTCCCGGTCGACGGCCCGCACGGCCTCCCGGTAGACCGGCTCGTGCTCGTACAGCCCCCGGCCCATGCCCCACCACTGCGGGCCCATGCCGGTGAACACCCAGGCCAGCCGGCGCTGCCGGCGCTCCCGGGCGTGGCCCTGGACCACCCGCGGGTGCTCCTCGCCGCGCTCGTACGCGGCCAGCGCCTCGTCCAGGTCCTCCCGGCTGGAGTAGACCACGCCGAGCCGCTCGGGCAGGTGCTGGCGGCGGTGCGCCAGGGTGTGGCCGAGGTCGGCGAGGGACGACCCGCCGGCGAGCTCCTGCCGTACGGCGGCGGCCAGTTCGGGCAGTCCGGCGGCGTCCTTGGTGCTCAGCGGCAGCACCGTGCGGGCCGGCTCGGCCACCGGTGCGGCGGGCCCGGGCCGCGGCGGCTCCTCCAGCAGGACGTGGGCGTTGGTGCCGCCGAAGCCGAAGGAGTTGACGCCGGCCCGGGCCGGGCCCCGGTGCTCGGGCCAGTCCACCGGGGCGGTCGGGATCTCGAACGGCAGCGCGTCGAGGTCGATGCCGGGGTTGGGCCGCTCCAGGTTGAGGTGCGGCGGGATGCGGCGGTGCTTGATCGCGAGCGCGGTCTTGATCAGCCCGGCGACGCCGGCCGCCGCCTCGGTGTGCCCGATGTTGGTCTTGACCGAGCCGACGTAGCAGCGGTCCCCGGCGCGGCGGCCGACGCCGAGCACCCGGCCGAGGGCGGCGGCCTCGATCGGGTCGCCGACCGGGGTGGAGGTGCCGTGCGCCTCGACGTACTGGAGGCTGCCGGGCAGCACCCCGGCCTCGGCGCAGACCCGCTCGATCAGGGTGACCTGGGCGTCCGCGCTGGGGACGGTGATGCCGTTGGTGCGGCCGTCCTGGTTGACGCCGGTGCCGAGGATGACGGCGTGCACCGGGTCCCCGTCGCGCAGCGCGTCGGAGAGCCGCTTGAGCACGACCACGCCGACGCCCTCGGCCCGGACGTAGCCGTCCGCGGAGGCGTCGAAGGCGCGCGAGCGGCCATCCGCGGAGAGGAAGCCGCCCTTGGTCTCGGCGATCGTGTACTGCGGCGCCATGTGCAGCAACGCGCCGCCGGCCAGGGCGAGTTCGGTCTCGCCGCGGAGCAGGCTCTGGCAGGCGAGGTGGACCGCGACCAGCGAGGAGCTGCACGCGGTGTCGATCGAGACGCTCGGCCCGCGGAAGTCGAAGCAGTGCGAGATCCGGTTGGACACCATCGTCATCATGGTGCCGGTGGCGGTGTGCGCCGCGATGGTGGCGAAGTCGAGGTCGGCGAACTGGAGGATCTTCCAGTCGAGGGTGAAGGCGCCCATGTAGACGCCGACCTCCCGGCCGGCCAGCTCGCCGGGGCGCAGGCCGCCGTCCTCCAGGGCCTCCCAGCTGACCTCCAGGAGCTTGCGCTGCTGCGGGTCCATGTGTTCGGCCTCGCGCGGGCTGATCCCGAAGAAGTCCGGGTCGAAGGTGTCGAAGCCGTCGATGTAGCCGCCCCGGCCGCCGATCAGCCGCCCCGGCTTGGCCCGGTCCCTGCTGCCCAGGGTGCCGGTGTCGTAGCGGTCGGCGGGCGTCTCGGTGAGACAGTCCCGGCCCTCGATCAGGTTGCGCCAGTAGGACCGGTGGTCGTTGGCGTGTCCCGGCAGGCGGCAGCCGATACCGGTGATCGCGATGCGTTCGCGGGGCACGGCGAAGGGCGAGGAGGTCATGATCCAATCCGGGGTGGTGATGGCGTGGCGCCGGGGACACGGGCAGGTGGGAGCGGCCGCTCGGGCCGGGTGTCAGACGGACTGCTCGGTGGTCTTCGCCCGGCGCCAGGGGTGCAGCAGGGTGGCGCCGAGTTCGCCGGTGGCGGGGAACGCGGCCGGGTCGGTGAGGCCGACGGCCTTCGGCACTCGGCCGGGCCGCCAGGTGAAGCTCCCGAACACGTGGTCCCAGAGCGAGAGGTCGGAGGCGTAGTGGCCGGCTTCGGCGAGGTCGGTGCTGTGGTGCAGACGGTGGAGTTCCGGCCCGGCCAGGACGTGGCCGAGCGGACCGATGCGGACTTCGATGTTGGCGTGGACGAAATACCCCTGAGCCAGGACGAATATTCCGACCACGAACACTGAATCCGCCGAGAATCCGATCAGCGCCAGCGACAGTTGCACCACGGACTGCGCGACGAACACGTCCAGGAAATGATTCACGCCGTTGTTCGCGACGTTCACCTTGTCCGGGACGTGGTGCACCCCGTGCAGCCGCCAGAGCCACCTGTTGCGGTGGGACCAGCGGTGCACGAGGTAGTCGCCGAGCGAGCCGACCAGCAGCGCGAGTGGGATCTCCACCGCGAACGGCAGCGCCGGGTGGGCCGGGCCGAGCACCTGCACCAGCGTCGCCACCAGCCCCTGGGCCAGTGCGCCGCCGACCATGCTCAGCGCGAAGTAGACGCTGTACCAGCCGAGTTCACGTCGGCTCGGATGCCAGTCGGTCCGGTACGGGATCACCCGCTCCAGGACCGCCAGGTAGACGAGGACGGCGATCAGGAAGAGCGGGGAGACCCGGTCCGGCCCCCAGCGGAAGTGCAGGGTCGCGACGGCTGTGCACAGCACACCCAGGAGCAGCAGCGGATGGGCGAGCCGGCGGGCAATGGCTGACAGCACGCGCCCCCCGTTCTTCGCGGACTAACGACTGGAAACGTCAGAGACTCTAGCGGGCGACGCGCGCCGTGACAGTCATTCGACGTGTTAACTCCATGAATGACCCGATCGGCGGACTATACGCGCACGAAGTTGACGTCTGTGCGGCGCGAAGGGGGCGCATTGTCGAGAAGAAGCGGGACTTGACGGTGTGTGACAACAGTCGTGCAGATCTTCGAGCGCTGATGTGCGCCCCTTCTGCGCCGCCGCGCGCGGCTATCGATCCGGCCATATCCCACGGCCGGCGCCGCGACTCCAGGAGCACCCCCGGGTCAGGAGCGGGCCGGCTCCGCCCATCGGTGTGCGGCACGGGGCGCGTGCGCCGCGAGACGGTCGCGCAGACCGCGCAGCTCGTACTCGACCAGCGCGGGCAGCGCGGTCGCGCCGGTCGCCTCCAGGGCGGGGCCGAGCAGGTCGACGGCCGTGGCCGGGTCGTGCGCGCAGACGTGGCAGTCGGCCGCGCGGACGATGAAGAGCAGACGGCTGGAGGGCAGTTGGTCCGGGCCGAGCAGGCCGAGGGCGGTCTCGGTGGCGTCCAGCGCCCGGCGGGCCAGCCGGGGGTCGTCGGTGGCGGCGGCGAGGTCGCGCAGCGCGGCCGCCGCGGCGGACTCGACCCGCATCCGCATCGAGGCGATGGAGAGCCAGGGCACGTCGACCTCGTCCTCCGCGCCGATGTGGTCCAGGTGCGACCGGGCCAGGTCGATCTGCCGGACGGTCGCCCGCACGTCGCCGGTGAGCGCGTGCGCCCGGGCCCGGCTGATCCGGCCCATCGCACCGGCCCAGTGCCGGTCCGGGGCGGCCCGTTCGATCTCGCGGGCGTAGCCGAGGGCGGCGACCGGGTCGCCGTCCAGCCGGGCCAGGATGCTCATGTCGCTGAGCGTGCCGACCTGGGTGGCCCGGTCCGCGGCCAGCCCGGCCCAGGTGAGGGCGCGGTCGTAGCAGGCCATCGCGGTGGCGTTGCGGCCGTCCTGCATCCGCAGCGCGCCGGCCGCGTGGGCGTGCTCGGCGGCCAGCCGGACCAGCGGGCCGCGCTGCCCGGCGGGGGCGGTGGCGAGCCTCGCGAGCACCGCGCGCAGGGTGCGCTCGACGGCCGCGACCAGGACCGGGCGGTCGCCGGTCTCGCCCGAGCGCAGGCGGGCGGCGAGCAGGCCGGTCAGGGCGTGTGCGGTGACGGCGTCCAGCGGGCGGGCGGCGGCCGGGTCGGCGAGCGCCTCGGCGGAGCAGAACTCGGCGTGCAGGGCGGCGAGTTCCCCGGGCTCGGGGACGGCGCAGCCCTCGGCGCCGTGCAGCGGACAGAGCAGCCCGTAGTCCGGCAGTCGCGGTGGAGCGGGCGCCGGGGTCGGGGCGGGCGGGCCGGCCGGCGCGCCGCCCGGCAGCGGGGGCCGAAGCAGGGCGGGCGAGATGGCGTCCGGGTCGCACAGTTCGGCGTTCTCGGCGCGCTGACAGGCGGCGCTCAACTCCCCTGCGGCGCCGAGGAGGTCGTCGATCCGGTCGGCGACCCTGGGGGTGACCCGGCGGGCGCCGTGCTCGATCTTGCTGACCGCGGTGTGGTCGTAGCCGATCCCGGCGCCGAGCTGCGCCTGGGTGAGGCCCGCCCGGCGCCGCCAGTGCCGCAGCCGGGCGCCGAACTCCCGCCAGGCGTCCTGCCCCCGGCCGGTCGGCGGTGCCGGCCCCGCCGCCGCAGGGGCCACACGGTTCCGCTGCACGGCTGCCTCCCCGGGCGCGTCGTCCCCGGCCGGCCGCCGGGCCTGTCGACGATTCCAGTGATTCCGACGACTCGGATCAGGAGGACGGTACTCGATGGCCACCCGCCTCGTACATGAGGTGGTCTCAACCACTTGAAGAAAAGCCCAGCTTGACGCAAAGCCGGACCGACGGGCTTGACGGAATTTGCCAACCCCTTGCCCCGCGCGCACCGGGCATTGACCTGGGCATGACGTCGTGTGAGTGTTCGGGCACCCGAGCGCGGACGGCCCGCACGGCCGTCCCCCTGATACGGCCCCGCGGTGTGCCACCAGCCCCTGCCGTCCGCGGTCGAGGACCCCCACATGCGAGGAGCCTCGATGCAACGCAGAGTCACCGCAGGCAGGTTGCTGACCACGGCGACCACCCTGACCGT